>CAKQQK010000010.1:0-45741 GCA_934270935.1 uncultured Coprococcus sp. | reverse complement strand
TGGAATACAACAGCCTGTCTGAATATACCTTTGTCCACGCCCTGATCAGCGGCGTCTGCCCCCATAGTGTGAAGTCGTCCGACCTTTCTGTTGGTTCTCGTGAGGAATCTGGAATGGTCGTGGTTTGACAGCTCGTTCATGGACACATCAATGGATGGCCTCAGAAATCTGGACATATGATAGTTCATCGCACCCTTAAATGCGTCATAATTACCCAGCAGGTCTCCACGGAACTCGTCGCTGTGCTTCTCAACACCGCAGAGGAACCATGTGATAGGCTCCATGAACGCATCGTAGTTCATAACTGTATCCCATTGATCGCCCTTCAGCCAGCTCTTCGGATCGCCATAATGCTCTGCCAGAATAATGGCATTCGGATTAGCCTCTTTTACATTTCTCCTGAACTCCCGCCAGAACTGGTGATTGTACTCAGGGGAATGCCCAAGATCCGCAGCCACATCAAGTCTCCATCCATCTGCATTGTATGGAGGTGACACCCATTTTCTCGCGATCTTCATGATATACTCAACCAGCTTCGGAGAATCCTCATAGTTGAGCTTTGGCAGAGTATCATGCCCCCACCAGCCATCATACGTCGTATTATATGGCCATGCATTCTCATTATAAAACTTGAAGAAGGTGTTGTAAGGGCTGTCCTTTGATACAAATGCACCCTTCTCATAGCCCTCCTGATTCTCATATATACACTCTCTGTCCATCCATTTGTTGAATGAACCGCAGTGGTTGAACACGCCATCTAAGATGACCTTCATTCCGCGCTTGTGTATCTCCTCCACCAGCTCGGCGAAGAACTGATTGCTGGCCTCGAGATTCTTCTTATTCGTAACTCTGTTTATATATCTTGATGACTGCTTGTTCTCAAGGCATCCCGGAGGAAGGCAGTCTCCTTCATCGTCAACGATCCTTCCAAAATGTGGATCGACGTAATCATAATCCTGTATGTCATACTTGTGATTTGAAGGGGATACAAATATAGGATTCAGATATATGACGTCGACTCCCAGATCCTGCAGATAATCCAGCTTATCCATAACGCCCTGCAGGTCTCCTCCATAGAACCGGCCCACATCCATCGTACTCGGCCGCTGTTCCCAATCCTTCACCTGTACCGAACCTGAACCTATATATGAATACTCGTTATCCTGCACATCATTGGACTTGTCTCCATTGCAGAACCTGTCCACAAATATCTGGTAAAAAACCGCGCCCTTTGCCCACTCTGGTACAGTAAAGCCCGGACATATCTCGAAATCATATTCACGATCATTCTGTTTTGTAGGGCCCAGCTTATCATAAAAGCACGTAACCCTTCCCGAATGAATCTCAAAATGATATCTGATAAACTCAAGTCCCGCAGGAATAGTTGCCGTATAAAAATCAAATATCCTGTTGGAGCTCTCCTTTGTCATCGCCACTTTCTCTTCATTATATATAAGGTAGACCGAATCCACATTGTCCGCAGTCGTTCTGAATCTGACCTTCACTTCCTGATCCACACCAGGCTCCTGAGGGCTGACATAATACTTACTTCCATCAGCAAACAATCCACCCTTATTCAAAACAGGTCTTACACTATACACATAATCATGTATCTTCTGTCCGTTGGTTTTCTTTTCCAGCATATAATAAACTCTCCCTTGCATATACACATACATATTTATTCTAATACTTTTCCTGCTATTAAGCAACAACTAACCAGCATTGCTCAGTAATCAACATTTGTTTATAAACAAATAAAGAGGATAGTCACCGTACGACTATCCTCTTTGGAGAAGGTATTTTGTTACTTATGGGGTGTAGCCAAAACTATATAATGTATTGGGGGTTACAATTATTATTATATACATATCCCGGAAAAAGTCTGCCCAAATATTTTTTTATTTGGCAAATGTCATTGTGCAAAATCACAATTGATTTCCCGAATATTACCTATTTTTTACTTTTTATTGTTCACATTATCCAAAACAGCAACATATTTCTAAAAACCGCGCCTTTTCAGATCACGCACCAGATCCACATAGAATTCCCTCACGTCAAACGTATCAATGTTCTCTCTGTTGAGATCTATGACATCCCCGTGTGAGATTCCCCTGTTTCCATCTGGTTTCAGATAGATAAAATTGGCGCCCCATTTGAATGATTCATATCCAACCAGACCGTCATTCTCACCATCGAAATGCTTTACGAATGCATTTGTCGTGTTCAGAGGGAATCTGCCGCCGGATGGTTTCTTCATACACGAACCTGTACTCTGGATATATACTCCCGGTGGATCTGGGATCTCTCCGTTGAGTTTTGCACACGCTGACGCGGTAAGGTCTGTCACCGCTGCTATGAAATCTGGATTGGTATCCCCCAGTTTCTTTAGGGCAGAGTTATATGCATCTGCAACCATCTGCTGCTGTTTTTCCGGAATCTTCCCCAGAAGATAATCTGCAAATTCACACCCTCTGTGTGGAGTGTTTATCGTTGTGAGCGATGCCACATACGGTGCCATACCAAGTTTCGATATGGCATATCTGCTGTCCAATCCCCCCTTTGAGTGGGCGATTATATTCACCTTGCCACAGCCTGTCTCCTGGATTATCTGCTTTATCCTATCCGCGATCTCATGCCCCGAATCCGCAACTGACGCCGCAGACTGATGATTGCCATAGAATATCTTTGCACCATTTGCCTCAAGAGCAGCAGGTATCCTTCCCCAGTAGTTCAGATATCTGAAATCCCTGAAAAATACTCCATGTACCATCAAAATTGGATATTTTGTGGCGCACACCTGATCCCGTTTCCTGTTGTTATCTATTATAAGCTTTTCATTCTCAAATACCGCCTCGTCAGATGCAAGCTTTATCAGTTTGCCAAGGACTATCAAATGTACCACAGGTATCCATCCGCACAGTATTCCAATAACACGCCATTTGATCCCAAGCTGTCTCGATGATAGATATATCCTGATTATTCCAACCCAAAACGTTATCGCCAGAACAATCACGGCTGTCAGTATGTACAGCACCCAGTTCTTCCATGTCCACCCTGACACATCGACAACGCCCACTATCATAAGTATCAGCACCACCGCAGAAAATGCTGTCGCCACCAGAAATGAATACAGATTTTCGCACCCTCTCTGGCATCTCTTTATCCCATTTGTCTGTATATTTTTAAGACTGAGCAACGGCATTGCCAACACGACCATATCCAACACGATCAGCAATGTTATTATCAGCGGCACTAGTGGAACCTGCCACTTTGGACACCTTGCCAGCAGATACACATTCGCCAGCAGAAACGGTATAACCGCATTTATCCCTCTCTTTATGATCTTCATCCCCATAATCCTCCAAATATGTATTTTATAGAACTGAGGTCCTGCTGCCATCATGCAGCTCCCACAGGTATTATCCTAATTCCCCCATCATACAGCAAATGCCCGCAGCTATGCGGGCATCTGTTGTATGATTATATCGTATGTAGTCATGTGTAAACACAATAACTACCCCATACAAAACTCTGTCTTTATCTCACCAGATTTACATCTGTCTATACACCAGCAGTCGTCTCGACATTCTGAGCCGCATCTGGCTGCTCTGTATCGTTCTCGGTTGTCTGCTCCTTAACAAACAATGCCTCAAACTCAGGTCTTGCGATCCTCTCTTTCTCAAGAAGAATCGATGCACATTTGTGAAGGATATCTATATTCGCCTCAAGAATAGCCCTCGCCTCTTTATAGCATGTGTCTACTATTCTCTTAACCTCTTCATCTATCGCTGCAGCAACCTCTTCACTGTACACCCTTGAGTGTCCGAGGTCTCTGCCGAGGAATACCTCCTCCTGATCATTGCTCTCGTAGTTGATGAGTCCGAGCTTATCTGACATACCGTACTTTGTCACCATAGCTCTGGCATATTTGCTGGCTTCCTTGATATCCTGTGAAGCACCGGTTGTGATATCGTCGAGGATCATCTCCTCGGCAATTCGTCCACCCAGACTGACTCTGATCTCATCCAGCATCTTATCCTTGGTCATGAACACATTATCATTCTCAGGAAGCGGCATAGTGTATCCACCGGCGCCCATCCCTGTAGGAATGATGGAAACCAGATGAACCGGTCCCACATGAGGAAGCAGATGGAACAATATCGCATGTCCCGACTCATGGTATGCTGTGATTCTTCTCTCGCTCTCAGGAACAAGACGGCTCTTCTTCTCTCCGCCGATTCCTACTTTTATGAACGATTTATCAACATCTTCCTTGGTAATATATGCTCTGTTTGCCTTTGCAGCTGCTATAGCAGATTCATTCATCAGGTTCTCCAGATCAGCGCCGGCAAATCCAGCAGTAGTTCTTGCTATCTCATGAAGATTAACATCCTCTGCAAGAGGCTTATTCTTCACGTGAACCTTCAATATCTCTTCTCTGCCCTTCACATCAGGTCTGTTGACAGGAATCTTTCTGTCAAATCGTCCCGGACGAAGAATGGCCTTGTCCAGAATATCTACTCTGTTTGTAGCTGCAAGAACGATGATTCCCTCATTCACACCGAAACCATCCATCTCGACAAGCAGCTGGTTGAGTGTCTGCTCACGCTCGTCATGGCCACCGCCAAGTCCTGAACCTCTCTGTCTCGCAACAGCATCAATCTCATCTATGAACACGATACACGGAGCATTCTTCTTGGCCTCTGCAAAAAGATCTCTGACTCTGGATGCGCCGACACCGACAAACATCTCAACGAAATCTGAACCCGATATGCTGAAAAATGGCACTCCAGCCTCTCCTGCTATAGCCTTTGCCATGAGTGTCTTACCTGTTCCCGGAGGGCCAACAAGAAGAACACCCTTAGGAATACGTGCTCCAACCTTTACAAACTTCTGAGGATTCTTCAGAAATGTGACGATTTCTTCCAGATCCTCCTTCTCCTCCTCAAGTCCTGCCACATCCTTGAATGTAACATTCTTTGCACTCTCATCCGCTTTGCGCGCTCTGCTTTTGCCAAAGTTCATCATCTGGCCGCCACCACCGCCGCCCTGTGCGGATCTCATGAACATCATCATGATAAATAAGAGGACTATCATAACCAGAACATATGGAATAATAACACTCCATATACTTGTCTTCTCTACATCCTCCAGGCTGCACTTTGCCACAGCCTTCTTGTCAGCATCATCTGACAACTTTGCATTGTACGAATCGACCTCAGCCTGATACTTGTTATATATCTCCACCACATCATTGACATCTGACGCATAGAATGCAAGCTGCTTGCCGTTTGTAAACTGGACCTGAACCACCGCTGTTGGGATCTCTGCATTCTGCTGTACAGACATAGCCGAAATCTTGCCATCGTTCAGATCCTCTGCCAGATCTGTATAGCTGTATGTCGTCGTCACATTGGTATCCGACTGCATCCATCTGTTTATAAGCACAAATGCAACTATCAGAATCAGCAGATAAATGATCATCCCATTTCTGAATTTTCTCTTGTTCATATATTCTCCTTGTTCTGACCGGGCGGATCCCTTTATTCAATAAACCGCCGCGTCATATTTTTTACTGCTTTATCACACCTATATACGGAAGATTCCTATACTTCTGTGCACAGTCAAGACCATATCCAACTACAAACCTGTCAGGGATCTCGAATCCTGTCATATACAGTTCAACCGGTATAACCCTTCTCTCAGGCTTATCAAGCAATGTTATAACCTCGAGGCTGGCCGGTTTTCTCTCTTTGAGAAGCTTAACTATATATGAAAGAGTTCTTCCGGAATCAAGAATATCCTCAACTATGATGACTTCCTTTCCCTCGATCGACTCGTCCAGATCTTTGTTAAGCTTGACTATTCCTGAAGACTTTGTACCGTCGCCATAACTGCTGACTGACATGAAATCCATAGTTACAGGATTCTTCATCCTCTTTGCAAGTTCACACAGGAAAAATACACTTCCCTTAAGAATTCCTATCAGATGCACTGTCTTGCCCTCATATGCTTTATCAATTGCCGCTGCCATCTCGCTGATTCTTGTCTCAACTTCACTGCTGCTGATCATAACTCCGATCTGTTCTTTCAACGTCGTTCCTCCTCGTTATCTTCTCTTATATATTGCAATTCAACTATTATCCTCGTACTGTCCGTCACCTTACAAGACTCGCCCATACGTAGTCCCACAGCCCATATAACATCAGAGCCTGAAGTGACAAGCGGCACACGGAATCTTCTGTCCACCGGCACTTTTGCATCAGTGAAAAGCCTGTTCACCTTTTTGCTTGCGCCATCCGCGCCGACTATAATGCGGTCACCTTTTTCAAAGGTACGCATCTGCAGACACTTACCTATTCTATCATAATCAAGATACTTCGTATACTCTTTTTTTGTAAGATCAAGTCCTGCCGGTCTGTCATAAACCCTGACTCTCATCTGTCCGCCGGGTGCATTACAGATTTCATCCAACCCATAGACAAGCTCCACGCTGCTGCAGCTCTTCGCTGCCACAGCCATATCATCCTGATCCGCATTTCCAGTAACAAATACAAGCTGCCCATATTCCTTATAGACTCTGCCGTTCCCAGGGAGGTCTATCCCGGATCCCGACACTGCACTGTACAACTTCATGACCTCACACACATGGCTTTTGCCAATATCCTTCAGTCCGCCGCTGACCATGCCAACAAGCTGCCTTATGACAAGCTCAGAAACAAGCTTATCCTCTGCCCTCAAGGCATCCATATCCAGCCTGTACTCCTGTTTCCCGGAATCCCCGCCAGTCCACCGGCACTCTTCCTTCTTTCTGTCGATGCCCTGGCTTTTAAGAAAACGATATACCATATCTTCAGCAAGTCTCTCATAATCCGATGCAATCTGCGCCATGGAACATATATGTTCCACCGCCTGATCATTTATCTGGCATAGCTCCGGAAGCACCCTGTGTCTTATCCTGTTCCTCGTATAGTCGTCCTCGTTGTTCGTGGCATCTGTGCAGTATGCTATGTTATTCCTTTCAAGGTATGCCTCTATCTGCGTCCTGTCGCATGATAACAGCGGTCTCACCAGTCCAGACCTTACCGGTACTATGCCCTTTATACCTCCGAGCCCGGTACCGCGCGCCATGTTGAACAGAACTGTCTCTGCCACATCATTGCGGTTGTGCGCCACCGCAATCACACATCCCTCGTCCAAGAAACTGCTCCTCATCTGCTCAAATGCGTCGTATCTGGCCTTTCTGCCAGCTTCCTCCACTGTCAATCCGGTATCTGCGGCCAGCTTCTGCACATCTATATGCCGAGACTCACATTCAACTCCATATTGTCTGCACAACCGCTCCACATAACTCTGATCAGAATCAGCATCAGCCCCTCTTATCATATGATTTATATGTATGACATGGAGTTCCAGCCCCCATTCATCCCTGTGGCGTGCCAAAACAGTAAGTAAACTGACGGAATCAGCCCCACCTGACACACCGCATACACAGTGCCGTACGCCACCAAACATATCATATTCTTTTATATATTCAAGAACCTGTCTCTCAAAAACATCCATATATAAACATCCATTCCGCATCTGTAATTTTTCTATATATCATAGCACATCATAACAACCATTCCCGCAAAAATTATGAATATTTAATACTATTTTCAGATTTTCCCACAACAGCCACCATTACAGTTATGTCATCCCGCATATATGCATCCTCTTTTCCTATCATTCTGCCAAGAATCTCATCAACCATCTTTTTGCTGTCGCCTATATGTAATTTTTTCAGTATATCCGTCATTCTGTCATCATCATCCATATCCGTGATTCCATCACTTATCATCACCACCGCATCGCCTGCAGCAAGCTGCAGTTCCTTCTCATCACAGTCCGCTTCGTCCAGCACGCCAACCGGAAGTGTCGTACTTGTTATGGTCTTAAGTCTATTGCCATCATCTCCAGGGCTCACAATGTAAGTTACAGCCGCCCCCTGCTTGTAGCTCCTGAGCACTCCGTCATACATATCTATCACAGCCATGTCAAATGTGGTGAACGTCCGGCCCTCATTTCTCCTTGACATGCAATTATTTGCAAATGAAATGCTGTACTCTGGCGCAAATCCGGCCTCCAGCATCTCCTCCATAGTATCCAGCATCATACAGCTCTCACAGGATGCAAGGCTTCCACTTCCCATTCCATCTGACAACATCATCACAAGACGGCCATCCTCATACTCCCTGATAGAAAAATTGTCCCCCGAGACAGGTGAACCGCACTTTTTTATCCTCCTGACATGATATCTGCACCTGAACGAAGCGCACTCCTCATATTCTGCCGATCTGTATTCATCGAAAAAAAGACTCGGCGAATTCATGCCAGCCCTTATATTTCTGCCAAAATATGAACTGAGAAGCTCCGCTACCTGGCGTGACAGTATCATCCCCTCGCCCCGTGTTCTTCCCGCCACATAATATCGGTTTCTCCCACTTGTATCAGCCAGCACAGATACACTCACTTCTTCCATCCCCATAGCCTTCAGCTTGCCTTCAAGTCTCTCATCCACCAGTTCACGAGCCTCACCTATCCTGCCAATCTGGGTTCTAAACCCCTCCACCAGATCACCAACCTGTCCAAGACTTATACCAGGACCATCGCTCCCCGCAAATGTATAATCAAGCCTTCTGAACGTATTTGCCATATCCTCCATCTTGGCCATAGTAAGTCTGTTCATCTCCGTGGCAGCGGCCTGAGCATATCCCATCTTACGGTCCACAGAAGACAGCCCCTGCAATACCAGATACGGCATCAAAGCAAATATTACAAGCGGGACCAACATATCCAACATGTACATGGCCACGCAAACCCTGCCATGAGGCCATATCCCACCGGCAAATGTTGCAAGTCCCACACCGGCCACATAAAATATCGCTATGATGACTTTCTTACGCCCCGCAAGTGCACTTCCGATCAGCATCACCAGAGTCAGCAAAAGCGTCCAAAGCATCCACTCGCCACGCTGTTCTTTCAGAGCATTTATACCGCCGACAATAAATGCCACCCCAAAGCCATATGCAGCCCCACTCAGCCTGATCGTCCAAAGCAGTATCACAAGCCCGGCCATCAACATTATGTTGAGGCCTTGATACACATCGCCCGGCACGACCCACAAACACATATACACCATGAACAGAATGCTTATCATCGCCTGATTAAAGTCATACCTGTCCTCAACAGGAAATCTTTCTCCGTCACTGTTTCGGGTAAGAATATCAAAGCCAGGCTTCATTATGTTATATAGGCAGATGCACACAACCGCCTCTGCCACCCCACCGGCAAAGCCATATATCGGTCTGTCTATATATGCAGCCACATTCGCAGCAACTGTCATAATAGCCGCACATACCATAATCCACGTCCCTGACACCGTCCACGAATCATTGCCATGACGCGCCCTTTTCAGTGAAACGGCCTTTGCCATTATCATTGTAAATGTAAGCATTAAAATGTATTTCTCACACACCCGATCCGCAGAATAGTTAATTCCGGGGATCGGGGTGTCCCAGGCATACATAACCGGAAGTATCCCCGCCGCAGCAAGCACAAGGCCCATAACTACACATACATATGGCAGGATCACAAATCCACACATGGATGCACTTATCACATAGACCGGTACAGCCGCCGGCGCAAATCCATACAACATAAAGGCACCTCCAGCCACACACAGCCCGGCAAGCACAACCCCCCTGACACATCTTTCAACTTTTTTATGCATTTTCCAGCCTCCCTAGTCACAAGGTATACCGGATGGCATTTGCAGCGAACCATAATAAAGCACATAACATCTGTCAGCCGGCACGATAATAGTGAGATGAAGTATAGATGCTGCAAGGATAAAAAAAAGGCGAATGCTGAAATCAGCATCCGCTTTATTATGATCTTATTCTACCAGTTGCCACAACTAAACTCATATATATCTAGTTCTCCTCCGGCTTCACCACGATCTCATCAGGATATACCAGACCAAGCTGTGATCTTGCCACATCCTCCACGTATTCATCTGTCTTCATATACTTCTCGCGCTCCTCAAGCTTCTTGTAATCCTGCTTCGCTTCCTCAAGCTGATTCTGAAGCTCTGCTGCCTGAACCTGAAGGTTCTGCTTCTGACTCTTCAGATCCTGCGCCTTATATATAACAACCACTGCAAGCAGTGCGAGACAGCCAATGACTATAATCATTCCCATTCTGGTTGTTATCTTATTATTCTTCTTTCTGTTGCTCTGTCTGCCGACATTATTGTTCATCAAGAACTCCCCAATCATTATTGTATTTACGCTGTTTCTTGTAATAATATACAAAAAAATCGCACTCAAACGAACATATTGACATAATTTTACTATTTAAGACTAATTATGTCAACGCACTTTTTGTCCTCACATTTACACTTTTTCCAAACCTTTCTTTTTTAAATACAATATGTAGTTCACAATTTTCGACAGAACCCAATTTATTGTGCAAAAAAATAGTAAAAAACCTGAAAAAAATCCTAAAAAAATATACAGCCGCAATGTCCCATCGCAATAAACATAATTCACTCCTATAATTATCGCACTTAATGCCAACCAAAATGCCAAATCGCATATCCACACAGCCACCTTATGTTTTTTCATGGCTTTTACAAACATGTTTACCAGCGCTCCCGCTGCCCCTGACAAAGCTCCAGCATACACAAATGCCAGATATCCCGCAACCTGCTGCCTCACCATATCACTTATCACTTGAACAGCCCCTTAAGCGTCATTCCTCCATCCTTATCACCTGTGTATGCCACTGTGTTGAAGTGCCCTGAAAGCTCCAATATTCCCTTGTCAAGGTCCAAAGTATTCGCCTGCATGTTCTTGCCGGTTATCTTGAGTTTTCCCTGTTCAGTGACCAGGAGAACAAGATCAGGATCTATTGATATCACCTTTACTATTCCCGTCATAGATGCACTTTCCCGGTTGTCCATGGTCAGCTTGTGTGTTTTAGCCCTACTTCCCAATTCACCCATGTTAAGAAACCTTCTCAAGCTATTTAATAAACTATATGAACATACTAAAAAAAATATGCCGGAATAACTTTCGTATATTCCGGCATATTCTTATACATTCCTGTAACCTGACAGTTACACATATTCGAACATCTCTTTTGCATCTTCCTTCTTTGTGGAATCTGCAATCATGGTAACCCTGACCTTTACTGTCTTGTTGCCAAATGCTATCTCGATAACATCCCCAACCCTGACTTCTGTTCCAGCCTTTGCCACCTTGTCGTTCACCATGACTCTTCCCGCATCACACGCCTCGTTCGCCACGGTTCTGCGCTTAATAATTCTCGATACCTTAAGGTATTTATCAAGTCTCATATCAAACCTTTAAAGATTAGTTGATTGAATCCTTTAATGCCTTTCCAGCCTTGAACTTAGGAGCCTTTGAAGCTGCGATTGTCATTGTCTCGCCTGTTCTTGGGTTTCTTCCCTCTCTAGCTGGTCTCTCTGATACCTCAAATGTACCAAATCCAACTAACTGAATCTTCTCACCTTTCTTTAACTCGTCTGCTACAACGTCTGTGAAAGCCTTTAATGCTGCCTCAGCGTCCTTCTTTGATAATTCTGTCTTCTCAGCAATTGCTGCAACTAATTCTGTCTTATTCATCAGAAAATTCCTCCTTTAAATAAATAAACGGCTCCCAATAATGCCTCCAACTATAAAAAGCAAAAAAGTAAGAGCTCAACATGTATAGTTATACCTAAAATGGTTATATTTGTCAAGGCAAATCAGGGATTTCAAGGCTGAAACCCCTTGATTTTACTTACTTTTTTCAAGATTCCAGTCAGGAAAGCTATCCCTCCATCTGTTTTCCAAGAAAGGTCGCTGCTATAGTCGCTGCTTTTTGCTCTATTTCGCCTATTTTGCGGTCTTTCTTCACTATAACCACAACCGCCCCGACTGCATCTCCCTCGGATATGATTGTCTGTATCACCTGTCCCTCACACTCAGGGTCAGAGTCTGTGATATGGACAAATTTCTGTTCATCCTTTCTGGCAACCACAGTTCCTCTCTCATTTATCACATTTTCAATATCTCTGTGCAGTTCCTTGCCAAGGAGTTCCTTTTTAGGCATCCCGGCAACAGCTATCACCGTATCCCTGTCAGTGATAGCCACCGGCAATCCCAGGCTCTGTGATATGGCTTCCACATACTGCTGAGAAAATTCTGCAAGATCAGCCATCGGGGAATATTTTTTTAGAACTATTTCGCCTTCTTTGCCTGTGAAGATCTCAAGCGGGTCGCCTTCCCGTATCCTAAGAACTTTTCTTATCTCCTTAGGCACCACAATCCTGCCAAGATCATCAATACGCCTCACAATTCCTGTAGCCTTCATAATCAGTCTAAACCCTCCATCACATGTTAATTAATTGCTTTGGAGTTATTATGTGGAAACTGCAGAAAATTATTCTTATATCCAGGCAGTACGAATCCATGATCCAGATCATTTTGTATATATAATTAATTGCCGTATATATAGATTTTTTTCCATAAAATTAGTAAAATTATATCAAACAAGGGGATATTTGCATCAAATGCTATTATATTTCTACAAAGGGGGAATCTATACATGGATAATTTCATTATTCTACAGCAAATGGTAGCTATCGACCGCGCCCAGAGCCGTGATGAGCTTAGAACTTCTATCCAGACTCTGCTCAGGATCATTGGAAGCAGCACTTCATCTGAGCGTGTATATATATTCGACAGGGACGAGCTTACAGGAGTATTCCGAAACACATATGAATGGTGTGCCGAGCATATACAGACATGGCAGGATCAATTGCAGTCAGTCAAGCCTTCAGATATGCCATATTGGCTCAACTTATTTCAGAGGGGTGACAGCGTTATCATAGACAACGTCGAAGACGTGAAAAATATCATGCCTTCCGAGTATGAGCTGCTCAAGCTCCAAAGCATTCACTCAGCGATTGCTTTCCCTATATTTTTCAAAAACACCCTCAAGGGATTTATCGGTTTGGACAATCCTCAAATAGACCAATCAGAAGCATTTATCAGCCTTCTCGGTGTGGTGGGCGGACATCTGGGCAATGTCCGTGAGTCTTTTCGTATGGCGGATCTGCTTGAACAGTCGGGCAATTCCCTTGAGCAAAGCATAACAGCACTTAACCGTGAAAAAGAATACTTGTCCGTCCTCTGTACAGACTACATATCAGTATACTGCCTCGATCTTGATACAGATATGGCTGATCCGCTTAAGATCGCCCCAGCAGCAAACGTATCAAGGGGAAACCATGTTGTTCAGGGGCATCCTGTAAACTATACGAGCCTCCTCAAAGCATATTACGACAGATATGTGATATCAGAATCTGCACCGGACTTTCTGGAGGTCCTCAGTCCTGCTCACATAAGAAAACATATGGAATCAAACAGAAAACTTTCATACCGCTATCAGGTCACACCTAATGCTGTCGGTCAGGAATATTTTGAGGCCGAAATATTCCCATTTGGCGATGATTCCTCATCAAAGGTTCTCATGGGCTTCAAGCATATCGATGAGCTTGTGTGCTACGAACAGGACTCCAGAAGGAAACTTCAGGAAGCACTGGACGAAGCCAACCTCAACAATGAAATCATATCAGCCATAAGCAAGATTTATTTTTCCATATACAGAATAGATCTGAAACAGGATCTGTACGAAGAGGTGTCAAGCGACAACAAAGTACACCGACTGACAGGACGTATCGGACGTGCGTCCACCAAAATGACAGAGCTCTGTCACAGATTTGTCAGGCCTGAATACCAGGACAAGGTACTGAACTTCTTCGATCTGTCAACCGTAGCTGAAAGACTTCACTCCGAGGAAACCATAGCCATGGACTATCTGGCAAGCGATGGCAACTGGCACTGTGCAAGATTCATAGTCAAGAAGAGAGATTCCCGCGGCATTGTGACAAATATTCTATATGCCACAAGACTGATCAGTGAACAGAAGCGCCGTGAGCAGGACTGGATGCTCATAGCTGAAGAGGCCAACAAGGCAAATGAGTCCAAGTCAGATTTTCTGTCTAAGATAGCTCATGATATCAGAACACCAATGAACGCCGTCATGGGTTTTGCCGACATAGCTAAAGGCTCTCTGGACACGCCGCAAAAGGCAAAAAATGCATTGGACAAAATCCAGACATCCGGCTCATACATAGAGCAGCTTGTAAGTAACATTCTTGATATAACCAGCCTGGAAAAAGGTACACAGAAGTTAAATCCGCATGAGACATCGATATCTTCTATAGTGGATACGCTAAGCCAGATATTTGCACAGGAACTGATGAATGACAATCTGCACATATCCTTTATCAGCCACGATATCATGCATAGCTGCATCATAGCAGATGACCTGAAGCTGAAACAGATATATTCCAATCTGCTCTCAAATTCCATAAAGTTCTCGCCCGATGGCGGGAATATAGTATTTGACATAAGCGAGGAAATGATCCCAGGCTCTGACAAACTCCGCCTGATTGCAACGATAAGCGACACCGGTATAGGAATAAAGCCCGAATACCAGGCAGAGATATTCAACAAATTTTCCAGAGAAACAGACACCCGCATCAACAACGTCAGGGGAAGCGGTCTGGGGCTTGCCATAGTAAAAGAACTTGTAGACCTTATGGACGGAACTATAGAAGTGGACAGCACCATCGGAAAAGGATCAGTATTCAAGATAACTGTTGATGTTCCTTATGTCGTGAAGGATGACCTGTGGACAGGTTCCACTTCCGAAAGCCATGACATTTCGTCCGTATGCTCAGGAATGCATCTCCTGGTGGCCGAAGACAACTCGTTAAATTATGAAGTAGTATCTGAGCTGCTCAGCATGAATAAAATCACCTGCAACCACGCCTGTAACGGTGCAGAATGTGTAGAGATGTTCAAATCATCAGCGCCAGGCACATACAGCGGGATCCTGATGGATACTCAGATGCCGGTAATTGACGGAATCGAGGCAGCATACGCCATCAGAAACCTGGATCATCCTGACGCCACCAGTATACCGATCATAGCCATCACTGCCAACGCATTTGCAAAGGACATTGAGCGGTGCAGGCTTGCAGGAATGAACGAGCACCTGTCAAAGCCTTTAAATATCAGACAGCTTATAAGCATCCTGTCTAAATTCCAGAGATAGGCTGCTGTGCCCGGATCGCTTCACCATCACCGTGCACATTTACTGACTTAATAAAGAATGTAAGACCCACAACAAATACTACAACCATAACACCTATGGCAAGGTTTGCGTTGCCTGTCACCTGATTTCTCTGCATCAGCCATGATATAAGCACATATGACCTGTGCCATGCCTTACAACAAAAACCCTCTGTATGACTTATCATACAGAGGGTTTGAAAATTCAATATTATTTTTTGTAAACGCTGTGTAATATATTCCCTGCTGCAGTATCCTGCTGATCTTCTCCCGGCCAAAGAAATCGTTGTCCTGCATCTTTACATCCGTCTCCTACTTCTTGTTCATTATGGCATCTATCGACTTTATGCAGGCGCTCCTTATGCCTGACTCTTCAAGTGATGCCACTCCACAGATCGTTGTACCCGATGGTGAACATACATTGTCCTTCAGGACGCCTGGGTGCTCACCGGTCTCAAGCTGAAGCTTTGCTGAACCGAGAACCATCTGTGATATGAGTCTGTATGCAGTCTGTCTTGGCACGCCATACTTTACTGCCGCATCGGCATACCCCTCTATGAACAGATCCACAAATGCAGGGCCACAGCCAGTCACAGCTCCACCGATCCCCATAAGTGATGACGGAAGTTCCTCGACTATTCCAACCGCGGCGAACAGATCCTTTATCTGCTCCCTCTCCTCTTTCTCAAGAGAATTCTGGGCTTCAAAGAGCATCACACCCTCGTATACCATGGCCGGTGTATTCGGCATGACAAACTGTACTCTGACTGAGCTGTCAAAATACTCACTGTATTTCTTGAAATCCCATCCCGCCGCAACTGATATAAGCGCCTTTCCATGAAGCTTTTCTCCGGTTTCAACAAGGACGTCGTTTATCTGATATGGTTTACATGCCATGATGACAGTGTCAACAGCGTCAACCAGCTCAGCAAGTGATCTGCACGGTGTGAAACCGTATTTCTCAGAATTGGCACATAACCTGTCATAATGTGGTGCGTAAGCATACACATCTCCAGACGCTATCTTTCCCGAATTAACAAATCCTGCACAGAGTGCCTGTGCCATATTACCCATACCTATGAAACCTAATTTCTTCAAAATTATTCTCCTTCTTTCTAAACTCTGCTGCCATTTGCGTTGTCTCCCTGCCGGTTTTGTACATCATTCCATATTCCAGACTCCTATGGGCCAGATAACGTTCAAATCCGCCTACTGTAACAATCCGCTTATCGTAGACACTACATCCTGATCTCCTATGAGTGATATATTATTTATGCAAATGAGATCGTCCGCCTGTTTTTCTTTAACAAAGTCAATTATATTCACCTGGGAATATCTGTAATCTATAATGTAGATCGTGGAATAATGATCTACAAGAAACGGGATAAATGCATTGCCATAGGATTCCTTCATGACAACACAAGTCGATCCGTCTGTAACCTTTGGATTCTCTATGACAGCCATAGGATTGTCGCCTCCAACAAAGGTGGAGTAAAGCGTTCCCTTTTCCCACTCGGACACATCCATGATAACGTTCCACTTCTGTTCACTGCCATCATCATTCCAATATGTCATATCATTTGTTCCAATAGGCTCGTAAGCATATATTGTATCAGGATTCTTTTTCATATCTGAGTTCTGAAGTGTATTGTAGAAGCTTCCAAGGAATCCCTCAAACGTATCTTTCTTTCTCTGTGACAGTGGAATCTCAGTAATTCCCTTCTTCTTGCAGAACTCCTCATAGGCATAGAATGCCCCGTCCGCAGTCCAGTGGTGATCTGTCCTGAAATATATATACTCATCTTTGTGTGATTTCAGGGTGTCAAATATGTCTACCGTCTTAACCCCATCCATCATACTGTAATAATATTCTATAGCCTGTTTCTGATCAGAACCACCAAGTTTCTTAAGTTCACTGTCTGACAAAAGAATTCCCGAGCTGTTTGGCACCAAAATGTCATACACATCTGTCTGGCCCGAAAGCTTGGCTGCAGCACCGTTCAGTGCATCTATATACTGTGTTGCCGAATCCTGAACGAAATAATACATGCTATAGGCTGCGCCATCCTTCACATACAGGTTATCCTGAAGCTGTTTCTGAAAAGCTTCATCCATAGCCTTTGAGTCAGGTGGCTCAACAGTTTTCACCACATTGTCAGTCCCCGTCGAATTTTTATTTACTTTTGAATGAGTTGCCTCCGCAGAAAGCCCAATCTCAGGATCCTCTGTAGTGGACTGTGTTGTACTCTCCGAGCTGTTCTTGTCATCTTTACCGTCAGTATTGTCTTTCTTGACCTTATCCGCATCAGGTATCTCATCACCCTTAATTCCGCCGCCCACAACCTGTGTTCCGGCCTCTATGCCATACAGTGATTTCAGACTCTGATCAGCAGATACAAGCGAATCTCTCATAGGGTATGTGTCAGAATACCACAGGGATACCGCCTCAAAATATGACCCATCCAGAAATGATGTGATCGTAAACGATGGAAACCTGGCAAGCTCTCGCTTCTCAACATCTGATGTCTTAGGTCTGACAAATAACAATATTCCTATAAATGCCCCCACCGCCATGACCGCTGCAAACAGCAAAACGGCAAGTGCCCTGAATTTCTTAATCTGTTGTCTTTGACTTCTCGTAAATCTTCTCTTCATATCTACCTTCATCTTCCCGCAGCCACACTGCGAATTATCTGACTAGAACTGGAAATACAAAAATGGGTTATAGCTTGCTCCCACAAGTGCCAGCACCGAAATTATGAGCAGAAATGCCGGTGTGAGCATCTCGCACACATTGTGCAGCGTGAGCACCAGAGGTTTTACCTTGCCAGCCTCCATAGCAGCCTTTCTCATTCTCTTGCCAATATCTGTGCAGGCTACACACGCAAGCACAAGGAAAAACATATTCTTCAGGAAGACTGTTCCAAGTGCCATATTTGCAAATCCCGATGTTCCTATGCCAAACATACCAACAAGAACTGTTCCCAACTCCGAAAGACTCTCAAACTTAAATATTGTCCAGCCAAACAAAATAACGAGCAGCGTGTAGATATGCGACGCCACAGGACCAAGCCTTCCGCCCAGATAAAACTTCTCCAGGAGAAGAAAAATCAGATAGTAAAGCCCCCAGAATATATAATTCCAGCTTGCTCCATGCCACATTCCCGTGAGGAACCACACTATTGCCATGTTCCTGATATATTTTGCTGTGCCGCTTCTGTTGCCGCCTAAAGGTATATACACGTAATCCCTGAAAAAGGAACTAAGTGATATATGCCATCTTCTCCAGAAATTATTCACTGATGTAGCCATATATGGATAATTAAAGTTCTCATCATAATGAAATCCAACCATCCGGCCCATTCCTATCGCCATATCAGAATATGCCGAAAAATCAAGGTATATCTGAAGCATATACGCAATCATTCCAAGCCACATACCCAGAGTCGTCTGGGCCTTAAGGCTTGCAACACCAGCTGGAAGCAGAGTGTCTGCTATGCTTGCACATGAGTTGGCCAGAACAGCTTTCTTGGCAAGTCCAACCGTAAATCTTCTGACACCCATATAGATGTCATTAGCTGTTATCTCCCTGTTGTCAATCTCATCCGCAACAGTCTCGTACCTGACAATAGGACCGGCTATACACTGATGAAACAGGCTTGAGTAAAGCAGAAGCTTCCAATACTCTTTCTGTGGTTTTACCTGATTTCTGTACACATCCACCACATAGGATATGAGCTGGAATGTGTAGAATGATATTCCAATAGGAAGAACTATCTGCGGTACAACTTTTGGCACGCCAAATATTGCTTTAAAATTGCCAATAAAAAATCCAAGATATTTGAATACTGCAAGACATGCAAGCATAATAGCCAGATCACACACAAGATAGAATTTCTCTGTTCTCTTTGTATATCCAGCTCTGGCCTCACTGATCTTCAATGCAAATATCCAGCTCACAAGAGTCTCACCTGCAAGGAGCAGCAGATATCTCGGTCCTCCCCACGCATAAAACACCAGTGAAAATATGAGCAGAACCTTATTGCGTTTCTGCGGCGATACCGCAAAGTATACTATGAGATTTGCTGTAAAAAATACAAATAAAAAAATCAAGCTTGAAAATACCATATCTATTCTCTCTCACATTTATTATTTGGGGTATTGTCCCCTATTCCTCAATTGGCAGTATTATACTTCACAACTATAATTAAGGCAACCTTAGCAAATCTTAAAGATCTGCCAGCTGTACCTCTCTGTCTATCTGTGTGCCATTTACAATGAATCTGACTCTTCCATTTCCTATGGTGATATCTCTCTCATCAGCTCCAATGTCTGTTCCAACACTGTTGATCACCTGCGTGTTTATATCTGAATTTGAGAGCAATACCCTTGCTGTATGTATGTTGTTGCCCATGGCATATGCATCCTTGCCCTGAACCTCCACCTTGACATATGCATATTGTATCTCCACATCTGTGCTGCCATTTCTGCACCCTATTCCGTAACACTCATTTGCCCTCACATTCATTGATACATTCACATTCTGCATCTTAACTGAACATCTTGCACCTGACACAGTTCCTATCACTGCTGTGGTTATGGAGGCCCCGGAGATCTTACCTGATATGTTCTCTATGTTTATGTCTGCACAGCCCTCAAATGATCCTATGGTCGTGCTTCTGGCTATTCCGTTGTATATCTCCATATCGCAGTTCTCTATATGTATATGGCAGTCACTGCCTACGCAGCCTATGATCACACCTTCCTGTCCGCGCTGGTCTATCTCATAGCGTCCATGAGATATGTAGATATTGCCGCCCAGACCAGATCCTATACCTATCCCTTTCATGCCTGTGGCTGTTATGGACAGTACGCCATCCTGGTTGAAATACAGATCACCATGACTGGAGAAATAATCGTTGCCTATTCCAAAATATCTGCCTCCAGCCAGAGTAATCCTCAAATCTCCATCACCTGCAAGTTCAAGCTTAGATGACTCCGGGACCTGGATTCCGCCGGTACGCAGTTCATTGTCACCTGTGAGCACTATCCTCACATCGCAGTGTTCTCCAAGTCTTATACACGGTATACCCTTCTCACCACCCAGACTTATGCTGTCTATGCGAAGCTCACCGCAGAAACCATCACCTATAGTTATCAGCATATTTGACTTAAAGCCCGGAGTTCCCGTCATACTGATATACCTGTAAGCATCGCCAACACGCCTGAAATCAAGTGCTGTATACTTGTTGAAAGCAAGCTGTACCATGGATATCTCATCCTCATCAGTTATGACATATATCTTCTTGCCATACTTTGTTATCTCTTTCTGGTTATACTGCACTATCTCAGTCACTACTCTCTTGTCTATCTCCTGAACAGCCTCCGGAGATGGCTTTGCTGTATAGTAGCCCTGTATCAGATCTGCACCCAGCCTTATGACTTCCCTGAGTTCATCACCCAGCTCCACTCCCTCAGCCAGTGTTACTATATCATTGTCATGAGCAAACTCTATTATGTCTTTCACAAAATGCTGTTTCTGAGGATCTTCATGTATGTTTGTCATAAGCATCCTGTCTATCTTCACATATTGCGGCATATACCTCAGGAGATTATTTACATTCGAATAACCTGAACCATAGTCATCTATGGCAGTCTCTATATTCATTCGATCATATCTGTTCTTGATCTCACCAAGAAGCTTGTCATTCATCTCAGCTTCCTCAGTAAACTCCACAACAACATGACCACCCAGACGGCTGAGTTTCTTCTCTATGATATCTTCATCCTCCGGTGCAAGCCTGCATCCCGGGATACTGTTCATGAATATCTTCTTTTCTCTGAGTTCATCAGCCTTCTGCTCTATCAGATTCAGCACGTTTACAAATGTAGCGCGCTCCACATCCGAAAGTCTTCCCATTCTGTCAGCGCTCTGAATGATATCTAATGGCGAAATATATTCTTCCGTATCGGCGCGCATCAGCACCTCATACGCATATATATGACCTGTGTGCGCATTGACGATAGGCTGAAAATGATAAGTGAGCAGATTCCTGTCCAGAATATCAGCAACGAGCTTGTCCTGTTCAAGATCCTCCTGCGTCAGATCAGAATTGCGGGATGTCTCCAGATACTCCCGCTTTTTGTCATTGTTCTTGGAATTTATGAGATCATTGACATAGTGATCCAGCGCCTCTGCGCTTGACACGATCTCGGTATCAACCGCAAAACATACTTCTATCGTGAAACCCTCTTTGTTTGTCCTGTTGAACTGCTCTGCCTTCTTCTCTATCTGTGCTATTAGCTCGCTTGCATGGTCGCTGTTCTCTTCCATCACCTGAGTTGCCACTATAAACTCGTCATTGCACATTCTCATGCATACATCGTACTTATCTATGGACGATGATATCATCCCAGCGAGAGCCTGTATCGCTTCGTCGCCAGTCTTTCTTCCAAGCCGTGTGTTTATCTGTCCAAGCCCCTTTATATCTATCGCAATAAGTGTAATGCTTCTTCCGTTTAGAAGAGCCTCCTCACACATATCCCTGCATCTGACAGTAAAACCATTGTAATTGTATACTCCCGTGAGATCATCTCTGATCTGTGAGGCATTCATCTTATCTATCAGTTTCTGAAGGTTTGCCTGTCTGTAAAATGCTTCCATTCCCTGCATTATCTGCCTGAGCCATGCACTGTACGAAGTATCGTATGCTTTGCATGCACTTCCATTATTGATGACCGCATATCCGAAACATCTGTCATCAAAATTAAGCGGGGTAAACACATATGCATCCGGTCGTTCCCTGTCCTCGTCAAGCTCAGGTATAAGCTTTGAGACATCAAAACAATCATCAAAATCTATAGCACTCTCACCGTCACCACTTCTGATGATCCTGTACATATTCTTCGTATATCCTACCCGGAGAGCATTTGTCCCCATCATAACTTCAGGTGCATTCCAATACTCATTCAGACAAAGGCTGAAATTTCTGAAACCACTGTCTGGATGGATATTCTGAAATACAGTATTATAAAATCCACGGTAGTCTCTCTGCGAGAGCAGATCCTCCATCATATGATCATAATAAGATCCATATCTTGCTGACTGTGATGACAAATCCCATGCCAAACCAGATTTCATGCCGGCTCCCGTACACCTATCACATCCACAGCTTCTGCCCGGATGTATCTTCGCCAGAGGTCTGTCCTGCTCAAATGGCAATCCCTTAATCCTGCTGTCCAGCAGTGAGGCCACATACATTCCATCTTCCCTGGCAGGTATGTCCATCGATGTAAGAGGGATGACCTTATCATCGTTCGCATCCAATGTATCATATCCCACAACTGCAATGTCTTCTGGCACATTTATTCCTCTATTCTCCAGCTCCGCAGCAAATCCAATAGCCATATAATCATTAGCACATACTATCGCATCCGGCAGTCCATCTCCTGATTCCAGCATAGATGCCGCTGTCTCCCGCCCTGAATCATACCAATTGTTGCCATAGTATACCTTGTCTTCATCACACCTCAGACCATGCTTTTTAAGGCTGTCAAAAAATCCATCCTTCTTCTGTATAGAATTGAAATTGTCCCGCCAGCCATCCAGCATGACAATATCCCTGCACCCATGCACATCTATCAGATGATCCGTGAGTTCGCACATATTGCTCCTGTGATCTATGTTGATTGACTCATAACCGTCAACATAGTCCTCCATCACAAGCACCGGACCATCAAATTCCTGTTTTATTCTCCACAAAAGCCCCTCTGCTATACCCGGAGTCCTTATCCTGTCAGTGAACACAACCAACGCATCATATCTTCTCATATCTATCAGATTGAATATATTTGCATCGCCAATCTCTCTCTGATTCGTATCCTGATACTTCAGATACATCGAAAATACACACACATCGTAGTCAAGTTCAAAAGCCCTTTCAAAAAAACCTGAAAGGAACCTCCCCTGTATGTACTCATCAGCCTGAGCTGTAAGTACAGCTATCCTTTTCCGTCTCATAACACATGCCCTTTACCCTTATTTTTCTACTACCCCTGTGGGCAAACGCCCATAACCAATACAATTTTATCACGTTCCAATAAATGTGTATATATTTTTCATATATTTTGCGCTATTTTGCGCATAATACATGAAAAGAGCATGACAGGAATAGCCTGGGATAATCCCAGAGATTCCAGACATGCTCTCTTTAATATATCTGTCATATTTATTTCTATAGCAAACAGATCGCGAAATCATAAATGAATCGCGCTGACCCTTTGCATTTTAGAACTCAGCTTCAACACACTCAAGTGCTGCTGCGATTACCTTGTCCATGTCATAATACTTGTACTGTCCAAGTCTTCCTCCGAAGATCACATCCTTACGTGTCTCTGCAAGCTCCTTGTACTTCTCGTACAGCGCATTGTTCTTGTCATTATTGACAGGATAGTATGGTTCTACGCCCGGCTTCCACTCAGCGGAATACTCACGGCTTATAACTGTCTTAGGCTGCTTGCCAAACTCGAAATGCTTGTGCTCTATGATTCTTGTATAAGGAACATCTCTGTGTGTATAGTTTACCACAGCATTTCCCTGATAATTCTCCTCGTCGAGAACCTCTGTCTCGAATCTTACAGAACGGTACTCGAGCGGGCCATACTGGAATCCAAAGAACTCATCGATCATACCTGTGTACACAGTCTTGTCTGCAATATCAGGATTCTCCTTGATGAACTCAAAGTAATCTGTATCAGTCTTTACATCAGCGCCTTCCAGCATCTTCTCGATGATCTGTGTGTATCCACCCATAGGGATTCCCTGGAAACGATCATTGAAATAGTTGTTGTCGTATATGAATCTCAGAGGCAGTCTCTTGATTATAAATGCAGGAAGTTCTGTACAAGGTCTTCCCCACTGTTTCTCTGTATATCCCTTTACAAGCTTCTCATATACATCTGTACCTGCAAGCTTTAACGCCTGCTCCTCAAGATTCTTTGGCTCACCGATATTGAGATCTGCGATCTGCTTCTCAATGATCGCCTTTGCCTCTGAAGGCTTCTTGATACCCCACATCTTGCTGAATGTATTCATGTTGAACGGAAGGTTGTACAGTTCATCCTTATACGAAGCCACAGGTGAATTGATATAATTGTTGAATTCAGCGAACTGATTTACATACTCCCATATCTTCTTGTCTGATGTATGGAATATATGCGCACCATACTTATGGACATTTATGCCCTCAACCTGCTCTGTGTAAATGTTGCCTGCAATGTGCGGACGCTTGTCGATCACAAGGCAGCTCTTGCCTCTTTTTTCTGCCTCATAGGCAAATACCGCACCGAAAAGTCCGGCACCGACTATGAGATAATCATACTTTGCCATGTTTCTTAATCCTCCTTATCATCTGCCAATCTCTTATCTATCATCGGATACGCCTTGTATCCGTCTACTACCTTAGGACTGAACAGCTTGTCTTTAAGCCATTCCAGTGATCTTGCTCTCTCTGAATAAAGGATACTGTTAACCTTCTCGTAATCCACAGGCTTAAGCAGCTCATCATTGTCGATGATCTCTGTAGCCTCTAAAACATAATGGTCTCTAACCTGGAATACATCCACCAGTGACTCGAATCTTGTCTTACCTCTTGCATTGTTTGCAAGTCCTATGAAGTTTCTCTCAAATACGATGGCAAAACTCATTCCATGGCATGAATCTGTCACGACAAACTCAGCATTTCTGAAGAATCCAAGCCAGTCCTCAACACCGATATCGTCCACGATCTTGTCGTCCATATCCATGATCTCACGATTCTTCTTAGGATCCTTTGGACGTCCGTCAAGGAGCACAACCACATCAAGTCCAAGCTTCTCTGAGAGATGCACAACCGCCTCTCTCTTCTCAGGTGTAGGATCGAGAATATATGCAAGCATATACTTTCCATCTCTCTTCTTCTTTGCCTGGTCTGCAAGCGCGTCGAACTCTTTTCTCTCTGCCACAAATACAGGATCAAGAACTCTCACTGAATCTATTCCATATACATCCCTGCATATCTCAACTCCACTCGTCTCTCTGAGTGAGATTCCATCGAATTTCGACATGTAGTTTGATATAGTCACACGGTCATTTGCATTACAAAAATCTCTGTCATGTCCAAATGATGCGGCAAATGCGATCTTCTTCTTATCCGGATCAGCAAAATCAAAATAGAATGAGTATCCAAAGTTCTTGCTGATTCCCCTGTTCCACACCTGATCTGAACCAATTATAAATGTGTCAACTTTCTGGTTGAGTCTCTTTATATCCCTGAGAGGATATCTGTCACTTATATGATAATGAGCCTTTGAGAATCTCCTTGCATGTGAATCTGCCGTCTCCACATCGATTCCGGATCCCGGCTTGTCTATCATCAGAACTGAAAGTCCAAAAGATCTCACGATCTGATGAAGAGCATAATACGTAGCAACACTTCCGTAGTTTGTTCCAAACCATACACCATATATTCCAACATCATATTTGCCCTTCAATGCATAATCAGCAGCCTTGTCCATGGACGCACCGTCCCGGATCATCTCCTGATACAGATCTCTGTTCGGATGACACTTGAATGACTTGGCATAAGGCTGCCCAGATTTCACAATATGCTCATAAGGAACATCCGCATAAAGTTCCAGCTGATCCTTTACTGCATCCCACAGCTTTGCACCCTGTTCATTGTTGACTGATACTATGGATGTACCTGTCTTGCCTCTGTATTCTCTGTTGTATCTGTCAACTCCCCAGAAATCTCCCAGTGTTATATCACCCTGTCTTGGAAGCTTGGAGAATGAGCATGCTCCACAGAACTTTCTGGTTGAGAGGAAATTATTGAATCCCTTGTAAAATGGATCTGTAACTCTTGAATTATGTTTTACAGTACCATCCTTGTACTTGACTGTCATTCCAGCTATCCAGCCAAAGAACTCCTTGTCCCTGAACAGAACATCATCTATCTCATGATTATCCTTATCATAGTAATCCTTAAGATACTTCTCGAAAAGCTTAGGTGACGGACCGCCGTGGCACAGAAGATCTATGGTATAAAGTTTTGATGTATCTACATTCTTAAGTGTTGCATAAAGTCCAGCCACATGACATCCACATCCGCAGAACAGTGCACTTCTTCCAGCCTTAAGTGCCTCCTTGATACGTGCATATGCCTTTGACGCATCAGCCTGTACATACTTTGATCTTCTTATCTTATCAAGATCCTCCGGCTTTTCTATAACAAAATGTTCAACCTTGAAATCATCTGTATAACCGGCACCACACACAACGCCGCCATCATTAAATACATAGTTTGCCATGATGGTAAATATACCACCGGATGAACTCTTCATAGCCACATCCTCTGCAGCATATGCTGCATAACATGCTGGCTCACTTGAGTTCTTATACTCAGTGTTGATAGAAGGACAAATCTTTCTGCAAAGGCCGCAGCCGGTACATTTGTCATAGTCTACCACTGGCTCGAGGAATCCATCTGCATTGTATTCCATAGTGATTGCGTGCACCGGACACACACTGAAGCAGGCTCCACAGCCACAACACCTGTCTCTGTTTATACATCCAACAGTTTTATCGCTGTCATCCTTGATGACATATCTGTTCCAGGCCTCTATCTCAGCAAGTCTTTTTTCTTCAGCAACTCTCAGTTCTTCTTTTTTAGTTGCCTCCATTGCCTCATTCTTTGTCAAGTATATAGTACCAGACTTAACTTCAACCGGCTCCAGCCTGACCATTGGCTTGTTATCAACAAGAGCATAATCACCGTTCAGCGCTCTGCGGGCTGCCGTCTTTCTGCTCGCTTTATTTTCAAGCTCTGGCGCCTTTTTGTTATCACCTGTTGTACAGGCTCCGTTAAGTGCCCTGTGAGCTGCACCCAGACGATTCTTAATACCTTTTATAGTAGCCATACCCTAAGGATACTCCTTCCATATCATTTTATATGTGTAAATACTTCTTCCAGAACTTTATGCTTCTCATCTCGTCAAATGCATTTCTGTATGCCTGCTCAACCTGTACATGAGTCTTCTTGTATCTCTTGACAACCTTTCTGTATCTCTTGATAAGCGCAAAGCATTTCTTTCTGTTAATTGTTCTGATTGCACCTGTTCCACCGTTCTTATTTACAGCCACAAGTGTCTTCCTTCTGTAATTCTTTCCAGGCACGAAGAACCAGTCATACGCGATGATATAAGGTGTTCTTCTGAGCAGGAAGTTAGGAAGCAGATGTCCGTTTATCGTGAGGACATACATGCCCTTCTGGAATAAATTAAGGCTCTCATACTCATATGGATCTGTTGGAAGATCATTTGAGTATCCGAGATCTGCAAGTGGAACGAGTTTCTCATTCTTTGCATTGTGCTCCTTGAGGCTCTTCTCACCGTCAAGGTTCATGATGTACTCAGGGCCATTGAGGTAATCCTCTACAGAGTCAACTAAGAGCTCTGCATTGCCATATGCAAATCTTGTTATCTCCTTCCAGAACATATTCTTTATTCTTGCAAGGAAATCTATATCCTGACAGATTCCGCTGGCTGCCTGAATGACAAAACTGTTTCTGTGTACCTGATAAAGCTCCATTGCTGCATTGAATTTGCCCGCAAATCCAACATGCCATATACATATACCGTTTAATGCGATAAATCCCGGCTTGTTTCTGAGTGAGAACTCCACATCATCGCCTCTTACGAATACCGGAAGCGGAAGGCCTCTCTGTTCAATATGTTCAACAGGTATACAGCAATACCACCATCCTGCATAAGCATCAGGCACGTCGAAACTATAGCCCTCATTGTTTACAAGGTTTGTGATGTTTCTCATATCCATGGCCTTCTTTACAGGACCATATGAGCCATCGCCCTTGTGCACATATCCTACATCCTCATACTGGCGCTCTCTTATATCATAGTCAAACATTGCACCGCTGAGGAAGCACTTCTTATATTCATCCTTGAGAAGTCTGAGGAGGTAATATGATCTGAACAAACTCTCCGGCATAACCATTACATCGTCATCCATGAGCAGAACATGAGTAGCCTTCTCTGGAAGTTCAAGAGCTTCTATCATACCTCTTGTGAATCCGCCGGCACCGCCAACGTTGTTATTCATATACACCTTGAGATCCTCACAGTCAAACTCTGAAGGATCAAGCTCCCTGTCATTGTCAATTACATGAACAAACAAATGTCCCTTGAGATCACTGTCATCGCAGAGAACGTTTTCCTTTATAAGTCCTATATTTCTCTTGATATATTCCTGTTTCTTGAATGTGGTTGTTACAAGTGAAATCTTAATATCTCTTATGCGGTCTTCCTCGATATCTGCTGAATAATATCCGCTGTATATCTCTGTATCCTCAAGAACGTCCATCCTGAATCCAACCAACGCCTTGTCTGTATCAGGGATATTTATAACTATATCTGAAACCTCGTCACACTCAACCACCTGGGTTGCAAGTGGATTATAAGTTACAGCAACAGATGCAGAATAAATTGCATACAAAGAGATGTTTGCCTTTCCCTTCATCCTAAGATGAAGTTTGAAATTCTTAACGCCTGTATACTCCGTCCAGCGCTTTACCTGTATACAGTTGTAATATGTCATAAAGTTTACCTTGTTAAGTCTCTGTATGATATGGCACTTCTTGTCAGAATCATAAATAAATGGTGTTCTATAATCCTTTCCAATTGCACTAAACTCCGGATAATCCACAATATTCATATCCAGATTCATCTGAAGCATAACATTCTGCAACTTCACATTTTGTAACATTACCTCAATCCTCCTATGTTATAATTGAATTTGACTCATTTTCTTTATTTGTATATTTATATGTTGGTCTTATTTCTTTTCGTTGTCCTTCGCAGGAAGCAGTATCGGCGTAGGTGAATCCATCTCTGCCTTAAATGCATCACACACCTCTGGGGCATCGCCAACCATGATTATATTGCCGTGATCCAGCCACATAGCTTTGTTGCACTGTTTCTTTACCGAAGCTATGTTGTGTGATACATACAGAAGTGTTGTTCCATTTTTGAGCATGGACGACATCTTTGTGGCACACTTCTTCTTAAATCTCATGTCTCCAACCGCAAGTATCTCATCTGCGATTAAGATATCCGGCTCAACCGCCGTAGCAACGGAGAACGCAAGTCTTGTCTTCATACCTGATGAAAAGTTCTTAACCGGCGAATCCAAAAAATCCTGGAGCTCCGAGAACTCTACAATCTCATCAAACTTTGACTCTATAAACGCCTTGGAATAGCCAAGAAGCGTACCGTTCAGGAATATATTCTCCCTGGCAGTGAGCTGTGGATCTATTCCAGCTCCCAGCTCTATAAGAGCTGCAACTGTACCTGACACACTCACTGTTCCGCTTGACGGTTTCAATATTCTGCTGACAACCTTAAGCAAAGTCGACTTGCCGGCGCCATTTGTTCCAACAAATCCCCATGACTCTCCTTTTTTTATTGTCAGATTTATATTTTTTAGAGCTATAAACTCCTGAAACATCAACTGTCTGGTAACCAACCTGACAAAATACTCCTTGAGATTGTCAACTTTAAGATTGTTCTTGTTAAATCTTATCGTAACATCATTAAGTTCTATTATAGTCTCGCCCTTCTCCACTGTAGTTGTACGCTGTGCATTGGACGTAAATATCTTCTTTTCTTCAAGCTCGTTCGTTTTCTCTTCGCCAGCCATTGCAGTACCTCCTAAATATACAGAATGAACTTGTCCTGATTCTTCTTGAACAGCAGCACTCCCAAGCTGAAGAACAGGAAAGCATACAAAAATCCAAGACCTACAGTCAAAAGATCCGGCAGCACACCCTGATGTGCAATACTTCTGAACTGCTTGATGTACACATACAGAGGGTTGAAATACTCAACAAGGAATCTCAGCCAGTTCGGCAGCATATCTATAGGATAGAATATCGCCGAACAGTACATCCACGCAGTTGTAACAGCATTCCATATATATCTTGTGTCTCTGAAAAATACATGGAGCTGCGCCAGAAAAAATCCCATTCCACACGCAAATATAAATGCCTGAAGAAATATAAACGGGAACAACAACATAGTCCAATAAAAAGGTGAACGTGTAAATATGATGACTATAAGAAATGCACCCAATGAAAACAGGCTGTCCACAAGCGTACTTGCGATCTTAGCCAGTGGGAACATAAACTTTGAAACGTAAGTTTTCTTGAGCAGTGAAGCATTGTCAGTTATACTTCCGAGTGCTTTTCCACATGCTCCTATAACAAATTCATAGAGTATTCTACCTGCAAACAGATATACAGGAAAATGAGGTATGGATCTGTTAAACATCTTGGAGAAAACTATAACCATTACTATCATGATAAGCAGCGGGTTCAGAATACTCCACACATACCCCAGAAAACTTCTTCTATACTTTAACTTTATATCTCTGGAAACGAGCTGATTTAAAAGATCTTTATAATTAAATACTTCCAAAAAGCTTCCGCTTTTAACTTTCATTGTACGCCTATCCTCCATCGTAAATTCTAGTCAAAACTCTTGTTATGTCTCACTTTATTGTACAACTTTGAATGCAGCATTCTGTTGTATCCGTCAAGTCCGATATGAGCAGCATTAAGCAGCTTCAGTATCTTATAATGTTTCACAGTCATATCAACCACATGACGGTCTTTCTTTGCTATATAACTCATGAGCTGATCCACACGGGTGACCCCTCTCTTCCTGTCATCATCACATAACATAGAAGTAACCATAAAACTGAGCAGAAGCAGATGAATCTTCTTGTCGCAATATTCCAGCGCCCATTTGTCAGATATATCGTTTCTGTCCTTGATCATCTTTACTATGACCATCTTGGTGTGATCTATCCTCTTAAGCTGATTCTGCGCTGATACACTCTGCGACACATCGCCTATTCTGTACTCATACACGAAAAGATCAAGCGGCATGACAGTTCTGGCCACACAACATGGATAGGTTGCATATTCATGATCCTCGTAGAACACCTTTTCCGCAAGCTTCACACCTTTTTCTTTGTAAAACTGCGTTCTGTATGTTATTCCATGGAATGTAAGGCTTCTGTCAAAATTCTTCCAATTGCCCATGATCTCTTCCATGGTATATTCTTTGCCCGGCTTGTCAGGGAAACATCTCCAGTTCTTGACCTCACCTGTTGCAATATTGATGGTGTGATGACATGTGAGAACCACATCTGCCTCCGCTTTTTCAAGGATCTCAAGAAACTTAGGTATGCTCTCCGTCAGGAACCAGTCATCAGCGTCCAGCACCTTCATATACCTGCCGCGGGCTGCTGCCGCTCCTGCATTTATAGCTGAGCCATGACCTCCGTTCTCCTTATTTATAAGAGTAAAGCTGCCCGGGTAACTGTCTATAAACCTCTGGCTTATACTCTCACTTCCATCAGTGGAGCCGTCATTCACCACGATCACATCCATCTTATCCATCAGTTCAGGCACGACCAATGATGTAAGACATTTGTCCAGATATGGCTTGCTGTTGTAAGATGGTATTATCACACTTAATATTTTTTCACTCATTTCTTTTTCCCAACCTGTTCTCATGAATACCTTTGAGTGTCAATCTGAATGCTGTAAACCATGATATATCGTCATCAAACTGATGTCTTTTGCGTATACTGTAATACATGGCGTACAGCACCGCAGGCACATAGCCCATGATATATCTTGTCGTATTGCCTCTATTAACAAAAAATTCCCTGTTGTAGCCCTTAAACCATGTGGACTTCGTCTGTGCCACATCTGCGATCACAAACGGTACATAATATATAGACAATCCATTTTTTCTGCAATCCGTGAGGAACTTGAATTCCTCCTCTGCACCGTTTCCTGAACCGGCGCCCATTCTCTCATCGAAATATACATCACTATTCACAAGGCTTTCCCTGCGAAATGATATCTGCCAGGATGCAACATGCATGAGATCGAAATATCCAAGTTTTCTCGGCATATCGCCCCATCTGGCACGCCTGTTTCCTATATCAAATATAATAACGTCAGCCTCCGGAATCTCCTTGTACGCCGTGAGAATCCCCTCTTCGTATCTGTCTGCAAACACTTCGTCGTCATCACATAACAGGCATATATCCGCCGTGGACTTTCTGATCGCAAAATTTCTACTCTTGGTAAGTCCCGTGTCGTTCACCGAAAAAATCCTGATATCACCTTCACCGTGCCGGAACTCTCTATATCCATCCTCACCACACTGGTTCACGACCAGCGTATCGGACTTTATGCCTGAACGCCCTATGATATCATCATCACGAAGATTCATACACGAAAGCAGTATCTCTAATCTCATATATAACACCTGCGTCTAAAATAACTGTTCTATTCATCCCTCGCTATCTGAAGACCACAGCAACACCCTAAAAAAGGGCATAGCTAACCAAGACCGCAGAAAGCGTAGTTTACTTACTTATACAACGTCTCTTTTAAAAAGTCAATAGTGCAGTATACTATCTGTACCATTCGAAAAATAAAGCACTGACAATACCTTCATATGTGTATATACATAGTATTTGCCAGTGCTTTATTTTATTATGTTATGTCATTTTTGTAATTTTTAGCAATTAATCGTTATATCCGTTTGGATTCATTGACTGCCACTTCCATGAGTCAGCACACATCTCCTCGATTCCGTACTGAGCCTCCCAGCCAAGCTCTTTCTTTGCAAGTGAAGCGTCTGAGTAGCATGTTGCAATATCTCCAGGACGTCTGTCCTTGATCACATATGGAACATCATGACCGCATGCCTTGCCAAATGCCTTGATCACATCGAGAACGCTATAGCCCTTTCCTGTTCCGAGGTTGTATACCTTAACTCCTGGATTCTCCTTGATCTTATTGATAGCCTTTACATGGCCAACTGCAAGGTCTACTACGTGGATGTAATCTCTCACACCTGTTCCGTCCGGTGTGTCATAATCATTTCCAAATACGCCAACGCTCTGAAGCTTTCCGATTGCAACCTGTGCAACATATGGAAGAAGGTTGTTAGGAATTCCCTTTGGATCCTCTCCGATAAGTCCGCTCTTATGAGCTCCGATTGGGTTGAAGTAACGGAGAAGGATTACGTTCCACTCAGGATCTGCTGTGTGAAGGTCTGTGAGAATCTGCTCGATCATCCACTTTGTCCAGCCGTATGGGTTTGTAGGTGTTCCCTTTGGACACTCCTCTGTGATAGGGATAAATGCAGGATTGCCGTATACTGTAGCTGATGATGAGAATATGATGTTCTTGCATCCATTCTTTCTCATGACCTCGCACAGATTGAGGGTTCCTGTGATGTTGTTCTGATAATACTCAAGTGGCTTTGCTACTGACTCGCCAACTGCCTTGAGTCCTGCAAAATGTATTACACAATCAGGCTTCTCATCTGCAAATATCTTGTCCATAGCTTCCTTGTCAAGGATATCTGCCTTGTAGAATGTGAGATCCTTTCCTGTGATCTCCTTGATTCTGTCGACTGCCTTCTCGCTGGCATTGTAAAGGTTGTCGAGAATGACTACCTCATAGCCTGCATTAAGCAGCTCAACACATGTATGACTTCCTATATAACCTGCTCCGCCTGTTACTAAAATCTTCATTTTGTTTTCCTCCTTTATGCTACGGTGATTCATAACCATCTGCCGGGCACATATGCCCTTTGGCACTGTTCCTGTTTTGTGCAAATGTCGATCACCAGTTTATAAACATTTTTTGATTTTCTAAGCATATCCCGGATCGTATACGGATCTGAAATCTGTGCATTTTATTTTTTGCGCCGACATTTTCTACAACACTATACCACTACATCCTGTTATTCACAATAATTTGCATCATTAATAAATATTAGTTATAGAATACGTTTGCCATAAATACGCATATATTACTGCACTTGTAGTATACTCTATATTATTTTGCATTCACATAGTCTACAAACCTGAGGAATGCAGCCTTTCCAGCCTCATCTCTCTTGTAAACGCCTGCACACTCAAGGATCTTTGCGAACACATCGCCGATCTCATCCTGAAGTATCTTGTGTACGTTGTCCGCATTTATATCGTACTTTCCTATGAAAGTCTGTACCCAGTCGTAATGCTTTGCGATATTCTCATGAGCCTTGATGTCTCCGCCTGCCACAAGAACCTCTGCCAGCTCTTCCATCTCGCCCTTTAGTCTTGCAGGAAGGACCGCAAGTCCCATTACCTCGATGAGTCCGATGTTCTCCTTCTTGATGTTGTGGTACTGCTCCCATGGATGATAGAGACCAAGCGGATGCTCCTCTGTGGTGATGTTGTTACGAAGGACTAAGTCCATCTCGTACTTGCCATCTCTCATTCTTGCGATCGGAGTGATCGTGTTGTGAGGCTCGCCGTCTGTCTCCGCGAATATGTACGCATCCTCATCTGTGTAACCTCTCCATGCGCCGAGGATCTTGTCGGCAAGCTCTATGATCCTGTCTGGATTCTCACTGTCAAGCCTTATGACTGACATTGGCCATTTTACGATTCCAGCCTCGACATCCTCATATCCGGCAAATGTAACCTTTGTCTCAACAGGCGCCTTTGTCATGGCGAATGTATAACGGCCGCCCTGGAAGTGATCGTGTGTGAGGATTGATCCACCTACTATAGGAAGGTCTGCATTTGATCCCAGGAAGTAGTGAGGGAACTGTCCCACAAATGAGAAGAGCTTCTGGAATGTGGCTTTCTCTATCTTCATAGGGATGTGCTGTCCGTTGAACACGATACAGTGCTCATTGTAATATACATATGGAGAATACTGGAATCCCCACTTGCTGCCATTTACCTCTATAGGGATGATCCTGTGATTCTCTCTTGCAGGATGATTTATTCTTCCGGCATATCCCTCGTTCTCCATACACAGCTGGCACTTTGGATATGACGACTGTGACATGGTCTTGGCAAGAGCGATCATCTTTGGATCCTTCTCAGGCTTTGAGAGGTTGATCGTGATGTCGATATCGCCATACTCTGTAGGCTTTATCCACTTGATATCCCTTGCAACTCTGTATGTTCTGATGTAATCTGTAGCTCTGCTGAGCTTGTAGTAGAAGTCTGTCGCCTCCTCCGGGGACTTTGCATACTTCTCTCTGAATGTCTTTATGATCTGGCTTGGCTTTGGAACCAACGCATTCATGATCTTGGTATCGAACAGATCTCTGAGGACAACTGAATCCTCTGCGATAAGTCCATTCTCAACTGCGTAATCCAGAATCCCCTTGAGACATGCCTCAAGTTTCTCAGGTGTGTCTATAGCCGGCACCTCCCCCGGCTCCTCGTAGCTGTCCTTATTCAGCATCTCAAGGATGGTGTTGGTTGTGTATATTCTGTCCTCTTCCTCTATCAGCTCATTTGCAATTCCGTACTCAACGAGCTGCTTGATATTTGTATCTATCATAGTTGTAACCCTTCTTTCTTACTTATATCTCTACACTTTCTTCTCCTCAGCGAAGCTGGAACACCAGCCATTAGAATTCGTCTTGTCTGGGATTCCCCCCCTCCTAAGATCGGAGGCAGTTCGTCGGTGCCATGCGATATGTGCCTCCGACACATGGGCACCTCCTCGGCGAAAGCTGGCGCTGCATAATAAATTTTCTACGAAAAATTATCACATTTACTCTACTACTTTGATTCCGCCGTAAGGTCTTACCTTGAGAACGTGGCATGCGCCCTCTCCGAAGATCGACTCGATGTTCTTCTTGTACTCAGCAACAGCCGCATTCTTGACAAATGCCTGGATTGTTCCGGCAAATCCGCCGCCGTGTACTCTGCACACACCATCCTCGCCGATGAACTTCTCTGAGAAGCCAAGTGCTATTGATACGTTCTGTGTGAGCGGATCCTTTGCGCTGTATATATTCTGAAGAAGCTTGAATGATGAATCTCCGCTTCTCTTTATGACATCGAGGAAATGATCAAATTCCTGATTCTCAAGTGCTGCAACGCCCTCTGCAACTCTGTCCTGCTCTGTGTAGAAATGAAGTGCACGAAGGACTGCTCTGTCATTCACCTTGCCGCTTGCTCTCATCTCACCAACCTTGCTGATGAAATCCTCCTCTGAAACTCTGCTGAGAAGCTCCTCACCAAAATATTCTGCAACCTGCTTCATCTCTACAGGGATCGCTGCATAGTCGTCTGTGAGATCTGCATGTGAACCCTTTGTGTCAACGATACACAGGCTGTACTGATGAGCCTCAAAGTCAACCGGAACCTGCTTGATAACAGGATTTGCCTTGTCAAAGAAATCGATATATATAAGTCCTCCGACTGCACATGCCATCTGATCCATAAGTCCGCATGGCTTGCCGAAGTATACGTTCTCTGCGTACTGTCCTATCTTTGCAACATCAACTGATGAAACCTTCATGTCATTGTAGAGGCCTGAAAGGATAGTTCCTATAAGACTCTCAAATGCTGCTGATGATGACATTCCAGCTCCCATGAGCACATCGCTTGTCACAAATGCTGTGAAACCGCCTACCTTGAATCCGTAGTCTCTGATTCCTGCAACAACCCCCTTGATAAGCGCTGTTGTTGTTCCCTCAAGTGCAGGATCCTGCTCGATATCATTTACATTGATAACTTCCTTTGGCATATCGTCTGACACAAGCTCGATCACGCCGTCCTCTCTAGGTGCCACAACTGCTATGGCATCAAGGTTGATAGAAGTTGCAAGTACATGTCCGTTCTGATGGTCTGTATGGTTTCCACACACCTCGCTTCTTCCAGGAGCGCTATAGATTGCAACCTCCTGATCTCCAAATAACTCAACAAACTTGTCAAGCGCCTTTACGTATCTCTCCCTGTTGTATGGGATCATATCCTTGTCGAGATAGATCTGAGCAAGTTTCTCGTCAAACTCTCCACCTGATATTATCTTTTTTAATTCTTCAATCTTCTTCATTTTCTGTAACCCCGCCTTTCTCCGTTTTTATGATTTTTTGTTATTTTTCTTAATGTCCGTTCTTTTGTTGTCCATATTGCGCGTTTTTTCTGCGCTATGCCGTTGCGCTTCTTGCTTTGTGAATATAATTCTATAACAATATACAGATTTTGAACATGGCATAGCGTTGCAAATATATGTCCATTTGTTAGATTGTTTTTGTGACAAAATATTATTGTATGGATAATCCGGTTGAATGTATGTTATACTCTTATATATTATAATGAAAGGATGTGTTCAGATGCCTGCATTACAGAAACGTTCAGATCTTATAAATTTAGAACAGTACGAAAATCTTCCAGAGGATTCCCAAATAGAAGTATTTGATGGCATTATATACAATATGGCAAGTCCGTCAGAAGACCATCAAACCATATCCATGGAATTATCAACATCAATAAACAATTATATCCGTAGCCAAAAAGGAAGCTGCAAGATTTTTCATGCACCTTTTGATGTTATTCTGTCAAACGATCCACTCACTATTGTTCAGCCCGATATTATGGTTGTCTGTGATAAGGATAAGCTGGATGGCAAAAGATGCAACGGCGCACCAGATTTTATTATAGAGATCGTTTCACCAGGAAATCCTGCTGATGATTATATACGGAAATTATATTATTATCAGAATGCCGGGGTCAAAGAATACTGGATTGTAGACCCTAGGCGAAAAACAGTCACTGTTAATTATTTCGAGAAAAATCTTTTAAATATACAATACTCATTTGACTCTATAATCAAAGTTAATATATATGAAGATCTGTATATAGATTTTTCCGAAATCTCATCAAGATTATCAGATTAATTTCTGAAGTCAATACATTCAGAAATTAATCTGCGGAGTTTGTAAAATGGAAAATAAGATCGTAATGGAATTCCCCCAGGAGAATGATACTGACCTGTATCTAAACGTGTTCGGGCACTCGATAACTGAGCCGCTGCACAAGGCAGGGCCTGCGGTCAAGACCTTCTACCTCATACATTTCGTGCTGGAGGGAGAGGGCGACTTCTATGTAGGGAACGCACACTATCATCTAAAAAAGGGACAGGGGTTTCTGATTGAGCCTGACACCCCTGCCACATATATATCAGACGAACACCATCCATGGAGGTATGTCTGGTTCGGATTCTCTGGCAGATGTGCCCAGGACACGCTGAGCAGTATTGGACTGACACAGAACCAGCCTATATTCACCTGCGAGGATGGCGACAAGCTTAAGAAATATGTGTTTGATATGCTTGCCCACAACACCTCGGATCACGCAGACCACTTCAGGCTCATGGGCATGCTCTACCTTGCTCTGTCTGTCATCGCAAATGCACAGAAAGACAAGCTGGAAACTCCATCCGGAAACGCATATGTGAACCATGCCATATCATATATCCAGAACCACTACAGTATGCCGATGAAGGTGGAGGAGCTGTCTGACTACGTTGGAATCAACAGAAGCTATTTCTCTGATCTGTTCAAGCAGTACACCGGGATGAGCCCAGTGAAATACCTGCAAAATTTTCGTATAACAAAAGCCCAGCATATGCTTACCATATCTGAGCTTTCTATAGAAAGTATTGCGTTTTCATGCGGCTACCAGTCCGCCGAGGCTTTCCACAAGATCTTCCGCAAGACCACCGGCATGTCGCCTAATGCCTATCGGCAGGAGAAACGCCAAAGAACGCTCTCAAGCCAGGAGACCATGAACAACAACAGGCCGGATTATATTGAAACGGATGATGAACTATAAAATAGAAAGGACGCCGTACGGCGTCCTTTCCCTGTCAAAGGGTCTGCCCCCCTCTCTTGGAGTCTGACCCCTTGTTTCTCTTTTTTCATCCCAGATATACTATCTATTTCCCACAAAATGGTGCGATCTCCACCTTGCATCGGAACATCGAAACTCGGTCGTTTTCACTATCGATTTGCAGACAGTACAGATATGGAATTTATCGTCTTTATGCTTCGACAGCTTTTATTATCTTATAAAGTTTGTCTGATTGCCTCTCTCTGTGTCAGGGAGCGCCACGCCTGCTGCCTTGCCGGCATCAAAGCATTTGAGCATCCATGCAAGGTTCCTTGCAAGATTTCTCATGGTCTGCATACCCTCTGCATCCTGCTCGGCCTCTCCAGGTACACGTCCATGTACAAGATTCCAGTATGTAGAGCCTGCTACAGGCATCTGTGATATGCCAAAATATTTGTTCATCACATCAAATGTTGCCGATGTACCACCACGTCTTGCAACTGCCACCGATGCGCCCGGCTTATACTCAAACGCTTTCTTGCCACTATAAAACGCCCTGTCAAGGAATGATAATATTCTTCCACTTGGATGAGCATAGTATACAGGTGATCCAAACACGAATCCGTCAGCCTCTTTTGCCTTTGCCACAAATTCATTCACCGTGTCATCATCAAATACACAGCAGCCCTTTGCACCACACTGGCCACAACCTATACAATCTCTTATCGGATCTGCACCGATCTGGAATATCTCATAGTCTATTCCCTCTTTCTTAAGCTGCTCTCCTACCTCGTAAAGTGCACGATATGTATTGCCTTGTGGCTTCGCGCTTCCATTCAACATTAAAACCTTCATATTCAGTTCCTCCAATCATTTACACTACTATTTATATGTAACTGTCGATTACTTATCAGCAGTTCTCTTTTCTTTTATATATTTGACTAAAAATATTATCGCCAGTACAAGCAAAACGCTGACGCAGAATACCGTCACGCCCAGGGAATACACTGACTTTTTTATTAACTTAGCCACTACAAATACTATAGCCAGAAATATAAAGCATATTGCTTTATACAGGTTATTACTCATGCCATTTATCCCTCCATGTTAATCGCAACTGCCACCACACACATAGCAGTTTCTTCTATATTATATATACACTTATTGATAAAAATTTTCCAGCTATTTATCAGCGCCTGAGGGACTTCCTGTACTCCATCGGCGACATACCCTTTTCCTTCTTAAACACTCTGCTGAAATAGAGCGGGTTGTCGTATCCAACAATCTTGGCAATCTCCGTCATGTTGTAATCTGAACTCTCAAGCAGCATCTGGGCGTTGGCTATACGCTTTGACATGATGTACTGTGTGGGCGTGGTGCCGATGCGCTGTCTAAAGTTCCGTATGAACCAGCTCACGCTCATGTTGTGCTCATTTGCATAACTTTCCACCACTATCTCTTCGTTATAATGCTCTCCAAAATATGCCGCAGCACGATCCATCTCCTCTGCCATGGCCGACACAGTTTTGGAATCATCCTGCCCCTGCTGCCTGTGAACTGAGATAAGCATCTGTCTGAATATGTATTCCAGCATCTCCTCATAGTCATCCCGGCAGAGCTGCAGCTCCTGTATCATTCGCCTGAACAAAATTCTATACTCAGCATGGTCTCCACCATAGAACATATTCACATCATCATTTATTCCGTATCGCCTGAGTGTCTGCTTCACCTCTCCCCCGGTGAAATGCACCCAGAACACTTCCGTATGTTCATCTCCGTAATACACATACCTCTGCCGCTGTCTCGGTCTGTAGATCACCATGCTCCCGGGACAGGCAATCATATCCTTTCCGTCTATCTCAAAATGTGCCTTGCCCGCCGCCACGTATATGAGCTGGTAATCCTTACGCCCTTTGGGTCTGTAGGTCGTAAACTCCTTCTGCGTATACAGTTTGTACGTTCCGCAGCTTGTTATTATGAGCGGTCTGCTCTTATCCACAATGTCTAGCAGAGAATTGTGGAGGTAGGCTGAGTTTGTGTACATGTGCGGCTCCTTTCTTTTGATAAATACGTTGTATTAACTATATTTTTCCTGTGTCTCTTTGGGTCTGTGGTACTTTTGGGTCTACGTTACTTTTTGCCTGTGTTACTTTTTATCTATGTCACTTTTGTCTGCGGCATTCTATCACTTCTACTATCTGTTCACTGTTTTCTATAGTATAATCACTCATCCTGTATGACCTGACTCTCTCATTTATCATTATCGGAACGATATATCCATTTCGTGCAAGAGCTGCGCACCTGTTGATGATCGTCTTGTTCGTAACGCCTATATTTCTGCCCACCTCTATAGGGGTAAATTCATATAGCTTGTTTCTTATAGTGTATTCAAGCATATCTCTCTCCCTCATAGAAAGATGCGACAATCCTCCTGCTATATCCTCATCCCGAATCTCCAGTGACAACTGCCTGACCTTTGTCGAATACAGCTCCACCATCCTCAGGAAATAACTTATCCATATCTCCGGGTGTGCTGGGTTGTCTCTTCCTGAATAATATAGTGCAGGAAGTCCCATCTGAAGTTTGCTGTAATATTCCTCGGAATCATATGCAAAATATTCCTCCAGAGAACCAATCCCACCAAATCCATATCCGTAATAATCCAATATATATCCCGACATGAGCCTTGCTGTTCTACCATTTCCATCCTCAAATCCATGTATTGTGACAAGCTGATAGTGTACTATCGCTGCCACAATGAGAGGATGGTCATCTGTCGTGTTGACATACTCTACAAGCTCGTCCACAAGCTCCGGCACCTCACTGTACTCCGGCGGAATATAATCAGCTTCACCAGTCTCGGAGTCATACACCGCAAATATAAATCCCGGCGACATAGCCCCTCTAAATCCTACCTTCTCACTGGATGCCCCTTTTTCTACTAATGCCTGTACCTGAAGTATCAAATCTTTGGAAAATGCCGTTTTCTCCTGAATCTTCTGCTCCAGAAAATTAAGTGCCAGATAATAATTGCGCACCTCTTGCTCCGGCTTCATAAAATGCCTGTGACTGTCATCATCTATCGCTCTCTCCACCTGGGCTTCAGTGAGAGGATTACCCTCTATCTTATTGGATGCATACGAACTTTTCTTCTTGGAAAGCTTGCGGAACTTATTGCGGCTCACCTCTGGAATGACTGTGGCATCAGTATTAAATCGATTTTCTTCTATATTAACTATCTGTTTCAAAATATCATTCGTCAGCACTGAATGTATCATTGATCCACCTCTCATCTTCATTCAAGAATTCAAATTATGGTTGCCATTATTATATCATTTCAGTTTGTGTTTTTACACTATTATTTCACTATTTTTACACTATTTTGGAGCGTGTGCAGGCACATTCCGTATGTCGCACCATGATTTTGCAAGTCTCTGAACGTATCATATTGTACATATTTTGTCTCATTATATGTATGGACTGTTCATGTGACATTATCTTATAATATATCTAACCAATGACGAATATACAACGTTTTACATATTAAATCATTCACAGGAGGTATTGTTATGATCATTCCACATCACTACGAAAATCTGCATATTCTGCATGAGAACACCATGCCGGATAGGAATTACTATATTCCTGCCGAGAAGGCATACAACACATCCCTCGATGCAAGGGATCACTCGGACAGAGTACAGTTTCTGAATGGAACCTGGAAGTTCCGCTACTATGACAGCATTTATAAGCTTCAGGACGAATTCTACAGTGAGGGCTATGATGTGTCCGGCTTTGATGATATCCCGGTTCCATCGGTATGGCAGATGCACGGATACGACTATCATCAGTACACCAATGTCAGGTATCCATTTGCATTTGACCCACCTTATGTGCCAAAGGACAACCCTTGCGGTGCATATGTGACTGACTTTATCTACGATCAGAACGGGAACGCACCACTCGCCCATCTGAACTTTGAGGGTGTTGATTCCTGTTTCTATGTATGGCTCAACGGCATATATGCGGGCTACAGCCAGGTATCCCACTCGACCAGCGAATTTGACATAACTAAGTTTGTAAGAAACGGCTCCAACAGGCTCTGCGTGCTGGTCCTCAAATGGTGCGACGGAAGCTATCTGGAGGATCAGGATAAATTCCGCATGAGCGGTATTTTCAGGGATGTATATATCCTGAAACGCTCTGAGGGTGCTGTATACGACTATTTCATAAAGACCAGCTGTGACAATATAAAGAATCCAACTAAGGCGGATGTGAACATAGACTTCACAGCATTTACCGGATATACAAGTGAATCAAAACTAGAAGCAGTTGTTGATAAAGAGGCTGATTCTGATACTAACATTGAAGTTGCTATTTTGAACGCAGAAGGCCGCATCTGCTCATCAGGCTGTGTGAAGCGTGAAATCTGCGCCCAGGGCGATGCCAACGTTGCCGCAGATGATATCAAAACCTCAGCCAGCTCCAGCAGCATTACTTTGTCGATCGACTCTCCTGTGCTGTGGAATGCAGAAAAGCCATACCTCTACACCGTCATCATCAAATGTGCCGGAGAGGTCATAACAGACAGGATAGGAATCAGGAATATAACCATAGAGAATAAGATCGTGTATATCAACGGTATGCCGATCAAGTTCCACGGTGTAAACAGACACGACTCTGACCCTGTGACCGGATTTACCATCAACAGGGAACAGATCATCAGGGATATGTCGCTGATGAAGCAGCACAATATCAACGCTATAAGGACAAGTCACTATCCAAATGTTCCTTATTTCTATGAGCTCTGTGACGAATACGGATTCTATGTGATAGACGAGGCGGATATAGAGGCCCATGGCCCAAGCGAATTATTCTATTCTGATAACAATTGGGACAACAAGGCAGCAAGGTGGAATGCGCCGATAGCAGACAACCCTGAATTCTGCGAATCCATTCTTGACCGCATCAGACGCTGCGTCATCAGGGACAAGAACCGTGCCAGCGTTGTAATCTGGTCCATGGGAAATGAGAGCGCATACGGTGTGACATTTGAGGAGGCTCTTGCCTGGGTCAAGTCCTATGACAAATCCCGCCTCACCCACTACGAGAGCGCACAGTATACAGACGGTAAGAGAAAATATGACTACAGCAATCTGGATCTCTACAGCAGAATGTATCCATCCATATCCGAGATGGCTGAATATATTGATGGTGACGGCGACAAGCCTTACATTCTGTGCGAATACTGTCATGCCATGGGCAACGGTCCCGGAGATCTGGAGGACTACTTCCAGTTCTTCGACAGCCACGAGACCACATGCGGCGGTTTTGTGTGGGAGTGGTGCGACCACGCCATATACAAGGGCAAAGCGGCAAATGGCAAGGCTATGTACGCCTACGGAGGTGACAACGGCGAGACTATTCACGATGGCAATTTCTGTATGGACGGCCTGGTCTATCCTGACCGCAGACCGCACACAGGACTGCTTGAGTTCAAGAATATACACCGCCCAATCAGGATCACCGGATATGATGGGGCAAATGGTATTCTGACTCTGCACAACTATATGGATTTCACTGACATCAGAGATTATCTCACTATGAGCTATGAGGTCACTTGTGATGGACAGGTGGTTGCATCTGGGGATATTGACACTCCTTCTGTGGCACCTCACTGTGAAGGAAATGTCAGCCTGGGACTTATTACGGAAATACAGAACTTGCTGCAGAACCTATCCGCAATCAATGGTTCTGATAACTCAGACAGCTCAATTTCCGCCGATTGCTCCAGTGTTTCTGAGCGTTTCGACGATAAAACATGCATAAAGAATATGATTCCACATAGAGCATTCCTCCGTGTGATATATAAGGCAGCTGTAGGCAGTACATTTGTCAAGGAAGGTGATGTGCTGGGATTCGATGAAGTAGAACTTGGCTCACCAAAGCAGAATACGGACGAGATTCTGAATAAAACATCAGCTTTGGACACGGTGCAGGCTATGGTCAAGGTTCAGGATTTGACAGAACAAGATCTGACCGCTCAGGATACAGCGCTTGCCCGCCTTCATATATCGGAGAGCGACACAGAATTTGTTATCAGCGGAAGTAATTTTGAATATACATTTGACAGAAACACAGGAAACTTTGCAGGTATTGCGGTGGATGGTCAGGAACTTCTCGCCGCTCCATGCGACAAGACTATCTGGCGCGCGCCTACAGACAACGACAGGAATATCAAGAGAGAATGGCTCAGGGCTCACTATGACATGACATCTGAGAGAACATATGAAACCAGCTGCATTATAAAAGATGGATACGCCGTGATATCATGCTCGTCCAGTCTCGCTGCACCAACGATTCAGCCGGTTCTGAGGATAAATACAGATTGGGCAGTTTCTGCTGAAGGAACTATAACCGCAAAAATGCATGTGTCAAAGAACCCTGAATTCCCTGTTCTTCCTAGATTCGGCGTGAGGATGATTTTGAGAAAAGATATGCGAAATGTAAATTATATCGGAATGGGACCATACGAGAGTTATATCGACAAGCACCATGCAAGCTGGCACGGCTCATTCTCTGCATCCATTGATGAGATGCATGAAGACTACATAATGCCACAGGAAAACGGAAGTCACTTTGACTGCAGCTATGTCCAGATCAGCGTCCCTGGATCAAACGACAGCTCTGACAAGCATAGTTCTGACAAAA
>CAKQQK010000009.1:0-49084 GCA_934270935.1 uncultured Coprococcus sp. | reverse complement strand
ATACAGCCTGTTCGCCGCCTCAGTGATCGTGCCCGTATCCGCAACCATCACCACATATCTAAGCTGCTGAAGTGTCACGTTTTTCACCTGCTTTCTACTATTATTTTCTTAAACTGCTTTGCCGCCTCATTCAGTGGGTGCAGGCAGTCATACACAAGACATACATTCCTGTCTGGAATCTTCTCCTCGAGTGAAAGCTTTACGACCTCTTTGTTCTTCACGGCTTCCCTCGCCATCGGTTCCGGTATAAATGCAAGTCCAAGCTCACACTTCACTAGAGGGAGTATCTGATCAGTGGTGGCCGCCTCAGTGTCCGGTGCAAGCTCCACTCCATGTTCCCTGAATATCCTGTCATAAAATCTGAATGTCATGGTCTCCCTGCCCAGGCAGATCATAGGATAGCTTCTTATATCCGCAATGGACAATTTCTGCTTTCTTAGAGATGAAAATGTGGTTCCTCCGATAAGTATCTCATGGTAAGACTGCAGCATGATCTTCTTGAGCGGAGCCTCCACATCAGCCGGAGTTGTAACTACTGCAAAGTCTATACTGCCATTCTTCACTTCCTCCACAGCCTGGGGCGTTGAATGATTGTATATCTTGAGATTTATCCCCGGATACGCCATGTGAAATGCCCGAAGTCTGTCCAGCAAATATATGTTGAGCGCTGTCTCGCTGACACCTATCGTTATACTTCCGTGGGTGAGATTCTCGCCATCCGCAAGCTCATCCTCCGCTGTCAGAAGCTGTGACATGGCAGCCTCCACATATGAATAGAGCTGTTCCCCATCCCTTGTAAGCTGCACACCTCTGTTTGTTCTGACAAAAAGTATTCTTCCAAGCTGCTGTTCCAGACAGTTCATCGCCCTTGTCACATTTGGCTGGCTGTTGCCGAGAACCCTTGCCGCCTTAGTGAAGTTATGGTATCTCGCAACATAATAAAATATCTTATAATATTCGAAATTAACATTCATATTTATTTTCAACAGCAGACTGCATAACATATCCGCGGTCTGCTATATTTTCCTCCCGTAAAATTATTCACTATGCAGCAATCCCTGATATATCATTTTATTATCGCAGTCATATCAATTATGATTTTCACTTATCGCTACCCCGATAGTATAATCTAACCAGATTAAAAAGACAAGCCAACATTTATCATATGAAAGGATGCGCGTATATATGGAAGAAAAGACTATTTTCCCAAGGGAAGAAAAATCGGAAATATTATTTGAAAAGATCCTCAGGGATCCCTGGGCATGTGAAAAGCTTATGGATACATTTTGCAATTATCTATTCTGCAATGATGACTTCGACTGCAATCTCTCACCGGAAGAATTTGCAAAATCACTTCTCGCCGCTTATCTGGACAGGGATATGTCTGCGTTCCTCATGTCCATCTGTAATAATACAATGTTCGATCTTCTCCGGAATTCCTATCTTATCCCTTACCGATTCAACGCCGATGGCAAAACCAATCCCGTCATCATGACCGGAGGCCACGGCGAGCTTCTGCCAGAATTCAAAAAGTCTGTAAGAGAGAAGGACTATCAGCATTTTCATGATATTTACACACATATGACACACAACGAGAATATGTATCTTGCAAAGGCGTACAGATACAGTCATGAATACACTTCTGACAACATGGAAGTCGGACAGAAGATCCTTGAGGAGTGCACCGGGGTCCTGCTCATCAGGGAGCTGCCGGACACGGTAAAGCTCAAGGAGACCGAAGCTGAGGCATACTGTGCTGTGTGGGATATCATGGTCGAACTGGAGAAAAATCTTCCCATGGCATTTGTATTCTACGGTCAGGATACTTTGGACAAACAAGGCATGCGATATGACGAGCTTGGAATATTCCTGCCGGATTCACTGCTCATGAAGAATCTGGAAAGACACGCCATGAAAGCCGAGGCGATCATATATGCGGAAAAGTAAGAATGCCAAAAACGCAAATGCAGAATCGTACATAGACATTATGGAGAAAAATCACATGGAGATTCCCTGGCACGACTATGCCAGCGCCGACAGTAATGTGCTCATATGCAAGGCCGGTCTGATCGAAAAGGCGTCCGTCATAGGCAGGGTTGGACTTATCATGCTTTCATGTGGAACAGGTGCATGGCGTGTCCGTACTTCCATGAACAGACTCTCCAAGGAACTCGGTGTCACCTGTACCGTGGATGTCGGACTCATGTCTATAGAATTCAACTGCTTTGACGGTCATGACTGCGTATCACAGTCTCTATGCATCGCCAACACAGGAGTGAACACCTCTAAGCTATATAGAATGGAACAGTTTGTAGATAATTTTCCAAATGAAGAGGCTCATCTGACCGGCGAGGAAATCCATCAGAGGCTTGATGAAATAGAAAAAATCCATACACTGTACTCCCCTCTCCGTCTCGGACTTGCCTCTGCCCTAGCCTGCTGTGCCTTCACATTCCTTCTAGGCGGCGGACCGGTAGAAATGATACTGGCATTTGTCGCAGCCGGAATCGGAAACCTCATAAGGACAAAGCTTATCAAACACCATTTTACTTTATATATGAACATAGCTGTATCCGTGTCAACCGCTTGTCTTGTGTACGCATTGCTGCTAAAGGCCGCCGAACTGGCATTCCATATACCCGCCTTCCACGAAGCCGGATATATCTGCTCAATGCTGTTCATCATACCGGGATTTCCATTCATCACCAGCGGCATAGACCTTTCAAAGCTGGATCTGAGATCAGGACTTGAGAGGCTTACATACTCGATCATCATTGTGCTTGTGGCAACGATGTTCGCATGGATCATGGCGCTTCTGCTGAAGCTCCACCCACAGGATTTTGCGGCACTCGACATAACACCAGGACTTCATCTGGTGTTCAGATTGATTGCCAGCTTCTGCGGTGTGTTCGGATTCTCGATCATGTTCAACAGCTCCGTGCACATGGCTGCCACAGCCGCTGCCATCGGTGCCATAGCTAACACTCTTCGTCTTGAACTTGTAGATCTTGCCGGCATCCCTGCAGCTGCCGCCGCATTTGCCGGAGCCCTCACGGCCGGACTGCTCGCTTCATTCATCAAAAGCGCCAACGGTTATCCTCGAATCTCACTGACAGTGCCGTCCATCGTAATCATGGTTCCAGGACTTTATCTTTACCGTGCAATATACAACTTTGGAATCATGTCACTTTCCGATGCCGTGTCATGGTTTGCGGCTGCCATCATGATCATCATAGCCCTGCCACTTGGACTGATATTCGCAAGAATCCTGACAGACAGAACCTTCAGGTACTGCACCTGATCCCCGGACGGGGTCAGGCACCTTCATTTCCAATGGGGGTCAGGCACCTCCATTCCAATGGGGGTCAGGCACCTTCGATCCAATGGGGTCAGGCACCTCCGATCCAATAGGGGTCAGGCACCTCCGGTCCAATGGGGGTCAGGCACCTCCGGTCCAATGGGGGTCAGGCACCTTCGGTCCAATGGGGTCAGGCACCTCCGTCCCCCCCACAAATCTACAACCAAGGAGTATATGAACCATGAAGTTTTATCCACATAGACAAATGTCAGAATCTTTCATCACTGCTGCCTTCCTGTCAGTATCAGGAGGTCTGCAGGATGCATACACCTATATATTCAGAGGAAAGGTATTTGCAAATGCACAGACAGGCAACATAGTCCTTCTCGGTCAGAACCTTGTAGACCGAAACTGGAGAATGTGTGTGCACTATGCCGTTCCCCTATTATTTTTTGCGCTTGGAATTGCTGCTGCCGAGTGTATAAAACAAAAATTTCAGAATATGCAGCAGTTTCATTGGAGACAGATCGTTGTATTGTGTGAGATTTTTCTGCTTCTTATCGTGGGATTTCTTCCCATAAAGCTCAACCTTCTCGCAAATGCCATGGTTTCATTTTCATGTGCCATGCAGGTTCAGGCATTCAGGAAGGTCAACGGCTACGCATTTGCCAGTACCATGTGCATTGGAAATATCCGAAGTGGCACCGATGCCCTGTGTGCATACTTCAGGACAAAGGACAGGAGCACCCTTTTCAAATCCCTTTGCTACTGGGCGATCATACTTTTATTTGGAATTGGAGCTGCAGTTGGTGGACACTTCATCCGTATATTCGACATGAGAACTATCTGGTTCTCCTGCTGCCTGCTGTTCGTGAGTTTCCTGTTCATGTTTATCAAGGAAGAGAGAGAATAAAGGGAAACAGACGCATGAAAAGGCGCTTCGCGCAGCGTCTGCGTGACATGTCGTCAAGCTCTGCTTGATGACCTACGCGCACATCAGTGCGCTTCCAGACATCATAAGGGATCTCCCCTATCTACAACAATCTGGAATCCGAATGCCTCTGCGCGCCTGCCAAGGCAGCCGCGGCACTGGGCGGATTCCTCCCCCGTGCATATCTTGTTGTCGTAGAGCTCGTATTTCTTTCGGACAGACACAGGAGACAGATTCGGCATGACCACATTTGCGCCGTGCATAAACCCGCGCTCCCTGCCGTCCGCCGCTATCGTTCCAAGAGAGGTGGTGGATGGTATGAGTGCCTTCGGGAACATCAGTCTCAGCAGGCTTATCATCACAAGAGTCTGCCTGACCGTTCCCTGCTCCATCTTCGCAAATGGAGTCTCCTTGTGCGGAACATACGGCCCGATCCCTATCATCTGTGGCTGCAGCTTCGCAAGGAAATGCAGATCCTCAGCCAGATTCACCGGCGTCTGATACGGCGATCCAACCATGAATCCGCTTCCCACCTGATATCCAAGACTTTTAAGATCATACAGGCATCTAACCCTGTTGTCATAGCTCATCTCATCCGGATGTAGTCTTTCATAATGCTCCCTGTCCGCGGTCTCATGCCTCAGAAGATATCTGTCCGCCCCGGCCATCCGCCACAGCCTGTAAGTCTCATACGGATGCTCGCCAAATGACAGAGTGACGGCACAATCAGGATGCCTCTCTTTGATACACCTCACTATATCCGCTATATCCTCGTCCGAAAAGCCTCCGTCCTCGCCTCCCTGAAGCACAAATGTGCGAAATCCCAGCACATATCCCTCATCGGCACAGGAAAGTATCTGCTCTTTGCTAAGGCGGTATCTGTCCACATGGCTGTTGCTCTTCCTGATGCCACAATAGTAGCAATCATTCTTGCAAATGTTCGTAAACTCGATAAGTCCTCTTATATATATCCTGTTGCCAAACCTCTGGTGAGCCAGATTGTAAGCCTTCCTTCTGAGATACTCAAAGTCACTAATGCCGTTCTGAAAGTCAATGGAATCACCTGACATCTTCACATTCTGGGGGGATCCTTCCAGGCTTCGCCCATCCATCATCTTCATTTTTACATTTGACGCAGCCGTAACATCCTCTGTCCGGGACAGCACTTCTATAGCTTCAGCCAGCTCATTGACTCCCGGCAGTTCACCTCTTCTCTGTCCATATTCAAATGTCTTATCTATGATATCTCTAACTTTTCTCATATAAACTCTATACCCTGTTTTTACATTTATAACTCTGTATAATCGAGAGGTTTCCGATATAAAGTAAATGTGACCATACCCGACTTTACAATATTCGAACATTTAAGTATGCCTGCACCGGACGATACACAGCGAGCCTTAGCGTCACTGCAAGCCTAGACAGACGGAAGCGTTCTAAATATGGTAAGCCAGGTTCCGTCCAAATACTCTCATCCTACTCCGTCATACACAGCAAACTCCGTATGTGCGCAAGTCTGGCATCAAACTGCTCATAGAAATCCTTCTCCGCATCATACATTCCCACATACATGACCTGCAGCACCAGCATGGTCTGATTTCTCGCAGTCTCATCCTCACCGGAACGCATATACTCGATAAGATTTTTCTGCATGTCCTTCTGGAACTTATGCCAGTCATTTATGTACTTCGTATACCTCGGAAGTTCCTCAGTGTCTATCCATTTTGACACCTTGACCTTAGTCCTGCCAGCACGCTCACACTCGTGTATCTGCAGGATATATTTGAATCCGTCATCGGTGTAATATCTGCCAAGCGGAAAGAGTCTGCAAAATCCCGGTCTCGCGCTGTGGATGCTGCACCGGCCCTCGTCGTTTAAGAACGGACATTTATCCGCCGTCATCCTTATATTCGGAAGCACCAGGCCATCCACCACATTTACCTCAAGATCCTTTTCAAGCAGCTGTGTAAAATTCTTTCCGGTCTCCTTGCAAAGTCTCATCACGTCCATTGGATCGAGGATGATAGAACTTCCCATCCCTGTGCAGCACGCATGACACCCCTTGCACTCATTGCAGTACGCCTTCACCATGTCATTTGCATCGTATAATCTTCCATCTGAGATATCTTCAAGTTTCTCATTTCTTATCATAGCCGTAATCCTCAATCATTTTATTATAGTACTCCAAACTTGATCCTCACCCTGTCCAGCTTCTCCAGAAATGGTCTCGCCACCAGCCACAGAGCAATAACCGTCGCGGTCGCCTGGGCAAGATCAAATGGAAATCCAGTCACATAGGATGCCATTATCATGCTGAAATTCACATTTGGCTGCCACATGATGACCGATGCCGGATTCATGATCCCGCCATACACAACTATACATATAAGTGCACCAAATATACACAGCCCAAGCTTTGTCATATTTCTTGTTCTCACGCTGCTGCCCGCAAAGAACAGCCCGGCAAGGAATCCCACAAGTCCCATGGCAAACATCTGCCACGGAGTCCACGGTCCCTGTCCCATGATGAAATTTGACACGAACATGGTCATGGCACCGGTGATAAATCCGCCCTCACATCCAAATGCCACTCCGGCAATGATAACGATCGCCATGACAGGTGTGAAATTCGGCAGCATGAAGAACGCAGTCCTTCCCGTCACCGCCAGCGCACACATGACCGCCAGCGTCACTATATCTCTAACCTTTGGCTTTCTGTCCTCAAATGATACGAAGAATGGAAGCATAGCCTCAAGCAGGACAAGCAATGATATAAAGAAATACTTCTTGTCGCCAAGTCTCGCAACTCCAAGCCATATGGTCGCAGGTATCAGAACAAGCACAGCCACAATACTGACCACTGTCCTCTTTCCAAATCCACGCCTGGCCGAATCCATAACTATCTCTTCATTTTTCTTCTTTGTTATAGGCCTTATAGCTACAAGAAGTCCAAATATGGCAGCGATCATGACTCCATATAACACCAGATACTTCCGTCCCTCAGCCGTAACCGTCATCTGCTGCACAAGCCCGGACAGATCTGACACAGACATGGTATTCCAGAATCCAAATATTATTATAACCGTTGTGACCGCGATGGTCACTATCTGCCAGATGCTGAGATTTTCAACCTTCCTGTCCTTATTCAGGATTATGTCGGCCAGCTTGTCATCTGATATACCAGCAGTCTCTGACATTTTTACACTTTCAAGATTATCTGTTTTTCCTGTATCACTTTCAGTTCCCTGCGTATTCTCTTTCTCTGACTCGTTTTCAGCTCCCTGATTATCCGCATTTCCTGTCTTATTTTGAGTCCCTGGCACGCTCTCATTCCATGACTTTGTCTCGGTTCCCGGATTTTTCACATCATCCGCGCCACCAAGATCATCATTTCCGCCGCCGTGATCATCATTTCCACCGCCGTGACCGTCATTTCCGCCGCCAGCCGCTCCAGTCACATCCAGATCCACACCATATGCCGCCAGTACATCCTGAACTGTCACCGCACAATCCAGAACATTTCTGGAGATCCTGGATGCCGCCGTGGTGAAAAAATTGTTGTCTGACATATAGCTTCTCACATCGCTGACCGTTGCCACCTCTCCGTCAAACAGCAGCGCAACCCTGTCGCCTGCCACCGCACAGAACTCAATGTCATGGCTGACGACAACTATCGTCTTTCCTCTGCTCTGCAGTTTCCAAAGCATGCCGGCCAGCTGCATCTTAAACTCATTGTCCAGCCCCTTTGTCGGCTCATCCATGAGCAGTATATCCGGGTCAGCTACGAGCACCTTCGCCAGGGCAAGTCTCTGTTTCTCTCCTCCTGACAGATCATAAGGATGTCTGTCCAGAAGATCCTCCAACCTGCAGAACCTGACTATATCCGCAAGCTGCTGCCTGTCCTTTGCATCTATAAGCTCATCCCTCACTGAACGTCTTGTAAACAGAAGTTCCGGATTCTGGGGAAGCATGCCGGTCCTGAGACCTTTGGCTATGCGGAGTTTTCCGCTATACGGTCTATACACATTTGCGATAAGTGACAGCATCGTTGACTTGCCGCAGCCATTGCTTCCATTTATCATAAGAATCTCGTTCGCATATATATCAAGGCTCACCTGTCTGAGTACATCCCCGGTGTTCCTCTCGTATCTGAAGCTGACCTCATCCAGGCTGCACACCACAGGATGTTCCGATTTGCATCCGACATATTCCTGACTAATTGCAGCTCCCTGATCCTTGTCACATTTGCAAGCCACAGCCTTGTCATCTTGGTTTCTGGAACCATTCACGTCTTCATCAGCACCTCTGTTTTGTATCTTCGGCACCACAGGATTTCCACCATCTTCTCTGAATTTTCTGTCATAATCCGAAAGCCAGCCCCTGGCATCCGGCACAGTCAGTGGAAGCTGATTACACGCATCTTTCTCAAGCCCCATATAAATCTGAACCGAAGCGGGCATGGACAGATAAAGCCCCCTGTCTATCTTCTGCGCTCTGATGCTCTCAGCAAATCCTCTTACATCACCGTCATATATTATCCTGCCACCCTCCATGACCATCGACCTGCTGCACACAGGAAGCACATCCTCCAGACGGTGCTCCGTCATAATGATAGTGGTTCCAAGTTCTCTGTTTATCCTCACAAGGCTGTTAATGAAATCATTTGCAGCTATAGGATCAAGCTGGCTCGTAGGCTCGTCCAGAATCAGCACCTTAGGCGACATCGCCATGACCGATGCCAGGTTTACAAGCTGTTTCTGTCCGCCGGACAGCTCCATCACTTTTCGGTGGAATATATCTCCAAGGCCGAAGAATGAACCCATCTCCGCAACCCGCCTCCTGACATATCCATTGTCATACCCAAGACTTTCAAGGCCAAATGCCAGCTCATGCCACACCTTGTCCGTCACAAGCTGCGCATTCACATCCTGCCACACAAAACCGATCTGAGATGCAGCCGCCCTGTCATCAAGACTGCATATGTCTTTGCCATCAAAAAGTATCTGACCCTTCTTCTTGCCAACCGGAGTAACAGATGGCTTCAGCTGTCTGAGGAGAGTGGTCTTGCCACATCCGGACCTGCCGAGTATTACTACAAACTCTCCCTGCCTGACATGCAACTCCGCATCCCTTAATGCATCCGGAAGATACGTCCTGCCGCTCTCATCATTTCCATCCGGATATGCAAAACTAAATTTTTCTATATCAAAAATATTCTTATAAATATCCAACCTTATATCCTCTTTTATCTATTATCAACCTGCCTGTATTCGTATCTTATCTCATAGTACGCAACTAGCAATCATATCTTATTCCATGATACATGACTATTATTCATATCTTATCTCACGAAACATGACTATTATACTGGGATTTCTATCTAAGGCCTTGTCCACCAGCACCGGCCGCCGCTGCATCCGCCGTCTTCATACGGCTCTGCCTTACACCATCTCTTGCATGCACAAATACCGGAAGTCCTATCAGACATATATATACTATATACATACTCACCGTCAGTGTGCCTGTGAGATTACCCCTTATCTCCGGATAATACCAGAACTTAAAACCGCCCTGCATGCTTCCCCAGAGAACGTAACCTCCGCATGCCAGCATATACACAAGTGCCCTAGCATCTCTCTTCCGGAACCTGAACAGTGAATATGCCGTTCTTCCCGGAAGGCCATAGCCTCGCGCCTTCATACTGTCAGCCGTGATAAGCGCTCTCTCAAGAGACCATGTCACGACCGATGACAGAACATGACATCCCATCCTCACTTTCTTAAAATATCTGCCTTCTATATTATAGCCGGAAGCCTTCTGCGCCCTGTATACCTTTCCAAACTGCGCTGTAAGCTCCGGTATGAACTTGAGTGTCATTGACAACACCAGAGACAGCACCGGTGCCAGCTTTCCAAACAGATAAACCATCTTATCAGAGCTTATGACCACATTAAAACATGAGAACCAACAAAGTACGCACACAAGCATAAATGCAGCCATAACACCGTATGCTATGGACTCAAGAGTGAGCGGATTGCCTGATGGCAGGTATGCAAGTATCGTCACACCCTGATGGCTGAATGCCGGGTTAAAAAGCGCCGTCAGCACGATAAGCGGAATCATATATTTCAAATTTGTTATAAATCCACGCCATCCCCGAAGTATTACCGAATACACAAATGCGCCTATAAACGATATGCCCAGGCATACCGGATTGGTAAATGCCAGGGCATATCCTATAGCACATATAAAGTACATCAGGTTTACTATCGGATGATAGCCGGAAAATGAATCATATCTGTTCATTTCCTGTATATTCTCCAATCAATCAAACCAAAATTATATTACATACCGCCTCCGACATCGCTGCCAAGGCCTTTGCATGTATATAACCATTTTATTGAATCCCCATCTTTAAGCCTGTACTTTGAACATCCATAATTTGGGAACCAGCCATTTACAGAATACATCCATCCAGACAGTCCTCCACAGTCAAATTCATAAAGATTGTGGATTCCCTCTATGTAATAACTTCCATATGCCGGAGTCCAGCTGTATTCAAGCTGTATTCCATAATCTCTGCACACGGATCTTAACACATCGAACACTGTATCTCCATCTGTAAATGCCACACTGACCGTACTAAGTATCTCGCCGCCGGAAGGTACAAAATCCTGTTTTTCTTCTTTGAGCCAATCCCAGTTATCAAGGATGGTATAGCAGCTTATATATATCGTACAGTGATATGTCTCACCATTTGAGCTCTCGGTTGTTGCCGCGGTTGTTTTATCAGTAGCCTTCTCTGTGGTCTTTGTCGACTCAGTTGTGCGGATACCCTCGGTTGTACCGGTGTTTCCCGTAGTCTGGGTATTTTCCGTTGTACGAGTGTTCTCCGTTGTGCGGGTACTTTCTGTTGTTCGGGTGCTCTCTGTTGTTCGGGTACTCTCTGTTGTTCGGGTGCTCTCTGTTGTTCGGGTACTCTCTGTAGTCCTGGTGCTCTCCGTCGTGCGGGTGCTCTCTGTAGTCCTGGTGCTCTCCGTCGTGCGGGTGCTCTCTGTAGTTACATTACCCGGCTTTCCATCAGATGGCTTTTTACCATCCCCATTACCTCCACCTTTTCCCGTATCAGAGGTATTCTCCGTTCCTCCGTCAGAAGTGCCGCTGCCTGTGGTCTCAGAACTGCTCTGTTCTGTCTTAACAGAAGTGTCCGCCGCCGATGAATCGCCGTTCTGAGTAACCGTCTCAGTGCTGCCATCTTCTGTGCTCACAGCCACATATTTATCACCGCTGGAGCCGGAACCGGTGTCTGTAACGTCACCGGCCTGGCTTTCAGTGGTTGCCCCCTGGTCTGCCCTGTCTATACGGAACCCTCTGGCATCTGGAGAATTTCCTCCGTACCAGAAAGCCCATACCAGGATCAGCAGCATAACACAGGATCCAATAATCTGCTTTTTATATTTTGCGATAAACTTTTTTATTTTATCCATAAACTATATAAATTAATACTTCTCAGTCACAACGCTTTCGCTGCTGCTCCAAGCTCCATAATATACAGTCTTTCCAACCTTCTTGTAACTTCTCACACGAACATAGTACTTTGTTCCTGCTCCGGCTGCCTTAACTATGAGAGTATTCTTCTTTGCTCCCACAAATGTAACAGTCTTTGCACCCTTGAAAGCACTGCTTCTTGCGTACTGTACCTGGTATCCTGTTGCAGCTGTATCCTTATTTACTATTACTTCTATCCTGGCCCTCTCAGGTGAACAGTAGTAGTTTATATCCTGTCCGTCTACTCTGTAAAGAGCCTTTGCCTTGTATGAAGATAATGCATAATCTCCAGTTGCCTTAACCGCATATGTGTACTTAACTCCGGTCTTTACCTGACGGTCAACGTATGAAAGTGTCTTCACAGTAGCAACCTTTGTCCATGCCTTAGCATTTCCGGCCTTTTTGTAAACCACATACTGTTTAGCACCTGTTACCTTGTTCCATCTCAGTGTCAATCCTGAATTTGCATTTCTGAGTGTAACTACCGGCGCATCAAGTGTTGTGATAGGAGTCTTTCTTGTCACGCTCTCGCCTGTATATGCTGATGTTCCAGCCTCCGATACAGCCTGTACTGCGTATGTGTAAACTGTCTTTTCTGTTACATTCTTGTCCACATAAGCTGTCTTAGCAGTGTCTGCTATCTTCTCCCATGTGTCTGATGTTCCAGCCTTTCTGAGTACAACATAGCTGTCAGCATCTGCTGATGCATTCCATGTTACCTCGATACCGGCCTTTGTGTTTGTAAGCTTTACTACAGGTACTGCAGGCACTGCTACCTGGACTGCCTCTGAGCTTCCAAATGACTTTCCTACAACAGGTCTTACCTCATACTCATATGATACGCCTGCCTTTGCTGTATTATCGCTGTAACTGAGCTCAGTTGTCTCTGCAATCTTTGCAAATTCGCTCTCATTCTCAGCCTTTCTATATACAGCATATGAATCAGCTGCACTTGCAGCCTTCCACTCAAGTGATACAACACCATCTTCAAGTGTTGCTGCTGTTATCTCTGTCTTACCATCCTTGATCTCAAATGCCTGCTTGATCTTTCCTGTATAATTTCCAATTCCTGTTACTGTAGCCTTCGCTGTTCCAACCTTCACATTGTTGAAGTATGTAACTGTGAAGTCCTTGCCAGACTCAAGAACTGTGTCTCCAAGTGTGACATTTACTGTAGGTGTCTTCTTGCTGCCGTCTGCAACAATATCGTCTGTGTCAACTGTTACAACTGCATCTGTCAGCTCGATTGCCTTGATCTCAAATGTATACTCAACTGAACCTGAGTAATACTTGAGTCCTGTGATCTTTACGCTTGCTGTTCCAGCGTTTATGTTGTCGATGTAGCTTACTGAGTAGTCTGTGCCAGCTCTAAGTGTCTTGCCATTGTATGCCACACTGACTGCCGGTGTCTTCTCTGTTCCGTCTGTCACATATTCCTCTGCTGAAACTGTGATGTCTGTCTTTGAAATATGTGTTGCATTTAATGTGTAATACTTTACAACCTTGCCTGTATACTTGCCCTTACCTGTGACTGTAACTGTTGCCTTGCCAGGAAGTACATTGCTTGCAAATGCAACTGTGTAATCTGTATTTGCCTTAAGTGTCTGACCTGCATGTGTAACTGTCACATTTGGTTTCTTAACTTTTCCATCTGCGACAAATACTGTCTGATCTATGGCAACATCCGCTGCCTCTATCTCTGCTGAGTAGATTGAGAAAGTCTTCTCTATCTGTCCCTCATAATCACCCATACCGGTGATAGTTACCTTTGCTGTATTTCCAGCCTCCACATTGCTGCTGTACTTCTTTGTATAATCAACACCCTCTGTGAGGAGAATGTCACCATACTTAACTGTAACCTCTGGCTCCTTTGCTGTTCCGTCATATACAAGGCCAAAATCAGCAACTGTTACATTTGCCTTCTCAACTGACCTCTTCTCTGCACTATCTGTGTAGAGCTTCTTTCTGTCGCTCATGTTGTAGAGAGTTGTCTTTCCTGTCTTAAATCTGTCATATGATACGAGAGCATATGTTGCCTGCTCTGTAGCCATCATGTTTACTGAAAGTTTTCCATTCTGTGCTGCATGTGCAAATCCGCCTCCGTCAATATAGAAAGAAAGCATAGCGTCAAGAATAGAATTCATGTTCTTTACATACTGCGTATCTGTGTCCGCATCTCTTTCGAGATCAGAAAGTGCACATACTGTCTGTGCACAGCTCTCTGAGTTTACTGTTCCCCATGAGCCCATGCCGCCATTTGCTAACTGCTGATCAGATATAGCCTTCATACCACGGTCAACCGCAGCCTTTACATCGGCATTTGTATTGTAATATGGTGCAAGAGCCTGTACTGCCATTGTTGTGATGTCAGGATCTGCTTTTGAACCCCACAGGGCCCATCCGCCATTGCCTTCGAGCTCTTTGTCAAGTATGTACTGGATAAGTCCCTCTCTTGTTGTCTGTGTAGCTGTGCTGTCGTCTGGAAGCTCAGGGATCTCATAATCACCTGTATCCAGGGCGATGAGCGCATATATAGGACCATTTATTCCCTGCCATACGACATCATCAAGGTTTGCAAGTGGCTCAAGCAGGTTGTAGCCGCCCACATTTGTAGGATCTGCGCCGATCGCTGTAAGGCCAATGATAACTCGTGAGTTGTCTGTGAGTTTACGTGAGTGAAGCTTGTTGCTTCCTATATTCTGAACATACTTTACAACATTGTTGTAATATGCTGTATACCACTCAGGGTCCTCATATCCATATCTGGCAAGGGCAAGAACAGCCCACTCTCCACCTACAGAACCGACCTCAGCCTCTGTTATTGTATTTCTGATATACTTGATCGAACTGTCAAGCATCTCCTTATATGAATCAGATGTGTTGTTTGCTGTAAGATCTGTCTTGATGGTGAAATATGACTTGTGCTTTCCACCCAGTGAAGAAACTGAGAAATCAAGACCTTTTGTTATATCATAAGTCTCTTTTGAAACTGACCAGCCATCTATAACTGCGTAGTGGCTGTTGAGACTTGTCTCCATGGTGATATATGCAGCCTGTGCCTCATTTGCTGGAAGAGTAACCTCAAATACATAAGGATCCTCCTCTGTGCCTGCTGCCTTTGTCTCCTCACCATTTATATAGAATGTATTTGTCATGTTCCAGTTTGCATCGACCTCTGTCTTCTTAGACATGGTCATAGTCTGGCCGGCAACTGTCAGGCTCTTGACATATGGGTTGCCATACATTCCATTTCCTATATCATCTGTCACTGTATCGACATTGTTTGTATAATCGAATCTCAGACTGTCGCCATCTGCGAGTATAAGGCTGCCAAGGCCATCATTGGAATAGTCATCATTGTTGTAGGCAAGGTTCCATCCTGAAAAGCCCTGTCCTGCGCCAAGGCCATTGATGCTGTCCACATACAGACTATATCCATTCTGCATTGTCACTGATATTCCAGCCTCGTCAAATGCCTTCTGTACGATCTGCTGTGTTGTGGCATCTTTGTCCACTGTAACCTTCTGCTCCATGATGACGCCTGTCTTTGAAGCGCCCTCCACTCCGGCTTCCACTGCCGTGTAATCGTATGCAGAAACCGTGATCGTCCTGGTGTCTTCTGCTGCATACGCTGTCATGCCACCGCCCCATGGGCTTGTGACAACCGTTGCTGCCGCCATGCACATCGCCATACATGCCGCAAGAATTCTTCTTCTCATAAACGTATCTCCTTTCAATTTTTCCATGAAAGGCATAATGAATTCTTTGTGTCCTGCCACGGCTCTGTACATTTCTGACACGCATCGCCACATTTCAGATCACAAGCTTCAAAATACCCTTCTCTCGAAGAATTAGATATATAGCAAGCGATCTGACTTGACAGAGTCATTGCCCTGCATACAGTAATGGCTGTTGCGACGGATTCTCACCGCACTTCCCTTCTTATTGAATACGGCCACAGCTTTTCTGGCTGCACCATAATCCATTCGCCGGAACATCTCCGGGACTATATATCTGATGTGGTCTCAGGCCACACCAAAGCAATCTTAACAACCAAAACTTCACATGTCAACAATAGTATAAGAAGAAATACGGCATTTTCTACCATGGATTATCCTTGCCGTCCTGGAAACAAGTGCTTCCTGGTATTTTCTTTTTCTCCCATGTGCAATACAAAACCCGCATAACAATATATACATCTGCGCATATATTGCCATGCGGGCTTTATTTTATCACAACAGCTTTTTGAATTCATCCAACGTGACCGGCTTGGAGAAATGATATCCCTGATAATAAGTCGATTCATATCTGTGCAGATACTCGAAGAGTGCCTTGTCCTCAACACCTTCTATACAGCTCTTGTAACCAAGCTGGTTGGCACATGACACAACCGCCTGTACAAGCACCTGATTTGGCTTGCTCTCTTGTATTCCTCTGACAAACGACATGTCAACCTTAAGCTCATCTATAGGAAGTTCAGTCAAAAGATTAAGTGTTGCATTTCCGGTACCAAAATCATCTATGGCGATCTTAATTCCGAGTTTTCTGAAAAAATCAAGTTCACTTTTCAGAAATTCAATATCCATGTTCTTGCATCTCTCTGTAAGTTCCATACACAGATACTCCGGAGGAAACTTTGTCCTGTTCAATATATCTGTCACAGTCTGCCTGAATCCGTGATTTTCAAGCTGTGTTGCCGATATATTCACATTTACTACAAAATCTGACCTCACCTTTCGGATCTCCATGGCATCCAGCAGCGATCTTTCTATGATCCAGTTGCCCAGTTCAAAGAAACACGGTTCCATCTCAAGCCACGGTATGAACACTCCTGGAGGCACCACGCCAAAATCCCTGTGCTTCCATCTGAGTAGTGCTTCCATTCCAACAATCTGCCCTGTTTTCGAGTTTGCTATAGGCTGATAGCACATGAAGAATCCTTCCATATTGTTCATCACGCATTTGTGTACGGTGCTGTACAGCTTGAGCCTCAGCCTGTCATTATCTTTAATCTGCTCATTGAAGAATACAAGATCTCCGTGGTTATCCTCTTTAGATCTCTCAGTTGCATATTCAACGCTGCTCTTTATCACATCTGTATTTGCTCCAAGATGGTCATATACTAAAGCACCGGCATACAGCTTGAGTGGTATTGATGTGCCAATCGGTCCTATATTTTCCAGCGCAACATTCTGAATATGTCTGTATACCTCCTGCATCTCCTGCCTGGTATATGCATTGGAACAGATAGCAAATTTTGCTCCATCCAGACGAAATATCAGTCCTCTTCCCCCAACTATATTCTTGAGTTTTATCGCAAAATCCCTGAGCACAGAATTGCCATATGCATATCCATACATCATATTGATGCTGTTGAACATAGATATGCCTATATTCATTATGCTCATGGTCTGTTTATTGCTGAGATGGTACGTTATATACTTGGTGTACTCCTGCTGGTTATGAAGATTGGTCACAGGATCAACGCCATCGATTACTCCGTGATTGATAACTGTTCCTACGAAGAACTCCGGATCACCGTTTTCCTTCTTCGTGATAAATCCCCGGCACGTACATACCACATATTCACCTTTCTTGTTGCGCATTCTGTATTCTACATCGTGATACTTCTTACGGCCTGCAAATACAGCATCTATATCCTGCTCAAATACGGCTCTGTCCTCAGGATGTATGAGAGATTCCCACACACTCTTCGTATCATATATATACTGTCCCGGAAGTCCGAAATAGTCAACTGCGCTGGCCGACCATTTCGTCACATTCGTTTCCAGATCATTCATAAATATATAATTTCTTATGGTTGTCGCAGCAAGTGCATCAAATATCCTGTCTGTCTTGCCGAGATTCCTGTAATGTGGCACTTCTCCATCAGCGTGTCCCACAGCAATCCCTGCTTCCTTCTCCACACTTTCCCGCCTTTTAACCTCAGGATGCTTTGCGTAGAACCTCTTCTTATCTTCATACATCCTGCGCTCAGCCTCATTCATAATCTGATCAATAGTATCAGGTTCAGCCTTCCACACTGCTCCAAAAGCCACCGGCGCCTCATCCTGCTCATCTATAAGATTCCTGTATCTGGCTACGATTGAATTGAATGTCTGCTCACTCACATCCATGATCACAACCACAAACTCATCTCCGCTTATCCTGTAACAGGCATTCTCGCCAAATTGCTGAGCAAGCATCTGGGATACTCTCTGAAGATATAAATCCCCCTCCTTGTGACCGAAATGATCATTCACATACTTCAGCTTGTTCACATCATTAAATATAAAACCAACAGGTGGCTTATCAGTCCTGACTGCAAACGCATCGCACAATATATTAAATGAATTACGGTTTCCGAGATGGGTAAGAGCATCCTTATAACTATAAAACTCCAGCAGTTCCTGTCTCTCTATGCTCTCCATATATTCCTCATGTATATCTCTTGTGTACAGATAGAACACCTTATTATCCTCTCTGTAATCAGCAGTAGGAATAACCTCAGTCATCACCCACCTGAACACCATGTCCATCTTTCTCTTATAGCGTATCGTAAATCTGTCATGTCCACTGGCAAAATACTTTGTAAGGTTCTCAGGTGACAGGCATTTTTTTACCTTATCTACATCATCCGGAAATATCTCTCCTCCAATCACCAGATCATTCATATAGTCAGTGAGGCAGTCTCTCTTAACCTCATCTTTATTTCTGATATATCCGCCTCTGAGCGTCTCACAAATGTTGCGGGTCACATCTATTCTGAATATCCGTCTATACGCTCTCGTAAGCGTCCGTATGCTGTCCTCCAAAACCAGAGTGTCCGGACACACAGTCTTCATGCCAAATACAACCCATTGTCCATCAGCCCTCGGCTCTTTCTCTGCCTCTATATCCATGGCAATCCACTCATAATCCGTACCTGTCATCAGACGGAATCTGAAGTTACGCACAATTGTCCTTGCTCCGGATTCAACAAGAGCCTTCACATTCTTCATATCACACATGTATGCGAACTCTCCAACCTCATCGGGATGGCAGCATTCCAAGCCTCTGTTTTTGGCAAAATACGAAGAAACATCCTCAATATTGTCATAATCATCCGCATTGCTGTCAACATTGATAATGCTCACATATTCCCCTGTATCCAGATTAACGAGTGCAAGCTTTATATAATTGTCATACAGAATGTTTTGTATTTTATTTTTATAATCTATATTTTCAAGTGATGACTCTCTCAAAGAACCCCCTCCTTGCAATTTTAATCCGTGGTTTATTTTACGCAACCGCTTTCATTATAGCATTTCAGCCACATTTTAAAAAGACGATTTTACATAAATACATATTATTTAGCTAAATTTACATTTTAAAAAAATCAGTAAAAAAATGCTGTAACACATTTTCTTACTGATCTTTGTTAGTTCTATATTCTATCTGTGCGTATCCTTATAATCCGCATAAAGCTTTTTGAACAGCTTATCATACTCAGGATATGCCTTTCTGATAAACACAAGTTTGTTTCTGCCATCCAACAGGCAATGTGAACTTGTACACAGCGTTCTGAGTTCTCCTGTCTCTTTGTCAACTATCTCATAAGAGAAACCAATGCGGACGCCTGTGTACTCAGACAAGCTTACATGAATCAGCACGTCATCTCCAAAATGGCACATGCTCTTGTACTCAGCCGTTACGCCAAGCACAGGAATTATATATCCGTCATCCTCAATAGACTTGTAATCCCAGCCTATCTGCTTCATCCAGTCAAGCCTTGCCTCCTCGATCCATCTGATGTAATTGGAGTGGTGCACTATCTGCATCCTGTCCGTCTCATAATAGTAAACCGCTCTCTCGTATGGCCTGATCTTACTTATATCTATATCCATCATTTTCTTCACCTGATTTCTGACTTACTTCCAATCTTTCTCTTTGATCTCAACACGTCTTACCTTGCCGCTGATGGTCTTTGGCATCTCATCAACGAACTCGATAACTCTAGGTCTCTTGTAGCTTGCGATGTTCTCCTTGAAGTATCTCTTGAGTTCCTTCTTGAGGTTCTCATCGCCAACTGTACCCTCTGTGAGAACGATGGTGGCCTTGATCGCCTGACCTCTTGTGCTGTCAGGTACTGATGTAACTGCACACTCAAGGACATAAGGGATTCTCATGATCTCATTCTCTATCTCGAAAGGTCCTACTCTGTAACCAGCAACCTTGATGATATCATCCACACGGCCGACGAACCAGAAGTATCCATCCTCATCCTGATAAGCTGTATCACCAGTGTGATAGAAGCCGTCATGCATAACCTCTGCTGTTCTCTGTGGATCCTTGTAGTACTCCATGAACAGTCCGTCCGGTGCACCATCTGCGATATTGATGACGATCTCGCCGGTCTCACCAGGTGCAGCAAATGTTCCATCTGCCTTCATGATCCTTACATCATACATTGGGCTTGCCTTGCCCATTGAACCTGGTCTTGGAGTTGTATTCTCAAGATTTCCAATGGTAAGTGTTGTCTCTGTCTGACCAAATCCTTCATATATAGTAAATCCTGTCTTCTCCTTGAATACGTCAAATACCTCAGGATTGAGCGCCTCACCTGCTGTTGTGCAATATCTGAGTGATGAAAGGTTATATTTGCTCATATCCATACGGATAAGGATTCTGTACAGTGTAGGTGGTGCACAGAATGTTGAGATATTGTACTTCTCTATAAGCTTGAATATAGTGTCCGCACTGAATGTATCAAAGTCAAATACAAATACGCATGCCTCGCACAGCCACTGTCCGTAGAGCTTGCCCCAGAGAGCCTTGCCCCAGCCTGTATCTGAAACTGTGAGATGGACCTCACCAGGCTTATTGCAATGCCAGTATTTTGCTGTGATGTAATGTCCAAGTGGATACAGATGATTGTGTGCAACCATCTTTGGATGCTCTGTTGTTCCCGATGTGAACATGACGAACAGTATATCATCCTTTCCTCCTACGGCATCCTCACCTGTAGGTCTTGGAAACTCGGTGCTGAACTCCATGATTCCCTCATCAAAGAAGTTCCATCCATCTGCAGGGTGGTTCACAACGATCTTTGTCAGCTTCTCATCCGCAAATGTATCTATAGACGCTGTGATTCCATCATCTGATGTACATACAACTGCTGAGACATCTGCTGCCTCAATTCTGTACTGATAATCAGTAGCTTTCAATATATTTGTCGCAGGTATTGCGATTGCTCCGATCTTGTGGAGAGCCATCATGGTGAACCAGTACTGATAATGTCTCTTTAGCACAAGCATTACCTTGTCACCCTTCTTGATGCCAAGGCTCTTAAAATAATTGGCTGCCCTGTTGGAATAATCCTTGATATCCTGGAATGTGAATTTCTTCTCGATCGTTCTATCCTTTGATACATAGATGAGCGCTGTCTGATCCGGCTCCTTATCTGCCAGAGCATCCATTACGTCGTATGCGAAGTTGAAATTCTCGCTGTTCGTAAACTCAATCTTGCTGAGAACTCCATTCTCATCGAGGGCTGACCTCACAAACTTTCCTGCTATTCCCTGCTCTGGTCTCATTTCTGTTGACATTCTTATTTCCTCCATAAACTATAAGTTCTGATAATATATATGGTAAAACGACTTTTCCGCCTTATAACATCGGCGATACCTGCCGTCTTCTGTCTCAACTTAGTATAAAAAGTCTTCTAAGTTCGTAATTTTATCTAGCAATCAACATAAGCATTACTTTGATTTAAGTTTTTCATTAACTTTACACATAGTTTTGATTACTACATCCATATATTATCATATCTCTTTGCCATGTCAACATAAAATTAAATATTTTAATCTATTTTCACATATCCCCCCACCATTTTGCCTGCCCTCCAAAAGGGGGTCAGGCACCTCCGAAAACGAAAAGGGGTCAGGCACTTCCGAAAATGGAGTCACGAAAATGGGGTCAGGCACCTCCGGCCGCAAAAGGCCCCTGGCACCTTCTTCCAAAGGGGTCTGACACCTCCGCCACCGTTAAGCCGCCTGGCACCTACATTCAAAGGGGCCTGACACCTCCGCCTCGGCTAAGGTCCCTGGCACCTACATCCAAAGGGGCCTGACCCCCTCGCCTCTGCAAAAGTGCCTGACCCCTCGCCTCTGCAAAAGTGCCTGGCACCTCTGATCATGGCACCTACATCCAAAGGGCCTGACCCCTTTGGCACAGCTTACGTCCGCGACGTCAAAAAGGCGTATGCCTGAGGGTGCCCCCGGAATTCCGGCAAGCACCACCCGGCATACGCCTAATACTTTATATATTATAATTCTGTTTATTCGTTACCTGACGTTCTGCTGTGAGTCCTGTCCCTGAACCTGATCCTGACTCTGCTGCATTCTCTTCTTGCGCATCTGTGATTTGTATACAAATATCGCTGTGAGAACCGACACGCCCACGAATATCAGCACACATATCACAAATATCATGCCTGTTGTCATGTTTCTGTCCTCCTGTAAATGGGCATCAGCCATCCCAGGGGGCTGTCCTGATCAAGAGCTGACACATCCATTATTTGATCTTTTTTAATCTCTCAACATATCGATCTTATCTGCACCCTGTTTCTCAAGATTCTCAGTGATATTGATATCTGTTGACTGATCCAGTGCAGTCTTTCTGTCGCGCATCGCCATGTTCGGATCCCTGTGTCTTGAAGGGCCGCCCACACAGCCACCCTCGCACGCCATACCTTCCATGAAGTCTTCCTGAAAACGATTAAATTTCATAAGTGTGAGAGCCTTCTTACAGGCATCTATTCCGTCACACTTGCATACCTTCACTTCGTCCTCACAGCCAAGCTCTTTCATGCTTTCAAGAACTGCAGCTGTGACTCCGCCTGCATTTGCAAACTTCTTGCCAAACAATGTTGACTGATCGTTGTCATCAGCCTCTGGCTCGAGCTTGACATCCTTCGCCCTCAGCATAGCCCTGATCTCACCATATGTCAGCGCATAGTCAGCAGACTCCTTTTCTCCGGCAGCGCTCTCAGCCTTCTTGCCTATGCAAGGTCCGATGAACACTGTCACCGCATCGTCATAATTCTCCTTGATATATCTTGAAACAGCACACATAGGTGACACAGTCTCTGATATCCTGTCCGCCAGCTCAGGAAAATGCTTCTCAACCAGGAGCTTGAATGCAGGACAGCATGATGTGGTCTTCTTCTTGCCTTCAGCCTTTGCCTCCAGCCACTCCTTCGCCTCTGCCATAGCTGTCATATCGGCGCCAAGTCCCACATCAACAGCATCATAGAAACCTATCTTCTTCATGGCCGTTCTCCAGCTCGCCATGGTGATATCCGCACCAAACTGACCATATGTAGCAGGAGCGAACATGGCAAATACCTTCTTGCCGGCTCTCATGTCGTTTATTATATCTACTATATAAGATTTTGATCCTATCGCGCCAAATGGGCACTTGTGGATACATGAACCACAATCTATACATTTGTCCTTGTCTATGACCGCTATACCTGTTCCATTCTCAGCAACGGATATCGCTCCCACGGGACAACTCTTGATACAAGGTCTCATCAGATCTGCAATGGCATTGTACGGACATGCTTTGGCACACTGTCCACACTCTTTACATTTTGATGGATCTATGTATGACTTGTCACGGCCCATGCTGATCGCACCGAAACGGCATGCCTGCTGACAAGCTCTTCCCATACACTTCTGGCAATTGTCAGTTACTACATAACGTGAGATCGGACATCCTTCACAGGCAGAATTGATGATCTGTACCACATTGCCATCATCTTCCGCACCAGGTGCTTTGCCCTCAGCAAGCCTGACCCTCTGTCTGATGACCTCCCTCTCTCTATATATACAACATCTGAAAAATGGCTGAGGTCCGGGAACCATCTTGTATGGCAGATTATCCCTCTCATCGTTAAGCTTACCATCGTAAGCAAGCTTTGCCACCTCATACAGCACCTCATGTTTTACTTTTAATAATGTAGCGTCATTTGTAATCATGTCTCTACCTCAACTCCGTTACTGTTTTGTATTAATTTTCTCTCTAAACATCTAAATCCAATTATAGTCTCCGCCGGTTATCGCAAGACTGAGCAATGCATCCATCTTCTCGACTTCCTCAGCGCCCTCAACTATCCTCATGAGCTTTGCGGTCTTCTCCTCCGCCTCCATCACATCATCAGGGCCTATCTCAGGATCCCACTCAGCCGCACAGTCAGGGCACTCCTCCAACTCTTCCATAGAAAGGCTTAAGAACCTTGTACCGCACTTTGCGCACTCATAGTATCCACATTTTTCTGTGTTATCTGGTACATAATACATAACTATCTATGTCTCCTCACCGGGCCTTTACGCACCCGCATATTCACCGCATGACCACGCAATGATAAATATTCGTCAGAAGTAGCCACGCCACTTCCATTTATAACATAATTTTCACTCAATAACAATGTAATGATGTGTATTTACAGCTAAATAAAAACCGGAAGTTTCCTCCCGGTTTTCATTTAGCTCTATCTTCATAGTCTTTTATAATCATTCACCACGTAAATACAATATTGATCTCTTTGTTGAATATACGTATTTATAATGATAAAACATGCCATCGCTATAATTATATTTACGATATTTAAAATACGTAGATGTGACATCATCAACAGTAATCGTATAAGCCTCATTTATCTTAAATGTGGAAAGTGTTTTCCAGGTACGCGTATTGAGATCATACTTACAAAGTACCAGATCCTTTCCACTTGAGTTTGTGCTTCTCGCATAATACAATACATTTCCATGGAAGAAAAATCCATTTGAATATCCATATTTTGTCAAAGTTGTGATCCTTACAGCTCCCTTAGACGTAATTTTCCAGATTGAAAACGATGAAGGTGTCACATCAGAATGATAATTGTCCTTGGTGACAAAATACTTTCCATGTGTCAATTCTATGGTACCACTTGTTCCGCTTTTACTTATCATTTTTGCTATTTTTTTAGTAGCTGCATTATATACATATGTCGCATCCGGCCACTCATCACTGATTGTCAGGAACACCCTGCATCCATACACATAACTAACGTTATATCTGAAATCTCCTGTACATGCATCTACCTTACTTGGCAGCACCTTCATCCTATAGGTTTTGTTAGTGTTCGGAATATACTTGTATAAAGCATGTGCCATATTCCGATATCCATTTGTATATCCACTGACATATGTATTATTTGCAAAATATACAGCAACTCCATTGAATCCTATCTCTTTCGTCCTGCAATCAGGAATTTTTCTGAATCCACTGTTGGATCTTGTTGAGATATACACATCACATGCAGGCCACGTTCTGTTGTAATACTTGAAGTAATAATCTCCGCATCGTACAGACTCACCCTCACGTGTGGTCCCTTCAAATACCTTCTGGAATTCAAATCCACTGCCCGAGCTTGCGGCCTCAGCCTTTTCCGGTTTCTGTACCATAATTCCGCAAATCATAATACATATGACCGCCATCAGATACCGGACTGCTCTGTAACTCCTAATCCTACCTGTCTTTTTCATAATGTTTCTCCTTCCTTGATTATCAGCTCATTATAAGCCGCTGCTGCATTTCAGGGTTTCATAAAAATCCTAAAATGTACATTAAACATAATTTATTGGTATTTTACCACTATAAATAACCGGCTTGTTTAATCATGTTCCACTTGTCTTGTTCCCATGTCTATTTTACTGACTATATAAATTACTCCATATAAGGCAAATATTGCCAGGCACACAACCGAGGCATATACTGCCATATAAACTCCATATCCATAAGTCTGATATATCCCCATAAACGGTGAGTTTGCAGACGGCCACCTGAGGAACATAAAATTGCAGTCTGCAAGTGCATTTACACACCAGTCGACAAATGCCGCCCCGATCAAAAATGCGAACACCATATATGCCCGTCGGATCCTCGGCACATACTCACCTGATGCCAGCACCATACACGGCATAAGCACCAGAAGACCATGCACTATGAAGCTGTGAAGGTTCATGAAATTCACCACCGGATATCTGGTCCAGTCTGGAAATATCAAAGCTGCCGCAGCTCCCGGCATACACAGCACACACATTACTTCTCCAAGGAAAGCGCATGGCGCAAAAGCATATAATGCCTCCACCAGGATAGCAAGTCCGCATAGCTGCAGCGGAAGGTATTGAACATCCATATGGTCTGTGACTATCAGAACCAGATCTTTATACACCTCCATAACCAGCATTGCCTCAGCGATTCCTCGTCTCATTGCCCGCCTCTTGCATGAATCTTTTTTTCTATATATATACACACCCACGCATATGAGAGCGGCCTCAGCTATCAGCCATATCATATGAGCCGGTCCAAATACTGAAAAAGCATCTTGTTCCGGCAAATCATTCCAATAAGTAAAATAATTATCAAACATTTCCATCACCTGTTCTGCTCGGATCTAGCATCCATAATTCTATTGTTCTCAACTCAACTTAATCTTATTATGAAATGAAACATTAATCCTTTGTGCTTTTCGCATGAAATATTTTAATTTAAACCGTATTATGTTATACTACTACGGAACAAAAGATAGATAATGAAATCTTTATATAAGGAAGGCGATATGCAAATGTACAAAATCAACTTTTCAAAGCCAATCAACGTTCACTTCATGGGAATAGGCGGCATAAGTATGAGTGGTCTGGCAGAGATTCTCCTGAAGGCAGGATTCAAAGTAACAGGATCTGACATGAAGGCATCAGAGATTACAGATCAGCTTGCTGATATGGGAGCTCTCATCAATATAGGTCAGTGTGCCTCCAACATTTCAGACAATATAGATCTTGTAGTTTACACAGCAGCAATCCACCCTGACAATGAGGAGTTCAAAGCAGCCGTGGAAAAGGGCATCCCGATGCTGACCAGAGCACAGCTCCTTGGCCAGATCATGGAAAACTACAAGTATTCCATCGCCGTGAGCGGCACCCATGGAAAGACTACAACAACATCCATGCTGTCATACATCCTGATAGATGCTGACACCGACCCAACCATCTCAGTTGGAGGTATCCTTGACAGCATCGGCGGCAATATAAGAGTCGGCAAATCAGAATATTTTGTTACAGAGGCATGTGAATATACGAACAGCTACCATGCTTTCAAACCATTTATCAGCATCATACTCAACGTAGATGCGGATCATCTTGATTTCTTCAAGGACATCGATGAGATAGCTGAGTCATTCCACACATTTGCAACCAAGACACCTAAGGAAGGTCTGGTCATTGTAAATGGTGATATGAAATACTACGACACCGTGGTCAGGGATCTTGAGTGCCGTGTTGTGACATTTGGAAAGGGCGCACAGAACAAATATTCAGCCCACAATATCAGATTTGATGAATTCGGACATCCTACATACACCCTTGTGGTTGACGGACAGGAAGTAACAGACATCACCCTCAAGGTATTCGGTGAACACAACGTATACAACTCTCTGTCAGCAATAGCTGCAGCACGTGAGCTCGGAATCTCCATAGACGTGATCAAGCAGGGACTCTCAGAATGCGTCGGTGCAGAGAGACGATTTGAATACAAGGGCACGATTCTCGACAACGTAAGGATCATGGACGACTACGCACATCATCCAACAGAGATATCCGCAACACTTAAGGCTGCAAAGAACACTGATTACCATGAGCTATGGTGCGTATTCCAGCCACACACATACACTAGGACATATGCCCTGTTCGAGGATTTCGCACAGGCACTCAAGGTATGTGACCATGTTATCGTGGCAGATATCTACGCAGCACGTGAGAAAGATACCGGTCTCGTATCCGCAAGCCAGCTTGCCGACAGAATCGCAGAACTCGGCACAGATGCCTTCTATCTCCCTTCTTTCGACGATATTGAGAACTATCTTTTAAAAAATTGCAAAAAAAATGATTTGTTGATAACTATGGGCGCCGGAAACGTCTATTCCATTGGAAATGACCTCATAAAAAAATAGTTATCCACATTATCCACAAAACAAGGTGGGAAAGTTGTCCCACCTTGTTTATTTTTTTGCGTTGACATAATTTTTACATTTCTTTTACAGAAACCCACTAAAATAAAGCTTTTTAATTTTTAGCAAAATTATGTCGATTAACCATCCACATTATCAACACTATCAACACCCACCCTCTTTTTCAGAACCGACTGTATGTTCTATTTGCAATCGAAAAAGTTCATGCTATAATGAGGCGGTCATCAGGTCAGAGCCTGATAATAACAGCATTATTTTAGGAATATGACAAGGAGTTTTACACATGAGCTACATAACTATCACAACAGAAAAAAACGAGACATATTCCTCCATATCAAACTTTTTCATTGACTATTACATGACTTCCGCAAGTGGAGAGTTTGTTAAAGTATATCTGTATCTGGTCAGACAGCTGTCATCCAGAGAGCCGATATCTGTAGCAGAAATTGCTGATCACTTCAATCTTACTGAGAAAGACATCTGCAGGGCCATAAAGTACTGGATAAGCCAGGATGTTATGCGTCTAAATTACAACGACAAGAAGGAGCCAGTTGGGATCACTCTTCTCCCACTCCAGGATAAGAGCCATCAGAAAAGCGATTCCATGGATGGTCTCTCTCTTCTCAGCATGGATTACATGGTAGAAGATAATTCACCGGCAGCTGCCGCTGCATCAGCAACAACACAGGCAGCTTCAGCTCAGACAGCCCCAGCACAGGCAGACACTCAGAACATATCAGCAGCTACAGATATATCAGCAGTCCCGGCACACGCTTTGCCGCTCAAGACCGCTGTGACACCAGAGATATTGAGAAAGAAGCAGGAGGACGGCATCCTCTCTGACCTTATTTTTGAAACGGAGGCTTACTTCGGCAGACCACTGTCCATGCCGGAGACAGAGAGCCTTATATACATATACGATCAGCTTGGTTTTTCACAGGAACTCATTGAGTACCTCATCGAATACTGCCTCACCATGGGCAAAGCAAGCTTCCGCTATGCGGAAACCGTTGCCGCATCATGGTACGAGAAGGGTATCGACACTGTTGAAAAAGCCAAGTCTGACAGCAATGCTTACAATCCTTTTTACAGAAAAGTATTTTCTGAACTGGGAATCAGGAGGGGCAATCCAACCAGCATAGAAAGTGCATACATAGACGCATGGTCAAACGAGATGAATTTCTCCGAGGATCTGATACTTCTTGCATGCCAAAAGGCCATATTGTCCAAACCTCAGTCAGCAAATTTTGCTTACGTCAACGGCATCCTTGAAAACTGGCACAAGAATGGTGTAAAATCTCTCAGGGATGTACAGCAGCTTGATCTTGATTTTATGAAGAAGAAAACTGACAACACCGTCAAAACCCAGACCGCTGCTGCAAGGAACCCTAACGGCTTTGCCAATTTCAAGCAGACTGACATGTCTGACCAGCTGGGTCAGCTTGAGCAGATGCTTGCGGACGAGCTGAATCTCAACAAGAAAAGCAGTTAATACAGGTAACATAACATGAACAATATCAACTATGATGATATATTATCCAGATTGTCCAGAATAAGACAGGACAACCTGAGAACACAGGACAATAGAAAATCAGAGATATATGAGCAATTTCCAAGAGTTCAGGAGATCGACAACACTATCGCCCACTCAGCTATAGAAGCCTCAAGAAAAAGAATCCGCAGACAGCCTGTGGATGAAGATGCGCTTGCAGCCTGCATAGCCGACCTCAAAGCGGAGAAAAAATCCATTATGGATGGTGCAGGATATCCACCGGATTATCTCGCGCCCATATACAACTGTCATCTGTGTAAAGACACCGGATATGTCGAAGGCAGGCCATGTGCATGTCTCAGACGGATGATCATAAGCCAGCTCTACCAGCAGTCCACCATTGAAAAAGTGCTCGAGACCGAGAATTTCGACCACTTCAGCCTGGACTACTACAAAGATGAGCCGGTGAACGGCCGGAGCTACACACCTTACCAGAACATGAAGAACATTCTAGGTGCTGCCAGACAGTTCACAGAAGGGTTCCAGAATGAACGTCCCGGTGTCCTTCTCTACGGAGAGACCGGTACAGGCAAGACATTCTTGACAAATTGTATCGCTAAGGAGCTGCTTGACAAAGGATATACAGTTTTATACTTGTCTGCAATCAATTTATTTGATAATATCTTACAGGATATTATAATAAATGGTAGTCATGAGTATCACGACCAGATGCTGTATGACTACATATATAATTGTGATTTTCTTATAATTGATGATCTGGGCACTGAATATACCAATTCATTTGTCCTTTCCCAATTATTTGAGATTATAAATACGAGAACTATCAAAGGACTGTCGACTCTCATATCAACCAATCTTGATCTCCAGGAGTTCAAAAACAGGTATACAGAGAGAATTATGTCCCGAATTGTTGATAGCTATCTCATATTCAATCTCTACGGAGATAACATCCGCTATGTGAAGCGTATGCGCCACATAACAGGCAACAGATAGATCTCACATCTATTTGCGCAGGTATCAATATGAACGAAATCAAATTAGGAGGATTTTTATTATGCCAGACGAGAGCAAATTGGAGACAATACCCGTAGGAAGCTTAGGAATCATCGCACACAAGAGCATTGTGCCTCTTGGTGAGAAAGTTGATTCTTATATTGTTAAATGGAGAAAGAACCGCCAGAACGAGAACAAGTCAAGCATCGTATTCCACGGATATGAGAAAGACTCTTATCTCATCAGCACAGACTGTCCAAGATTTGGATCAGGTGAGGCCAAGGGAATTGTCAACGAATCAGTTCGTGGTAAAGATATATATATCATGCTGGATGTAGGAAATTATAGCTGCACATACACTATGGCAGGTCAGACACAGAGAATGTCCCCTGATGATCACTATGCTGACCTCAAGAGAATCATCTCAGCCATGACAGACAAGCCAAGAAAGCTCACTGTCATCATGCCTTTCCTCTACGAGAGCCGTCAGCACAAGAGATCAGGACGCGAGTCTCTCGACTGTGCCGTTATGCTCCAGGAACTTAAGCAGTATGGTGTTGACAACATCGTAACTTTTGATGCCCATGACCCACGTGTCGTAAACGCTATACCAAAGAGTGGTTTTGAGAATGTGAAACCAACTTACCAGTTCGTGAAGGCCCTTCTCAGATCAACACCTGACCTTGAGATCAACAACAACCATATGATGGTCATATCTCCTGACGAGGGCGCTATGCACAGAGCCATCTACTTTGCAAACCTTCTCGGCGTAGATGTAGGTATGTTCTACAAGAGAAGAGATTACTCAAGAGTAGTAGACGGACGTAATCCTATTGTTGCCCATGAATTCCTCGGCGATTCAGTTGAGGGCAAGGATGTCATCATCATCGATGATATGATCGCATCCGGCGAGAGTATGATCGATGTGGCAAAGCAGCTCAAGGCAAGAAAGGCAAAGAGAGTATACGCTCTTGCTACATTTGGTCTCTTCACAAAGGGTCTTGAAGTATTTGACAAATGCCACGAAGAAGGTCTCATCGAGAAGGTCATCACAACAAACCTTACATACCAGCTTCCTGAACTTTCACAGCGTGATTGGTATGTATCTGCAGACATGAGCAAGTATATCGCTCTCATAATTGACCATCTCAATCACGATGCGTCTCTCAGCGATCTTCTTGATCCATCAGAGAGAATCAATGCAAGAATTGCAGAGTACAAGGAAAAGCATACCATCTCAGACAACTATGAGAACTACTAAAAGATGAACCACTTGAAGTATCAATAAAAACTTCTAAATAAAAAATATTAACATACAGTCCGCATAGGACATGTAATAAAAAACCTCCGATATCCGGATGCATAAGCACCGAATACCGGAGGTTTTTTGTCCGACCTGCAGGTCTAATATTATATCTAACTAAACATATCACTTATTGTAACGTCAACTTCATAATGTCAGATCTACAATGTCACCACATTACATGTTATATGCATATCGTCAAGTTTTTTGAGCAGAGCCTTGTCCGAAGTAAGCAATATCGTCTGATCTGTACCCACTCCCTTTATCACATCAAGAATGCCTGATAGCTGTTTCTCGTCTGTGGCAGATACTACATCATCCAGAACAAGAGGCATATTCTCCGTGTCAATAACCTGTGCAACTGCAAGTCTCACCGCCAGATAAATCTGTCTGACCACATCAGAGCCAAGGAATTCTGCCCTGAAGAAATGTCCATCCTTCTTCACAGCAGCGTGCATATTCTCATCAAGCTTTACCTCTGTATATGCACCTCCCGAAATCAATCCAAGATTAAATGATATATGCTGATCAATATTCTCAAACTTAGCTGCAAAATCACCAGACAAAGCCTCGATCATCTCTATCGCCTTGTCAATGGCTTTCTTCTCAGTCTCAAGGGCATCATAACCTACAAATATAGCATCTCGTTTTTCTTTGAGCTCATAATATGCATCTCGCTTTTCTATGGCATCATGTTCCTGGAACTTGAACATGTCAAGCTTCTTATCGTGTTCCTCCTGGAACACCCTGTCGATCTCAACCCTGACTGTTCTGGACTCTGTAGCCCTTCCCATCTCATATATGGTTCTGCGGTACTCCTCCTCAGACGGCAGCTTATCACCGTCAAATGTTCCTTTCCTGAACAATCCATCTATGATCGTTATCGCCACAAATGCTATAGTACATATCGTAAAAAGCTGCTGTATGGATTTCTGGAAACCTACCAGACGCACTGCCACCATAACAATTGCCACCACAAGGATTCCAACAGCCATTATGACAAATATATTGTCTGTCAGCTTCTTATCCTTTTTCTCCTGCTTCTTCTTTTCCTTCTTGTCGTCCTCGTCATCTATGGCTTCGACTTCCAGGAATATCCTGCTTCGCTCCCTATCTTCATCCTCGTCAGGGATATCCGCATCCTTCTCATTTACCAGCTGTCTGGCCTCTCTCTTCAATCTGGCGATCTCCATATTGTAGGCATCCAGCTCTTCTCTTCTGGCCTTCCTTATGTCCTCCAGATCCTTGTCTACATCTCCCAGCTCATCCATCTGAGCCTCAAGCTCTTCTATCTGTCTGAGTTCCTTCTGATTGTCATATTTCTTTCTCTCATTTTCAAGATAAGCTACGGCTTCTGCCTTATTGATTCCGCTGCATCCGGTCTCCCGCATATTCATGAGGTATCTCTCAAGTCTGTCACATATCGACTTGTCATCATCCCCGGACTCTGCCGCAGGCTCGATGCTCATCACATCTGCAAATGTACTCTTGTCCATGTCAAAGAGCACATCCTTATATGAATTCCTGATCTTAAGTCTCTGCTCCTTGCCACTCTCCACATCCGTGAGGCTTGCACCATCTGTGGTCATGTTAAAGTTGCGTTCAAGCAGATAACTTTTCCCATTCTGAACGACATTCGCCTTGCCGGAATATCCATTTGCACTCTTTGGCTTTCTTCTGGCATAGTTATCACTCTTAGAACCGATTCCCTTGTATTTGTCCATACCAAACAGAATGCCGGTGACAAAATCCCTAAATGTACTCTTGCCGGCTCCCGGCTCTCCGTACACCACGTTAAGGCCTGAATCAAGCTTTATCTCTCTATTGTTGAATTTACCAAATTCCTTCAAAAACAGTTTATTAATATACATTACTTTTCTCCAGTAGCTACAATAGCTTCAAGTCCATACTCAAGCGCCTTTTTGCTCACCGCATCATTCTTGCCGGAAAGCCCGCTTATAAAACGTCCAAGCACATTGTGTTCATTGTCTTTCATAAGGCTGTCAGCATTATAATTGAACATCGTGTTATCCACGACACTATATATCATATACTCTTCAGGTAAATTATCAAATACCGGCTTCACACCTTTGCCTTTCTCCCCTTTGAGTATAACCTTATATATGTTCTGAGTGCCCATCTTGTCAATCTGTTTCCTGATCGCACCCTCGATCTGTCTGGCCGTATATTCAGGTTTAACCTCCAGCCCGAGATTGATATACTCCCTGCATGCCACCGGTTCCCACTTTATTCTTGTCTCTCCATGAATGATCTGACCGTATATATACCCATGTTTTCCCGTATCGAGATGAGACACCGGCTCCGGTGATCCCGGATAAGCCATCCTGTTCTTTACCATGTGCTTAGGCTTCCTCAGACTGCCCAGCGCAACATAGTCAAATCCGGCTCCGGCGAGTTTCTTGAAGTCAAATGCTCCGTGCTTTGAATCACCGCCATACATCAGCAGTATATTCGTAGAACCCTCCTGCTGCACTTTTATATCCTTTGAAAAATTCTCAGTGTACTCATCACATCCATAGCTGAATCCTGTCACACACGTATCTATATCCTCAAAATACGCATTGCTGAATTCGTCCGCAGGAAGTATCACCGTATTCGACTTAAACTCATAAGTCTCAGACGGAGAATCCTTCTCAATATGATCCCGGCTTCCGGCAACAATGATTGTTCTGGTATTCGTGAGTTTTGCAAGCTTGTTGTCCAGCCTGTCAAGCTCTGTAACCCCGGGAGACTGATGAAACAAATCTCCGGCGATGAGGAGCAGGTCGACCTTTCTCTCCTCAGCGACAGCAAGAATCCTGTCAAATGTGTCTTCTATCTCTTTTGCGCGGACATCGCTCCACGGCTTTCCCTTATCAGGAGTTATGCCAAGATGAACATCCGAAACATGTATAAATCTCATATATTTTCCCTCTGATCTGTGTTACATCTCATGTCAGGTTTTCACTCAAAAGCCCGACACAGCCTCTATATTAATATACATAGCATTACTACGCAACCAACAAAAGTGTAACCCAAATCAATGAAAAATACAACACACGAGGTATTAAATCTTTATGTAATCACCTCCCCTCTCTGTCCACTTCATGTTCATGCAGATACTTTTCTCTCGTAGCCATGCCTCCCCTGATATGACGCTCTGCCTTATTTGCATCCAGAATGACTCTGGTCTGTGCAGCAAGCATGGGTCTGATACGCACCAGCCGCTCCGTTATATCCTTGTGTACCGTGGATTTGCTTATACCCATCCTGTCCGCTGTCTGCCTGACCGTCGCTCTGGTGTCAATGATATAATTTGCTGCTTCAACTGCCCGTTCTTCTATGTATCCCTTCAAAGAAAAAGCCCCCGCATATTCTGTTTTTACAGTTTATGCGGGGACAGCCAGTTTATGTATTTTAATCTGTCTTCTATGCACTCTCAATTACTGGCATCTCGGAAATCTCACCACGAACCTCGAGCCTATATCCTCTCTTGATACAACCTGTATCATTCCTCCGTGTGCATCTATGATCCATTTGGCTATGGAAAGGCCCAGTCCGGAACCTCCCGTCTCGCTGTTTCTTGCTTCATCCGAACGGTAAAATCTGTCAAATATATGTGACAGATCCTGAGGATTCATTCCTGTACCCTCGTCCTCTATCATATAACTCACATAGCCGTGATCCTCTTTCACTGCAAGTATGATGGTGGTGCCAGGTTCAGAATACTTCGCAGCATTCTGGACAAATATCCTGACTGACTGCTTGACCATGGCCACATCACCGAAAACATAAGCCTCATTTTCAGTTCCTCTGAACTCATACCGGTGAGTATCATCTATCATCATGGACTCCTCCCACACCTCACTGACCATGCGGTTCAGATCGGTTTTCTCCATGTTCAGGTGCTGTCTTCCGCTGTCGCCCCTTGCCAGGAATAACAGCTGCTCCACCAGATCCTTCATATGCTGGGATTCATTCTTAAGCGCCTCTATAGACTCTCCCAGGACCTGCTCATCCTCCTTGCCCCATCGGTCAAGCATATTCACATATCCCTGGATCACAGCTATAGGTGTCCTGAGCTCATGAGAAGCATCGGACACAAATCTCATCTGCCTCTTCTCATTCTCCTTCATGTTCTTCAGCAGACTGTTGAGTGCGATCTCTATACTCTGCAGATCTTTGTCGCCCGTATGTATCACCTGCTCGTCATCATCCGCCGACAAATGTGATATGGCCTTTTCCAGATCGTCGATCTTGCTGTGATCATTCTGGTTTGATCTGCCCGGACGGCTGGATGAAGGTGTCGAAGATTCCTTACTAAGCCTCTCCGCAGCGATGGCCAGATCATTCAGCGGCTTTAACCGTCTTCTGACATCTGCAGTTCTAAACAGCGCAAGGAATAGAACAATTGTCTCGGCACCAAGCAGCACGATCCCCGGTATCTCTATGATATCCCACAGGATCTTTATATCATATCTGTACTTCTTCTCGTCTGTCCCTTCTATGACATATTCATATGCACCGCCGTCATCGTTCTTTTCCACATAATATCGCACTCCACCGACGTTCTGCGGCATCTGTTTTCTGCCCCACCATCCAAATGCCCCAACAGCAAGAAGGGCAATGACGATATCAATAAGTATCACATTGCCCACTTCCTTGAGCCAGAAACTCATATTGATCCTTCTGGCTATCGATGACATTCTTTTGTTTTCGTTTGTCTTCTTTCCCATGTATATACTCTCTATCTATGCATATCCGTACAATCCGCTACTGACCTGTCACATATCTGTCTGTTTTCTCCGCATCTGGATCAGTCATCCCCTGATAACATACCCTACACCTCTGACAGTGGTGATGAGCTTCACGCCAAACCTGTCATCTATCTTTGTTCTGAGATATCTCACATACACATCTATGATATTTGTCTCTCCCAGGTAATCGTATCCGCACACCGCATTTATCAGTTTCTCCCTGTCCATCACGATATCCTTGTTCTCCATGAGCGTCCGAAGCAGCTCGAACTCCCTGTTCGTCAGCTCCACAGGCTCGCCGTTCACCGTAACCTCATGCCTGTCCACATCCATGCCCACCCCACGTATTTCTATCCTGTGTGTATGTACTGCAGCTGTCACACGATTCTTAAGTGCCACCCTTATCCTGGCCAGCAGCTCTTCTATGGCAAATGGCTTGGTGAGGTAATCGTCTGCACCGGCATCAAGCCCCGACACCTTATCCATGACCGCATCCCTGGCGGTCAGCATGATGACAGGCACATCGCTCTCCCTGCGTATTCTTCGAAGCACTTCAAGCCCATTGAGCCCCGGGAGCATCACGTCCAGGACAACCAGATCGAAGTCTCCTGACAGAGCCTTTTCAAGGCCCGTCCTTCCGTCGAAGGCCTTCTCTGCCTCGTAACCTTCATGAACCAGCTCCAACTCCACGAATCTTGCAATCTTCTCTTCATCCTCCACAACGAGAATCTTCTGTGCCATATCTTTTTTCCTTTCTTGACTGACGGACGCTGACATAGTTTGGTGGGATGTAAGTCTGTGGGGGGTGTCTCTGCAATTACGCCTAGCTTCCTTCGCTTTGGCTTGCTTCTATCTGCACTCGGCGCCGACCGCGATAAGGACGTTTGCGGATCTCTGCCTCGGCAAGAAGCACCAAAGCTCAGTCGCCACGGCTACCATTGCAGAGACACCCCCCACAGACATTACAATCTCCCTCCAAACTATGTCAGCTGGTATTTGTTAAAATATCGGTATAAGATATTTCGTCTTTTATCATTTTTTATGTGTATTTTTGTCTGTGTGTAATATTTATTTGTAATTTATATCAACTGAATATATGTTTATTTATTACGTTATATTTGTTTTTAATCTGTGTTGATATAGTTTTTTTATTTACTCTTTATTACTTATTTTCTTATTATTTGTTGTTTGCGTCTGACTTAAGGTTATCTACTGAATCGGCTACTTTGTCGCAAGCGTCATTGAGGTTTACGTTTATATCTCCGATTCCTTCAAAATGATATCTGCACTCACAGAAGAGTCCTACCACAAGGAGTGGAATGACTACCCAGAAGGCAAATATGAGTGCGATCACCAGAACCAGAACTGGAACGTTCATCATGCTCTGACCTCTTCTCTCCACTATGAAGCTGCTGTCTAAACTCTTCTTCAGGATCCTGCCGCACCATTTGAAAAATCTGTCAACCATCTGTCCAAATGTTGCTTTATTGCAGTCATTTGTATAAACTTTCTGTGCCTGTTCGAATTCTGTTGAGGTCTGCTGCTCCCCGCCTGTAGTAAAGCTTCCCATCTCCGGGGATTTTACCTTGCCAAGCTTCTCCAGATATATGATTGCATCCAGCACGTCATAATCACATGCCTCAAGTGCACTCTTCGCATCCTCGTAACTTACTCCGGTTTTTTCTCTTAACTTTTCTACCTTTTCAAGTTTATCCATAATCTTTACACCCTTTCTCTTTATCTTAGTTCATCATCTTCCGATAATCTGTCATCTTTCTGATTGTTGTTGCTGATATCATCAACTGATGTTGTTACTATACCAATCGATGATTAATCTAAAATATGAGAAAGATTAAAATCAGGTTAATAATATTTACACCGTTCCCACGGCAATCTTCGCCGTGGACTTCTTCACACAGTAGAGACATGTCGGCAATATATAAATGGTCGCTGTGACCCATGCCGTCTGGTCAGCAAAACAGATGGCTGTGAATCCAAATGTTCCGACAAATCCCAGGCTCACTACGATCCTGGCCGCCATCTCGGTCACACCTGAGAATATCGCTCTGCCAGAGTATCCAAGTCCCTGTGTCACCATACGGGCCACGTTCAGTATACCGAGACTCCAATAGAAGAATCCCATGCATCTCAGATACTTGGCTGAGGCATCGAGCACATCCACTGCACTCTTCTTGACGAATATCATGGAGAGCGGTCTTCCAAATATTATCATCACAAGTCCTGCGACTATACCGTATCCAACCGCAACAGCTATCGCCTGCCACAATCCCTGTTTTATACGTTTTGCCTGTCCGGCTCCAAGATTCTGACTGCAGAACACAGAAGCCGCCGTTGCAAATGCGTCAAACGGACACATAGTAAACTGTTTTATTCTCATACCGGCTGTGAAGCCTGACACATACACACTTCCCAGCTTGTTATTTGCAGACTGCATGACCATACTTCCTATGGCAGTTATGGAAAACTGCAGGCCTGTCGGAATTCCCATGACGAGGAGTTCTTTCACTGCAGACCCCTCCATCTCCCTGTCCTGCGCCTCAAGATGCATCACCTGAACCTTTTTGAATATGTATACAAGACACAATATTCCACTCACCGCCTGTGCCGTGATGGTTGCTATAGCCGCACCGGCGCAGCCCCACTTGAGCACCAGTATGCAGAACAGATCAAGGAATATGTTGAGTATCGCCGAGAACGCCAGAAACATGAATGGCGTCCTGCTGTCTCCCAGGGATCTGAGCACACTTGACAGATAATTATACATAAGTGTAAATGGGATTCCCAGAAATATAACTATAAGATAGGAGTACGCCTTATCAAATATATCCTGCGGAACGGACAGAAGGTGCAGTATCTGATTGCAGCATATAGCGCACACCGATGTAACGATAAGTGCTATGATGCCCGTCAGAACCGCACCATTAAATATATATTTTCTCATCTTGTGCATATCATTTGCACCGAAATACTTTGCAACAGGAACACCAAATCCTGCGCAGCAGCCCATACAGAATCCCAGAACCAGGAACTGTATACTGCTACTTGCTCCGACTCCCGCCAGAGCCTTATCACCCAGTATCTGCCCCACAATAGCCGCATCTATTATGTTGTAAGTCTGCTGAAGCAGATTGCCGAGTAAAAGCGGGGTGGCAAACTGTAGCATCAGACTGAGGGGCTTACCGGAAACCATGGACTTAGCCATGTCTTACACCTTCCTTACATTATCGATAGGACGGTGAGCTGCCAATTTTTTCTTTGAAAACAGAGTTACTATACATATCATTCGCTGGGTCGCTCCCGCTTATTTCACCCTGCAGCGGTCCTAAGGTGCCGCCTCACAGCGTCACCTAAGGACCGGCGGGCTCAAATTCCCTGCTCACAATATGTATAGCAACTCTGTGTAACAACTTTATTGTGGCAACTCACCTGTTAGATAAATAATAACTACGTATGTAAGTCGATTCCAGACTTACTTTATATTTATTATCCGTATCTTTTATAAAAGCTTGTCTGCCAGCACCTCAAGCGCTGCCACATCTGACTGCTTGAACGCAGACCTTATGGTCACATGCTCGTCCACGATCTCTATATCCTTCATCGATGACATCTGTTCCTTCATGAGCTTGGCTGCCATTGGAGCCCACGAACCATTCTCAATGAATGCCACTTTTCTCTTCTGGTACGCCTTCATCTTCAGGTGGTTTATGAAGTCTGCCATGACAGGCATCACGCCTCCATCGTACGTAGGTGCTGCTAGCACAAGCCTGTCGTACCTGAAAGCATCCTCTATGCACTCCGCCATGTCATCCCTTGAGAGGTCTGATATAGCAACCTTTGGTGCGCCCTTCGCCTCAAGGATCTCCGCCAGCTTCTTTGCAGCCTTCTCTGTGTTACCGTGGAGGCTGCAGTATGCGATGAAGATTCCCTCATCCTCAGGTGTGTAGGTGGACCACAGCTGATATTTGCCTATGTAGTATTCCAGATTCTCTGTGAGTATAGGTCCATGAAGTGCGCATATCTTCTGGATATCAAGACCTGCAGCCTTCCTGAGAAGTGCCTGTGCAGGCATTCCATACTTTCCTACTATATTGAAGTAGTATCTTCTCGCTTCACATGCCCAGTCCTCATCAGTATCCAGAGTTCCGAACTTGCCAAATGCATCCGCTGAGAAGAGTATTTTCTCGCTCTGCTCATATGTGACCATGACCTCAGGCCAGTGAACCATAGGAGCCATGAAGAACTGAAGTGTATGGCTTCCAAGTGAGAGTGTCTGTCCCTCTGCAACAGTCACACTTCTGTCAGCCACAGGAACCTCAAAGAAGTTTGGAAGCATTCCGAAAAGCTTCGCATTTGATACGATCTTGATATCCGGGTACTTCGCAAGCACATCGCCAAGGTTGGCTGAGTGATCCGGCTCAAGATGTGATATGATGAGGTAATCTGGCTGTCTATCTCCAAGCACCTCTGCCACATTTGCAAACCACTGGTCTGCGCACTTTGCGTCTACCATATCCATGATGGCTATCTTCTCGTCCATGATGACATAAGAATTGTATGCTATTCCGTTTGGCACGATGTACTGATTCTCGAACAGGTCTATATCCTTGTCATCCACACCCACATAAAATACTGTGTCTGTTACATTCTTAAGCATTGTATATCCTCCTTTTGATCCTAAGTATCTAATATAAATAATCCACGTTGTGTCCTCATGATATAATGAGCGTTGCGACAATTGCACTTGTGCAGGCTGTCATAACGTGAATGCCCACATGGAGCCGTTAGGCGACATGATAAAATAAGCATTGCAACAGCTGTGCTTGCGCAAACTATCATAATGACAGTTAATTATAACATACTAAATGAAAATAGAGAATCAGCACATAAGACCTGATTCTCCATTTTTTGATAATTTTTTATTATTATCTGCTTACCCTTCTCTGTATCTTCTCCTGATACATGCTGTGATCCGCCTCCCTCACATACTCCTCAAGGGTTTTATCACCATTCGGGTCTGTTATAACATAACCTATACTAAACTCCAATGCAAACGGCAGCTTCTCCTGCGCCGCTATCTCCCTGGCCTTCTCAAGTATCGCCGCCTTTCTTTCCTCAGGAGTCTCATCCTCATCGTATATAGATATGGATACAAATTCATCTCCGCCGTATCTAACCGGAATACTGCTTATTCCACCGCCTCCGGCCACAGCTCTGGCCGCATTTCTTATAGCCTTATCGCCAAACTCATGACCGTATGTATCGTTTATATATTTGAGCCTGTCCATGTCTGCAAACATTATGAGAAGTGCCCTGCCCTGGCACGCAGCCTTGTCAAATGCCTTTGCGGCGATCTGTCTCATACCCTCCCTGTTGTATATCTGGGTAAGTGGATCCTTTATGGATATTGCCGTAAGCTCCTGATTGATCTGCTCCAGCCTCCATTTATTGAACAGATTTATCATAGCTACATTCACTTCGCTCATTACAGTTGACCAAAGCTGCTTATCCATGAGGTAATATCCATTTTCGACACAACAGAACCCAACTGCCTTTTCTCCGAAATGAAATGGCGCAAATAAAAATATATTGCCACCAGTCTCATCATCCAAAAGTGGAAACATACTGTGGTATGTATCGCTATCGCCATCCGCTACGCCCTGCCTGTACACAATCTGCATTCTCTGAGGATATCCCTTCACAGCAAATACATCCTCATCGTACGCCGCTGAGAGAGTCGGACCAGCCCCTCCCATCTCTACAAGAGATCTGTCGACAACCATAACGCATTTCTTACACTCCGCCTGTGAATATGAGGACTGAACACACGGATACAGTTCACTGTAATCCTTGCATTTGCTGAGCAAATGCGTGAAATCCAGAGTGCTCTCATCTATCTCCTCACGCTCAACGACTCCCATTATATAATTCTTCAGGTACTGTCTGCCGTTCAGCATGGCATCCGCGCCGCAGCCACAGCTCTCCGTGAATATACAATTATAATCTATATAAGAGCTGGTGTCCGGATTGTTTCCCGCCCAGATATTCAGCATGATCTCTGCAGCCGCAGCTCCGATCTTCTCGCGAATCCTGCTCACCGTTGTTATGCGCGGCGTATAGTAAGCTGCTTTATCAAAGTTGTCAAATCCCGTGACTTTAAAATCATTTGGCACGGAAAGTCCAAGTGCCTCAGCTCTGTTGCACACTCCCACCGCCAGATTGTCATTTGCGCAGATGATGGCATCGGGAAGTATTTTTCTGACAAATTCCCGCTCTTCAAGCCGTTTCTCATCCAGCTCCTCCTGTCCCTTCGCTCCAGGATTCCCGGCATCCGGAGCAGAATCCGCAAAACTGCCACTGGTTATCTCACCGTACACCTCAGCAGGGCCACCGTAATCCGGTCCATCCTTCTCATGCTGTATGCATGTATGTCCATGTACCCTTAGCAATTCTTCAAAACCCGTCACGCCATCATTGAAACCAAAATCGCCAAATAGGACATCTTCATCATCTATCTTCAAGCCATACACATCCACACAGTCACAGAACGCCCGGCATCTCTCCTGAGCCTCATAATTATCCCTTGGACCGGCAAGATACCATATTTTCTTCGCACCATGTTTCTCTATCATATGCCGAGTCATGTCATACATGGCATCATAGTTGTCTATACCCACAAAATGCAGGCCGTCAAACGCAGTCTCAAGGCTTATAGCCGGAACTCCACTCTTTCTTATCCTGTCAAGCAGTTCCGCCGTAACCTCAGGATATTTGATATTATTCACCGATATGATGATTCCATCAAAATCTGTCAGATCCGGAAGATTATATATATTGTACTCACCATAGCTATACCCATCGTCCCTGTTCCAATTGCCATTGCTGTTGAATATGTACAAATTCACATCAGCCCTGGCTTCCTTTATCTTCTGCATAAATCCCAGCGGCCAGGCGTAGGTGAAATACCTCTTCCAGCCATCCATGAACAATGCTACTTTTTTCATACCTTACCTCCTGATCAATCAGAACACCCCGTCCTGTCCCCATCTGTAAATTTGCCAAATATATTAAAAAGGCGCATCTGTATATATTATACACAGACCCGCCCAGCCAAAACATATCCAAATGTATCAAAAATATGTACTTTACTATCAGAAACCACGGGGACGGAGGGGACAGACACCTCCGTCCCCAATAATTTACTTAAGTGGATAGTCGCTGTGCAGCGGCTTGTAATCACGTATAGTCTTAAGTGCCGGCAGAGCATGTCCGTCATAATCAAAAAGTGCCTGATTTGCCCATTCATTTCCGCATGGTCCAGACTCCTCTATGTATGACAGCGCTCCTTCCGTAGCCCAGCCGCTTCCCGACACCGGTATCCAGCCTGCCTCCCAATAATAAAAGCCATCACCGCCTGGAACATCATCTATCAGTTTCATTATGTCGTTCATGAAATCCGCCTGTCCCTCAGGTGTCATAGGGTAGCCAAGATTCTCCACCAGTGAAGGTTTTGTGGCATAGCCCTTTCTATCGTCAGGCCCCAGTTTCTCATATTCTGCGTAGTCCTCCATGGTAAATCCCATGGAAACCTCCGCGATAACTATCTTTTTGCCATATCTATCCGCCATATCCCGCATATTTGCCTCCAGCTCCTTCATGGTTCCATGCCAGAACGGATAATACGACATTCCAATTATATCAAAATTTTCTCCTCTTTCCATGTAGTGGTCAAACCAGTCCACATACATAGGATTGTTGCCGCCATTGTCGAGATGTATCATGACCGGAATATCAGAGTCAACCGATCTGACCGCCCTTATTCCTGCGCTCACAAACTTTGCGATATTGTCATACTCTGGTTTCTGCCCCAGAGGCCACATCAGCCCGTTTGTAAGCTCATTTCCAACCTGAACAAGCTGAGGTAAAACTCCCGCATCTTTCATCTCTAAAAGAGTCTCCCTTGTGTAGTCGTACACAGCCTGCTCAAGCTGATCCGCATCCATGCCTCTCCACGCCTTCGGCACCCTCTGCTTGCCCGGGTCAGCCCAGAAATCACTGTAGTGATAATCAAGCAGAATGCTCATTCCATGATCCATAGCGCGTTTCGCGAGTTTCTTGTATACCTCAAGGTCATTTGTGCCCGCGCCATAAGGTACGCCGTCCTCCGTGTACGGATCATTCCACAGACGAAGTCTCACAGAATTCACACCATAGTTCTTAAGTATGTCAAATATATCTCCCTGCACACCATTGTCATAATATTTCGCACCCAGCTCTTCAACCTCGGCAACAGCGGAGAGATCCACGCCCTTTATATAATCTGCCATATTTTTGTCTCCTTGAACACCAGCCATGCAAAATTTGCCTTCGGCAAATGGCTGGCGCTACATGTCAAGTTTTCATAGAAAACTTGACACATCCACCTGCATTTATTTTACTGCCTGTTATAACCAAGAACAGCCGCCGAAGAAAAATGTTCTGCATACTCCAACGTCTTTTACAACATACTCCTGATGTATCAGTTCATCTCCATCTGTCGGCGGCCGTCTATCAAGATGACATCTGTCACCTAGTCGTCAAATGTAATCCTGTCATACATTCTTCCGTATTTTATTCTGATAAGTTCGTTCTTTGCCAGAACGTCCTCCTCTGGTCCAACATACTGACAACGGATACAGTAGTATTCCTTCTTGTCCTTATCATAGAACATATCTATATCCAGATCTCTCATGAAACACATTGGACATCTGTAATTTAATTTGCCTTTTCCAGACTGAGCCATGTTGAAAATACCTCCTTATCCTTAAGTGTCTTTGTAAACCCGAGAGTGAACATTGGGGAGAACGCATATCCCTCTTTGAAATATCCTGTTGCGTCGCTGCCTGATGCTCCCATAGCAGCCTTTGTCTCGATTGCAGGGATAACTGCTGATACCTCATCGGCACCTGCGAGATCCTCTTCTCTGCACTTGTACTCATATGTGAGTGACTTGCTCTCTGAAGCATTCTTTGCTGTGAGAGTGATTCCTGTCATGTCCTCTGGGTACTCTGTTGTACCGTAGCATGCCACCATGTACTCATTGATCTCAACCTCTGCATCAGGGTTGCTCATCTCGAGGATAGTTCTCTCATGTCTTATCTTGGATGAACCCTCCTCAAAGTATATCTTTGTCTGAAGTTTAACTGTCAGATCGTAGAACTCGATGTCAACCGGGTCAAGTGTAAGGATCCTTGTGCTGCCCTCCTGTGAGAATGTTGCCTTTGTTCTGCACAGACAGAGATCGACCTCCTCACCATTATAGCTGATCTTGGCACTTCTCACAGTACCCTCTCCAGCATAGTGTGTGAAATATCCAGCTCTGTACTTCTCCTGGATCAGGAATGGATATGAGGCATCCTGAACGTGTGGAGTTCCGATACCTACAGGCCAGTTAAGCTTTGCTGCATATGGTCTGAGGTCAACGATCGCACCACCCTGATCCATGTTGATCTGGGCTCTCATGTATGGATCGCAGTACCAGAAAATCTGCTTGTCTGATCCGTACAGTATATCCTTCCAAAGAGCACACTCAGGCTCCTCGTATGTCTTGTTCTCTCTGTAGAAGTCAGCAAATTCAGCCATTGTCATGTCAATGCATTTGCCTTCCTTCTTCAGATCTCCGTAGTACTTCATTCCGTCCTCGTAGCTCTTCTTGAGCAGCTCATATGGAGCCTCCCAGCGTCCCATCTTGTTCATCCAGCCTGGTCCAACGAACATCATGTTGTATGAATATCCGTTGTTGAACTTAGCCAGATGACGATACTGGTCGATCAGGTTGTACAGATATGGGTACTCCCATGTCTTGCTGTCGTAGATCATTCCACGGAGAACGTTCTGTGGATGAGTACCGAAGTTAGAACCATTTCCATCATAGCATGCCAGCAGATCTCTTGAAAGATGAGGGATGGCAACGATTCCGCTGTCCTCAGCCTCATTTGCTGCAGGTGCATGTGTGTTCTGCTTTGAAGGTATCCACGGATTCCATGGACCACCATCGAACAGTGTGTACCATGAGTTGTTACATGTATGGTAAGCCTTAGGGCCCTCCTCCCAGCATGTTGCAACTGCACACTTGACTGATGGATACTTCTCCTTGATGTAGTTTGTAAGCTCAGCATCCATATAGTATGAACCTGTAGATACTGGATAAAAACCAAATATATCATGGAACTTTCCAAATACGTCATCGACGATATTCTTCTTGTCCTCCATTGAGAACATCCAGATACAGAAGTCCTTTGTCTTGTACTTCTCTCTGAACTCTGTGCAAGGAAGTCCGAGAAGTGAAAGTGCTATCTCATCTCCATACTTCTCATGATGCTCCTTTGCAAGTGATACAGCCTCCTCGTTAAAAAGGCTGGCATATGTCATCTGAATAGTAGTCTTGAGTCCGTTCTTGTGAGCTGTCTCCTGCTGGAACTTGAATATGTCCAGTGACTCTGTGAGGAGAGCTTTTCTTCCGATATCCTCTGCCTGACCATGGCCTGTAACCTTCTCGGCATACTCAGGAACCATCTCAGGACGGTGGATAATGTTTACAATAAATGTATTCTCCATATCTTAAAATCTCCTATTTCGTATATGTTGTAACCTTTTGATCTAAAGATAATCGTCCCCAAATAAGCGACAATATCCTCATTTTTCATCCTGTCTGCCCTATTTTAGGGCTAATTATAGCAGGCATCCACACCACCATCCATATGTGGTCCATCCGGTAACGCAGACACCTGCTCAAAATAAATTTTCTCATTTCTCTCAGGCCGCCGCCTGTAGATCCTGCCGGTCTCAGCCACAAGTGGAATGTCCTGCCTTAGCCCTTTACAGAACCGCCAGTTACACCCTCTACATAGTACTTCTGCATGATGACGAACAGTATTGAGATAGGAATAGCTACCACGATACCGCCGGCACAGAATACTGAGAAGTATTTGTTGACCAGTGATTTCTCAAGCATGTTGTAAAGGCCTATAGCTACTGTCCAGTCCGTTGAAACTCCTGAGTTGAGCATAAGCTTTGCGAATACGAAATCGCCCCAAGGAATAAGGAAAGAACTGATGACCTGATACACTACGATCGGCTTACACAGAGGAAGGATGACCTTCAGGAATATCGTTGCCTCTGAAGCACCCTCAAGTCTGGCAGCCTCCTTAAGTGACATAGGTATTGTGTCCATGAATCCCTTCATGATGAGGAATCCAAGTCCTGATCCTGCTGAGTAAACTATGATCATACCGAAATGGCTGTTTGTAAGTCCCAGCATCTTCAGGATAAAGTAAATTGCTATCATGAGAAGTGGGCCAGGGAACATGTTCAGTATCAGCGACGCACTCATGATCTGTTTTCTGCCGTTGAATCTCAGGCAGCTCATTGCATAGCTGACCATTACTACAAATATAGTAGAGATGATACATGTAAATACTGCAATGATAAGTGTATTCTTGAACCATGACACATACTGCACAACCGAGTCAGGTCTTGTGAGCAGCTGAACAAAATTGTCCATAGACCAGCTCGTTGGGAAGAAATGTGCTGTGTTGATTCCCTTATATCCGCTGAATGAAGTGACAATCAGCCAGATGATTGGAACCAGCCAGATAACTGCGAGGACAAGTAATACGATATGTTTAAAGATTGAACCTATTGTTTTCTTCATTACTGGTACTCCTCCTCTTTATCTCCTGCAATCATTCTTGAGAATGATATAAGTGTAAACGCTGCACATATGATAAATACTATGATACCGATAACAGATGCCATCTTGTAGTCGTAGTATTCATTCGTAAGTCTGAACAGCCATGTGACAAGAAGGTCAACTTCCTTCGCATGCGAATTGGCAAGAGCCTGATTCTGTGTAACGAATACATCCTGTGTGAGCAGGTAGATTACGTTGAAGTTGTTGATATTCTTTACAAAGTCTGTTATAAGTGCCGGGCCCTGGATAAACAGGATATATGGCATTGTGATCTTCCAGAATACCTGGAAATTTGTTGCTCCATCAATCTTTGCACTCTCAATCTGATCTGTAGGTATATTCATCAGAACACCTGTTGCGATCAGCATCTGGTATGGAACACCGACCCAGATATTGATGAGAATGATCATTACCTTTGCCCAGTGAGGATCGGTCAGGAACGGTATATATGTAAGATGTTCTCCGACAAGTCCTGCATGCTTAAGCATATCTGTGATACCGATATTTGAGCAGATAGTGTTCACGATACCGGAATCAGCGAAGAAGTTTCTAACCAAAAGCAGTGTTACGAACTGTGGAACTGCTATTGATATGATGAAAAGTGTTCTCCACATCTTTGGCAGCTTGGTTGTCTTGGAATTGATTGCCTTGGCAAGAAGGATTCCGCCGATAAATGTGGTAACTGTAGCCATGACCGCCCACACAAGTGTCCAGCCAAGAACCTTTCTGAATGAATATCCAAATGTGACTGTCATGCTGTTTGAGAACAGGCTTGCGAAGTTCTTGAAGCCCACCCATGTAAACAGTGAGTTTGGTGGAAGGTGCTGCTGGTCATAATTGGTAAATGCCACCGCTATAAGAATAAGTATCGGCAGAATATTCATTATGACTACACCAATTGTCGGAAGTGTGAGAAGTGTTATGTGGAACTTCTC
>CAKQQK010000008.1:0-50266 GCA_934270935.1 uncultured Coprococcus sp. | reverse complement strand
GCTATGAGGAAGTTTATGGAGTGGGTGGGAGTGTGAGACTCCCGCCTAATTACATCACATAATTTTAGTAAACACTAATATCTATTATTTTTCCAGATATCTTTACCACTTTGAAACGCTCTAAGTCTGAAATCCATTTCTGCTCTGTCAACATTTACAATGTTTCTGTCTTTTACATAAGTCTACCAAAGCACTGTTCGTAGAAGAATATCCCAATCTCTGGAGCGCAGTTTTTGCCCCATGTCTTGTGTTAGGAATGGCTCTGTCCTTCCACCAATTATGAAACTTCTGCATCTATTTCCCAGAACATCCGCCTTATTACATTTCCTTTTCCCTGCTTTCTTTCATACCGAACCACAGCTCCTGCCTCTTTTGCAAGTTTTACAGATGAATCAGTCGAATTATTGTCATATACATATATAACCGCTTCCGGCAAAGTCTCCTTGAAATCAGTTACCACCTTCGTTATTGTTTTTTCTTGTTTTTTCTTCATTGTAGCAGGGAATTAATACAGCTAATTTATCCATTTTATACCTTACAATCTAAGATAACATCGCATATTCTATCAACATCATCTAAATTCAGATCTGCATAAAGCGGCAATGTCAAAACTCTGTTTGCAACACTCCTTGCAACAGGGGTGTCATCCACATCATATTTATTATGAAAACATGCAAATGTATTTGTAAGCGGATAGAAATACTTTCTCGCACATATGCCATCATTCGCAAGTCTGTCAAACACTTCATTTCTGCTCGCTCCAAATGTTCTCTCATCAAACAGAACCGGAAAATATGAATAGTTATATGTCACATCCGGCTGTCTGCTGTTTAACTGTAAGCCATTAACTCCCGCAAGTCTTTCCATATATCTGTCATAAACAACTTTTCTCTTGCCAATCTCCGAATCAATGTGCCTCAGATTACATATTCCCATAGCTGCGCAGAATTCGTTCATCTTTGCATTTGCACCAACAGCATCCACGTCCTCAGGACCGTGTATACCAAAATTTTTAAGTCCATATAGTCTTGCACCGAGCTCTTTGTCACGGTAACACACCGCCCCACCCTCTATGGTATTGAACACCTTAGTTGCATGAAAACTAAAGCATGAGGCATCACCAAAACTGCCAACGCTCTCACCTTTATATGTCTCACCGAACGCATGGGCAGCATCATATATCACTTTCAGTTCATACTTGTGCGCAATCCTCTGTATCTCATCTATATCACATATATTGCCATATACATGAACTGGCATTATCGCACATGTCCTGTCAGTTATAAGATCTTCTATCTTGGTGGCATCCATCGTATACGTAACAGGGTCTATATCACAAAAAACCGGCTCAAGGCCATTTCTGACTATCGCATGGGTAGTAGATGCAAATGTAAAGGGAGTCGTTATCACCTCCCCCTGCAGATTCATGGCCTGAAGTGTCATCTCAAGTGCCATGTGTCCGTTTACAAGGAGTTCAACGTTGTCAACGTTCAGATACTTTTTCAATGCATTTTGCAACTCAATATGTTTTTGTCCCATATTTGTAATCCAATGTGTATCCCACAGTGATCGTATCTCCTGCACATATTCATCCATGCCCGGCATGGATGAACGGGTGACTAATATTTTCTTATTCATATTTTCTCTTTTCTTTCGCATTTATGGTTTTACTGCAACTCCAAGTTCTGCCGATTTATACGCCGCATATATGATCTTTGCTGTATCATAAGCCAGATCAAATGAGGATTTCGGTTCCCTATCATAATATATCGACTCTATAAAGTCTCTCATCTCATCAGTATATCCCCTTATAATCTCATCCTCCAAAAAAGGCTTATTCCAACCCGTCTTTGATGGCAGCATCTCCGAAATATATACATCATCCAGTCTATCTTCATCAAGGAAATATGTTTCCATCATATCTGACATAGTCATCTTACAGTTTATAACCGCATCATTACAATACAATTCTACATAATTCTTAGAACCACCTAAAAGCATATCATTAGCCATAATAACAGCCCTCGTGTTATCACTAAACGTAATAATAACTGTTGCACAATCCTCTACATCAATAGGAGTTGCCGCTATATGTCTGTGTTCATATTCAGTAAGCTGCGGTGTAATACGCCCCATGTCTGCAAAAACTGTTTTTACACAAATATCTTTTCCATATGTTTCTGCCTCCACTTTTTTCAACCATAATATTGCCGAAAGTGGATGTGCACCTGTTCGTATAAATGTTCCACCCCCCGTTTTAGACCATTCTCCTGCAACAGGAGAACTTGATCCCTTTAATGATTCCTCACCTTTTGCAAATAGTATTTTAGATTTCTTCTTTCTTATTATCTCAGCAGCTTTAACTATAGCCGGTGCATATACAAAGTTCTCTGCATACATAAACTTCTTACCAGATTTATTGACCAGATCACGGAGTCTATCTAACGACTTTAACAATTCTTCATACATATGTGCTTTAGAAACATTGTCGCCTATTGGTTCTTTATCGCCAGCTTTACCAAAATAACCGCTTAAGGGCTTTTCACATATAACATGTTTTCCAGATTTTAATACCGCTGTGATCATATCATCATGAACATATGGCGGCGTACATATATCTATAACATCTATCTCCGGATCATCCAGTAAGTCTTCCAGCTCAAGACTGGTATTCAAAAATCCATACCGTTTTTTGTATAACTCTAATCTTTCCTGTCGTCTTCCAACAATGCACTTGTAACACAACGGCACCTCCGTGTAACGCTGAAGAGCATTCATATGTAACTCTGTTGCTCTTCCTGTCCCTACCATTCCAATACATATTTCCCCTTTTTCATTCATCCCTTATCCTCCATATTAGCTGTATTTAACTTTTATCAGATTACAAATTTGCGGCAAATAAAATTGTCTTTCACTTTCTGTATCAAAATAAAATTGAATAAGCGCCATTTTGTCATACATATAGTCTTCTATTTCATACCCCTTCGAATGCCACTCATCAATCTGTATTACATACTTTCTTATCAGGGGATCTATATCCATGCCATCATAGCGACCATTATGATCTGCCATAAGCGCATAATATCCATAATATTTCTGAGGGTGTACAGCACTTGGCATGCCTTTCACAGATTCACCTAACTCAGCACGGCATATCCATTCTCTCCAATCTATGCCAATTGAATTAGCTATTACTGATGTCGTATGATTTCCCGGAAATCTTCTCATCATCTCTACAATCCACGGTCCATCTGCCCCCATAATATACTGTATATCCATCTGTCCATCTACCAAATGAAGTATCTTTGCTATTCTATTTATCTCCGGTATTAAAGCTTCTGTTGCAGTCTCCCAATTATCTGCAGGGAATATGCCATAACTTGTCATATATTTGTTTTTATATGAATAATCATTTGCCGTACCATACGACCTGACCCTCTCATCAACAATAAAAACATGCAGTGAGTGAAGTGATCCCTCTATATACGGCTCTATCACGATTTTTTTGTCCCTGGATACTTCAAATGCACGATCTACAGCAGCTATCATCTCATCTAAATTACGTGCTACGCTTACCCCTTTTCCTCCTGCCATATCGCTGGGTTTTATAATAACCGGGAATCCATTATCCGAGTATTTATATGCAGTTTCTTTTGAGTCAAACCACCTGGCCAAAGGTGTCTTTACCCTATTCTCCAACGCAAATTTTTTAAACTTATCCTTTCTATGAATAATCTCTGTCGTCTCAAATGAATCATGTCCCTTCAGGCCCAGATGATCACATATATATGCGGCTGTCAGAACACAGTTATCCGAGCAACCGCTCATAACTGCATCTACTTCTATATCTTTCGCCATCTGAGTTATTCCTTCAAAGTCAGAATAGTCAAATGGTATATATTGATCCCCATATTTATGTCCTACCTGTTCCGGTGCGTTTCCCGTTGTAATAACATAATATCCCAACATCTTTGCCTGCAAAATAAAGGGAATTTCAGTTTCTTTTGCCGTTAGCATTAACACTTTTTTCATCTTTTCACCCACTATCCTTCAACTGCATATAATACAAGTTCCTGACTCCACCGCTTATAAGCTCTAAGGTATAATTTATAATCAGAATTAAGCTTATGAATATATTGTGGGATTGTTATCAAATCTTCTCTTTTATGATAAACACATACTGCAAGCGCAGGATGATTATTTTCTATAACCGTCTTTCCTCCCTGTAACGCCATGAGTTCACTTCCTTCAATATCCATCTTAATAAAATCTACTCTTTCACTCCTGTGCAGATCATCAATACTATCAACATCAACAGCCACACTTCCACCGTCATCAAAACAACTTGAAGTCGTATCACCAGTATAAAACATCAGTGTAGTCTTTTTCTTCCAAATCCCCTTGTTTATACATTTTGAACTAACAGTTTTATATTTGCTCATATTTTCGACCATTCGGTCATAATTATTTTTATCTGGTTCATATAATGTAACTTTTCCAGAAAAGTCGTTTCCTGTAATTTCTTTATAATTTTCTGCAAATGAAATATAGCTGTCACCATCATATGCCCCACAATCAATCCACGAAGTGACACCTCCTATATCGATAAGATTCTCTGCAAAATACTGATTTTCTTCCCATATTTCAGCCAAATAATCATATTTTCCACTTATCTTAGAATTTATATACGCCTCTAAACAGTCCCTCGACTTTTCATCACTCAGAAGATTATATGTTTCTATAAATGCTGCCTTATTATTATCATAATACTCACGTGTAAATAATTCTTCCCCATCCAGCGTCCACAGAGACATAATATCCTCATCTATCACATTTGCATATTTCTCTATTTTTCTTTTTTTTATTTCACTATATCCACGAATCGATAATATCACCAACGGCTTGTCTGTTTCATCATTCAATTTGCTTGTATCCATAACGGGTTTGCCGAATTTATATATTTCACCATCATCAGGGCAATTATCAATAACAAACCCAGTAATATACGCAAACACACCTAGTTTCTTTAGTCCGTTTACTAATATTCCAGCGCCTGAACCAGCCCCAAGAATATATATGTTTTTACCCTGTAAACGTGCACATTCTATTTCTTTAAAGAAAATATTACTAGTCTCTTTTATATTCATTTTTCTATCCCCATAATTATTATCCATTAATTAATTCGAATTCATCTAACATTTTTTTTACATCATTTTTTGAATTAAACATCAAAATATCTATTATTGATAAATTTGGTTGGAATTCCCCATCAAATTGTTTATATTTTATCTCTTTGGTTTTCACAAAGCACAGTTTCACTCCACGCTTTAAAAATTCTCTCCCATCATATAATGTTTGACCTCCAACTGCATTATAATATTCATTTGCCCCAAGCACTTTACAAATATTTAATATCTTATTTTGTCCTTTCAGAGAATTATCTTTATCAAGTGATGAAGACCTTACTATTTCTGTTGTAATATCAAGATATTTAGTAATCTCAAAAAATGATTTTTCTATCAAATCTACAATTGCTATATCTCCACAATTTATAATTCTATCAATCATTGGAAAAATATCCTCAAAATATTTAGCTCGTCTATATGCAAGTTCAATAGTCCTCAACCTTTTTTCTATAAGTTCATCAGACAGACAACAATCCACATCTTTTATTAACTTATTTTGACTGACCCCCTGAATTGGAATATTGAAATACCTCGGTTCACCATCTATCAGTATTCTGTTTCTGTTTATCCAGCCCCTTTTTATATAATTAACATCATCAAAAATTACATATGTATCCACCGCATTCATCAACTGCCAATATCCTATATATGGCATAAAGTATGGCTGCATTATCCCTACCTTTTTTCCCATCTTCGTCCCTTTCTTCATAGCAAATGATCGATCATATTTTGAAAGTACAAATTATTTTTTTACCAAAGACTTATATTTACTGATTATGTATTTAAACTCGTCGAATTTTAATATATAAGAACCAACCACATAAACTATCATTCCAGTCATGATCTGGACTACTACTTTAACTAACTGAGGAATTGGAAAAAATCCAACACAATAAACAACTATCCCCATCACAGATGACAAAAGCAACGTTGGTAATATATCCTTTAACTGATCAATATAGCCATAATTTAAAAATTTTTTATTTGGCATTGAATTAACTATTTGTGACATTATACATTCCAGCAGCACGCCATAAGCAATGGCCTTGACACTAATTCCAATAGTTGACACAAGTAGTATTATTCCTATACCTTTTTTTATCACTTCTAATTTTAAAAAGGTATCACTTCTTCCCATAGCCTTAATAGCATTCAAGTTAGCTGTATGTATAGGCCAAAGCATATATGATACACATAATATTCTAATAAATGGTACACAAGGCAGCCATTTATCCGTCAGCACAAGACTAACCAGCGATTCCGCACAACATGCAAACCCAACCATCAAAGGTGTCACTATATATACACTTATTTTGATCGCTCTGCGGGTCAGCAAACGGACTTCTTCTGCCTTGTCCTGGACTTTAGACAGAGTAGGCAATAAAACGCTATCTATAGATACATTGATATTTGTCGCTACCACCTTAGGCAATTTATCACCCTGATCAAAAAAAGCCAGATCCGATGACGTATATATCTTCCCTATCATCAGGTTTCGCAAATTGTTATACACAGTGTCTAATAATGCCGACACCAACAATTTCCATCCAAATCTCAACAATCTTTTCAATCTCTGAAAAGAAAACATAAATTTAGGTTTCCACTTCACTGTAAGCCAGAGAATCAATGTATCAATGGCTGTGTTGGATACCTGCTGGATAGCCAGAGCCCATACTCCATACCCTCTATATGCAAGTATGATACCTATTATTGCCGATGCAATAGTTCCTCCTATAGTTGAAAAAAAGAACCGCTTGAACAACATATTGCGCGACACATAAGCCTGCTGTATTCCCTTCACACCAGATATTATTATCGTTAGACTTATAAACCTTATAATTGGTGTAAGGCTTTTATCATCATAAAAAATTGCAATATATGGTGACACTATATACATTCCAACATACAAAACTATGCATATAAGCATATTAAAAAAGAACACTGATGAGAAATCCAGATCATCAGCATCCTTTTTCTGGATCAGCGCAGTGCCCAGCCCGCTGTCAACAAACACCTGCAATATAGTTGTAAATACTGTAACCAGTGCTATTGTTCCGTAATATTCCGGTGATAAAATTCTAGCCAGTATTATCGACACTACAAATGTAACTAGCTGCGCAGCTGTCCGTTCTGTAAAACGCCATATAAAATTTGCAGTCGTACTATTATTCTCTCTTTTATTTTTCATCTATCTATTTACCGTACTCTCTGAAACTTTTTTTAGATATACGCTGTACTAATATTACAAACCATGGGCAATAATCCATACAATAATTATATATTTTATCCTTAGCTGAACAAACTGTTTTAAAATACTGTTTTTGTTCATGTCTTGCCATTCTATAAGATCCCGTCTCCATCAAAAAATTATATCGTTCCTTGCTCACCACCATACTTATATCTTGACTATATTGATGCTCTGTATATTCATCCACTCCTCGCAAAAGACTCATCACAATGTTTAGCTGATTCTCTTTATAAGCCGGATTCTTTTCTGTTCTGTCCGACCACGACCCTGCAATCATATATCTGTATGTAGACATTTTATCTGAAAGATACAACATCCCACCTTTTAACGCACCATACATCTGAATAGAATAATCCAGACTGCATTTTTTAAAAAAGTCAGGCTGCTCATTCAACAGACTTGCCCTCATAAGCAGTGAATTTGTCGCAACAAAACCTCCACCACCTCTGATTACTTCAGACATAGAAAATATGGTATTTTTCGCTGCAGGAACAATATCATTCATACGGATTTTTTTACTGCTGTTTAAAACATACGATGCATGTGCACATATATCTATGTCAACGTGTAACTCCAATTCATCATATTGTTTTTGCAATTTATACGGATCATTCCAATAATCATCTCCCTCACAAAATGCAAAATATTTTCCTTTAACTCTTGGAAACTGATACCTCTGTATTATATCCACTCCCATGGAATACTGATTTTTTGTCTGATAAACAGGTTTGATTATGTCAGGGAACCTGTATTGAAAATCTCGTATAATATCAGCAGTTTTGTCAGTTGAGGCATCATCATGTACTAATACCTCTATTACAAATTCCGTTCTTTGTTCTAATATACTGTTAAGTGTCTTTGCAATGTATTTTTCATGATTATATGTGTTGCATATGACGCTTACACCAATTTTTTCATCGTTAGTACTTTCTTTCATCTGGTTATCCATCTTTCATGTGTAAAATACTCGTATATCAATTGTTATTATACTTTGAATTTCAGATATAATTTCGGCAGGAACTGAAACATTATCACCTTCAATTTTTCCTTTATGCCTACGGCATACCTGATAGAAAAAACAAAGTTTACATTTTTTATGTTCCATTTGCAAAAACCAATACTTCTGCAAGACCATAAATAAAAGTTCACCAGAGCTCCATACAGGTATCTCCTGTATCTTCTATCCACGACATTACTCATCGTAATGTACCACTCTTCTAAGATTTCTACACATGTCCGTCTTTTATTTTCGACATTTCCAGATGTCATTATAGAACCATCTCTTACTACATAATTATAAAATGCATAATCCATGTACACTATATTACCAGCCTTCAAATATATCTCTGGCAAAATCTGCATATCCTCAAATATTATACCTTCTCTAAAAAAAAGGTCATTTTTAATAAGAAATTCTCTGTCATATAGACTTAAACATGCATATGAATTCCATTCTGAATGCTTTATTGATTTGATAGTAAAATCCCTGGCACTGTACTTTTCCCCTTCACGTATATTGCTGTGTCTCAGCAGGATCCCATCTTTTCCTTTTATCATCCGGCCTGCTCCAACCACCAGATCAACATCATCTTTCGCAAATGTCAAAAACTTTTCACATGAATCAGTTTCTATATAATCATCCGAATCAACAAATAAAACATATTTACCTGAAGCCCTTTTTAATCCAGTATTTCTTGCCGATGACAATCCCCCATTCGGCTTATGTATCACAATAATCCTCTTGTCTTTTTTTGCATATTCATCACACATTTTTGGACATGAATCCGGACTTCCATCATCTACCAGCAGTATCTCAATATTTTGATACGTTTGATTTATCAGACTGGCAACACATCTATCAAGCTCATTTTCCACATTATAAACAGGGACTATAATGCTCACTTTTACACTTTCGATCAATTGTTCTCTCCTAGCATTAACTATCTACAGTATAGTTTCGCAAATATTTTTAATAATCCCAGCCTTCTTATCACCAAATATGCCCAGACACAAAACCTTATTTTTAACGTCTCTCCATCCGTAACACCTTTCACTGGGAACTTAAGTCTCACATTATGCAATTTCAACCATGCAAATAACTTATCATCTGTACAGATAAAATCACTTCTATCGGTATTCTTTCCAGAAAAAAGCAAGTACCAGACTACATACCTTACAAGCCATGCCTGAACCAGCACGTCGTTCATATCCAATATCTCAGCCAGACTATTTAATAAAGTAACTATCTCATCAGTTACAGAAAATCCCTTATGCCTGCTGAAACTTATGCTGTCATTATTTACATACCAGACATACCCCATATTATCTATGCACTTTATATTATTGGTAGCACATAACACCTTAAAATTAAAATATGAATCCTCTCCAATCGAGATATTCAAAAACTCAATGCCATTATCCAACAAAAACTGTCTCTTAAATATTCTGGCCCACGGCACCATATGTGAATACATAAGCCACCTGCTTGATGGTACAAATTTTTTCAGGATGTTTCCTTTATTATCTTCCCGCCTGAAGCCCCCTATGACGCAGTCATAGTCACCCTTTTCAGCTTCTTTCACATATGTTCCCACATAGTCGGGGTCCAAATAGTCATCCGCATCCACAAACATCACATATTTTCCGGCCGCCATCTTCACAGCATGATTTCTAGTCTCTGCCTGTCCTATATTCTTCTGGCAAACCACCTTTATCTTTGTCGGATATCTGTTCTTATACTGCATCAGGATATCGTTCGTTCCGTCGGTAGATCCATCATTTATCACCAATGCAATCCAGTCATCGTATGTCTGCGCTATAAGACTATCTATTGTCCTTGATATAGTATCAGCTCCATTATATACCGGAATTATTATTGTAACCTTTGAATTACACATATGCTAATTTGTCTCCTACATATAACGTTATTTCTTTTCTCGCTTTAGCTTACGCAGAATCCAGCCTCTGGCTTGATTCCAAACCATTGAGAAAAATTCCGGATTATATACATTCTTTTCACAAATTTTCAGATTATTATGATGCAGCCATATATTCAACATTCTTTCAGAAAGAAAGCCATATATTCTCGAGTTATATTTCGTGTATGTTGTTGTATTTGTATCTTTCTCAAGTTCAAACAATATTGAGAACAGCCACTTGCAGTAGAGATACATATTTTCTCTGGTTGTTATAAACATATTATAACAATAACCCTTCTTCTCCTTTTCAAACCACTCTATGTCTGGTATATACTCAGGATACAGATGCCCCACAACTTCCACCATTCTCTGCCAATCTTCTATATTATGATATTTACCATAAAACTCAAGGGCGTTCTTACCATCGAACAATCTTTTATGAGGAAGAATGATATCAAAATCTTTCATATATCTTTTTACATCTTCACCCGACAGCAGATTCTTTTTATCAGGTATAAACGAATCGGCAAAGTATCTTCTATAATGACATACTCCAACTATATCATCACATGTATTTTTCCATATCCAGTATAATCCTGTCAGTTCACAATAACTTGAATTTTTTAAAGATATATTATCTCCTGTGTTGTCTTTCACATCACATCCATCAGCACTATTACTGTCCGCTCCGACCAGAAGTGTTCTGTAAAAGTTATCTGTGATCACCTTTTTAAAGTTCTTATGTGTAATAACATATATCATCTTTTGTATTCCTACACCGTATTTATTATTTTACCGCTATTTGTCCTTAGAATCGTCCGTCAGCTTTTCCTCAATGATAAACCTAGGTCTCGCCTTTGTCTCAAGATATATCTTACCAACATACTCTCCCACAATTCCAGTACACATAATCTGAGCTCCGCCAAAGAAACATATGAGAAGGACAGACGTTGTCCAGCCCTGTACGGTCCCCCCGGCAGCGTGTCCTATAATTACATATATTCCATATGCTATACTGAACAGGATACACAACAGGCCAAACATCGTGATCATCCTTATCGGCCTTACACTGGTGGATGTGATACCATCTATCGCAAAATATATCATCTTCTTCAGAGGATATTTGCTCTTTCCCGCAAACCTTTCTCCTCTGTCATATTCCACTGTCGATGTCTCAAATCCGATAAGTGGGATAATTCCTCTAAGGAAAAGATTGACTTCCTTATAATTCTTCAGTTCTTCAACCGCTCTCTTACTCATAAGCCTGTAATCGGCATGGTTATAGACAATCTCCACACCCATGGCTCTCATAAGCTTATAGAACGCAACCGCTGTCGTGCGCTTGAACCACGAATCCTTCTTTCTCGATTTTCTCACACCGTACACGATCTCACTGCCGTTATAATATTCGTCAACAAAGCTGTCCAACACATCTATATCATCCTGCAGATCCGAATCCATGGACACTATCATGTCTGCGTGATCCGCCGCCTCAAAAAGTCCTGCAAGAAGGGCATTCTGGTGTCCTTTATTCCTTGAGAGCTTTATGCCTGTCACCAATTCATTCTCCTTATACAGTCTGTCTATAAGACGCCACGTACTGTCTGTTGATCCATCATCAACATAAAGTATCCGGCTTGAGTCATCGATCTTTCCAGATTCCATCATTTTATGCATCTTTTCAGTCAGTCTCTTTGTCGTCTCAGTGAGTACCTCTTCCTCGTTGAAACAAGGTATCACTATGTATAAAATATCCGCCATATATTACTCTTTTCCCTTTGATCTATATACCCCTTTGTCTGCTTATGCACAATTGAAACTGTATGCATTCTATGTTATATTTTATAGTGATTGTCTGATACATACAAATAATCAAAACAGAACTGTGCATAATGATATAATTATAGCAGATATGACATATTTATCAACTTATATCACCGCTGTCACAGGTTCATTATCTATATATCAACAAAGGAGCAGTTATGGAAAACAGAAAAGCATCTCGAAGATTAAGTTATATATTTCTTGCACTCATAATTCTGGCTGGTATATGCCGTTTCAGCTATGGATTCTTCATGCAGAAAGAGGGCGCACATTCAGATGAGACATGGTCATTCGGTCTTGCGAACAGCTACTATGAGCCATACATACAGTATTCGGACGACACATCCGAATACAGAAATGTAGACACGTGGATTACCAGCGATGTGTTCAGAGACTACCTTACAGTACAGAAAGGTGAGCGTTTCTCATTTGGATCGGTGTACTACAACATGTCATGTGACACCCATCCCCCACTTTACTTTATGCTTTTACACTTTTTGTGCTCGTTTTTCCCAGGTAAATATATGTTCGTCATAGGCTTTATCATCAACATGGCCGCATATATCATATTGTCGATATTTATATATAAACTACTCCTTCTGATAACAAAATCCGAAGCTGCCAGCCTCATCGGAGTATTATTTTCCACATTTTCACTGGGTATGCTCAACATGACTATGTTCGTGAGAATGTACCTGTGTGTGGCTACAGTTGCAACTATATATTCATATCTGAATGCGAAACTGTATTACGATGAGGAAAAGAGGCACAAGGTATCAAGTTATATACTAATAGGTGTCACAACCCTTGTTGGAGCGCTTACAGACAACTTTTTCCTCCCATATGCCTTTGCCACCACGCTTATCTTCTGCATATGCTGGTGTATTAAAAAGGACTTCAAAACCCTCTGGAAATACATTCTTGCAGCAGCCTGCGGAATCATATTGTCTATAGTGATCTTCCCTAAGACATTTACGAGCATGTTGGGATCTCTTGGAATCAGCATTGATCAGGGAGCCTCCCAGGCAGCGGGAACTGTTGTAAATAGCAGTTCAAGGTATATGCCCGTACCATTCCAGTTCAGGCTGGCACTTGCCCATGTGAACAGAGAACTTTTTGGATATGAGATTTTCTCCGGATATAAAAGCTATGCCGGAATATATATTTCATGTGCAGTATTTATACTTATAATCGTGGCAGCTTTTATGGCATTCCTCTTCCGAAAGGATGCATGGTTCATAAAACTCTGCGGCAGGATAAAGAATGGCATCCTTACATTCTTCAGGACATTCAACTTCATGACATTATCACTTATATGCAGTGTACTTATCACCTGCCTTGCTGCAGCATATATCGCCGACCTGTATGGTCTTGGCGACACTGGCGACCGATACATATTCGCCTGCCTTCCAGCTGCAATGGTGGTATTTGTCCTCGCCATCTGGCGCATATGCACGCTTATATTCAGGAACAAACAGGTTGTGATATCTATAGTTTTGACGCTTGTACTTGCCGTATCAACCATATCATCTAACAGGATAACCTGCACATACTTCATGGAGTGCCCTACAACCATGAAGCTTGAGGATATCAGCAAGGATTCCAACTTCATCATAATCTCCGCAGCCAAATGGATGCTCGTACAGTACGCAGACAAACTTATAAACTGCAATGAAGCTTTCCTCACGGCAGACTATGATCTGGATAACCAGCTTGAAAGGATCGATGGACATAAACTCGAAGGTGATACATATATCTTGATCGATATGACCAGGATCAGCAGTACCCTGACCGATATAGAAAAGAACAATGTCATGATAGATTACCTGAAACCTACATATATATCAAATGAACTTTCTCCTTCCTCCATACCGGAAGAAGAAACAGATCCCAGATTCGACCTTCAGACTGTGCTGAAAAAGTGCAAGGGTCTCTCATTTGTCAATGACCTCACATACATTGGCTGTGATGGTCTCAACTACCATAGGATCGATGTGTACAAAGTGAACTGATATAAACAAAGACAAATAAAAAGGTGGAAAATGATATGTCACTCATATCCTGTTCCACCTTTTTCATATCTAACTATAGTATCTGACCACACAGGCTCTTTCTACGTATTCTGTATGTCAGTTCTTATAGTCTTTCCCTATCCACGCTTTCTGTGTGCCAATTCTTATCGTCTTGCTCTATCCATACATTCTGTGTGTCAGTTCTTATTGTCTGCCCTATCCACACATTCTGTGTGTCAGTTCTTATTGTCTGCCCTATCCACACATTCTGTATGTCAGTTCTTACTACTCTATCCATACGTCCTGTATGCAAGTTTATAAAACACCATGATAAGTCCTGCAATCCACTTTGGCCAGAACTTCTCGAACATACTCCTGTCCTCCCGCTCTCTGCGGTGATCAACTATAAATTCCTTGCTTGTAGCACCATCATGCACTCTGTAGTGTCCAAGAACCCTGTCAACATACAGGAACCTTCCAGGCATACATGCAAGTTTATAGAAAGTATCCCAATCAAGGTTGAAGTCATATTCAGAAGTAAATACATTGTCGCCAAGGCGTCCTTTGTTATAAGTTACAAGCGGACACACTATCGTATTGCCAAGACACAGACTCATTTTCTTTCTCCAAGCTCTATCAGCCTTATCCTTGTTCTTAACAGGCCACCTCAGGAATCTCCTTATGCGGCTGTTCACGTCTCGTTTGCTATAGTCCCCATTCTTGACTGGAGTATAATCCACATAGAATATACTCCAATCATCATAATATCTTGCACACTTTAATAATGCCTTCACATAGTTTCTGTCATACACATCATCCTGATGGGCAACCGTCACATACCTTGTCTTTGCACTGTTATATGCAAAGTTCCAATCCGCCTGTATTCCCTGTCCTGCATTCTCATTCACATACACAGGCACACCATATTTATCTGCTACGCCCCTTATGTAGTCATTCGGTGTCGATGTATATACAGCTATATTAGTCTTTACAGTCTGTTCCACAAGTGATCTGACACACTCATCCAGATATGGTGATTCTTTATATGCACACACCGCAAATGTGTGATCTGTATTATATCTCAATTCGTTCCCCCTTCTGTCTGGTGAAGTAATATACAATTCGTGCCGCACAACAAAATACATCGGTTATACAAAACGGGAACAGGCTTTTCCTGCCCGTCCCCGTATGCATATGACATATATCATTGTCCAAATATGTCTCATGCTTTACAGCGTGAAACACACATCTATCTGCGCTCTTACTTAAAGTACTCCACACCACTCTCGAATATCTTCTGGTTCTGATCACCATATACGTTCACAGCTACAGCCTGTCCGATACGCTCTGAGTGACCCATCTTACCAAGAACACGTCCATCTGGGCTTGTGATACCCTCGATTGCATAGTATGAACCGTTGACATTGTAATACTCATCCATGGTTGGATTACCGTTCATGTCGACATACTGTGTTGCAACCTGTCCATTTGCGAAGAGCTTCTCACACCACTCCTTGCTTGCAACGAAACGACCCTCACCGTGTGAGATAGGAATTGTGTACACTCCGCCGAGCTCTGCCTTAGAAAGCCATGGGCTCTTGTTTGTCACTACCTTTGTGTATACCATCTTGGACTGATGACGTCCAATGCTGTTCATGGTCAGTGTAGGTGAATCATCTGTCTGTGGTCTGATCTCACCGTAAGGAACAAGTCCGAGCTTGATGAGCGCCTGGAATCCATTACAGATACCAAGTGCAAGTCCGTCTCTCTCGTTCAGGAGCTTCATAACCTCCTCTGAGATCTTTGCATTACGGAATGCAGTTGCGATGAACTTACCTGATCCGTCAGGCTCATCACCTGCTGAGAATCCACCTGGGAACATGATGATCTGTGAGTCGCTGATCGCCTTAGCAAATGCATCTACAGAATCTCTGATTCCCTGTGCTGTCATATTCCTGAATACTATCGTCTGTACGTCTGCGCCTGCTCTCTCAAATGCCTTTGCTGAGTCGTACTCGCAGTTTGTACCAGGGAATACAGGTATGAATACCTTTGGCTTTGCAACCTTGTTCCTTGATGTGTAAACTGTATTTGCATCGAAGATTCCTGTCTTGATCTCTGTCTGAGCTACATGTGACTCTGTAGGGAATACCTTCTCAAGAGTCTTTGTCCATGCAGCGAGTGCCTCGTCCATAGTAACTGTCACGTCACCGTATACAAATACAGGCTCCTTTGTAACCTTACCGATCTTCTTGACTGGAATTCCAAGCTGGTCAAGATCTGACTCCTTAACCTCAAGAATGATAGAGCCATAGTTCTTGGCTACAAGATCTCTCTTGCTGACTGTATTCTCAAGTTCTACTCCGAGCTTATTTCCAAATGCCATCTTGCTGACAGCCTCTATGATACCGCCAAATCCAACTGCATATGCAGACTGGATCTTGCCCTCTTTTATCTTCTTGTTGAGAAGGTCATACATGTACAGAACATTCTCATATACAGGTATGTCGTTCTCATCCTTGTCTATATCCATCTCTACAAGTACGTTGCCGGCCTTCTTGAGCTCTGGTGTAACCACATCCATGTAACTTGCTACATCAACGGCAAATGATACGAGTGTTGGAGGTACGTCTATATCGTTGAATGTACCTGACATACTGTCCTTACCACCGATTGATGGAAGTCCGAGACCTATCTGTACATCATATGCACCGAGAAGTGCTGCAAGTGGCTGTCCCCATCTGTATGGGTCTGTTCCAAGTCTCTTGAAATACTCCTGGAATGTAAGTCTGATCTTGCTCACATCTCCACCTGCTGCAGCGATCTTGGCAGCTGATGTAACAACCGCATATACTGAACCGTGATATGGGCTCCAGCTTGAAAGATATGGATCAAATCCGTAGCTCATCATGGTGATAGTGTCAGTCTTGCCCTTGAGTACTGGAAGCTTTGCTATCATTGTCTGTGTAGGTGTGAGCTGATACTTACCGCCATATGGCATGGTGACTGTTCCAGCTCCAATGGAGCTGTCGAACATCTCCACAAGTCCCTTCTGTGAACATACATTGAGGTCTGAAAGTGTATCAATCCATGCCTTCTTCACATCTGATGGCTCCTTAACTGAATCAAAGTAATTGTCAGCCTTGCTTGGAACTTCAACCTTGACCTGTGTCTCCTGATGTGCACCATTCGTATTGAGGAATGCACGTGAGATATTCACAATATCCTTGCCTCTCCAATTGAGTACAAGTCTTGGCTCCTCTGTAACTGTTGCAACTACAACCGCCTCGAGGTTCTCCTCCTCAGCGTAGCCAAGCATAGTGTCAACATCCTTAGGATCAACTACTATAGCCATACGCTCCTGGGACTCTGATATGGCAAGCTCTGTACCATCAAGTCCTGCGTACTTCTTTGGCACCTTATCAAGATCTACCACAAGTCCGTCTGCCAGCTCTCCTATGGCAACTGACACACCGCCGGCACCAAAATCGTTACACTTCTTTATAATTGATGAAACCTCTTCTCTTCTGAAGAGTCTCTGGATCTTTCTCTCTGTAGGTGGGTTACCCTTCTGAACCTCAGCACCACATGTCTCAAGTGAGTGTGATGTATGAGCCTTTGATGAACCTGTAGCACCACCGCAGCCGTCACGTCCTGTACGTCCGCCGAGGAGGATGATTACATCTCCTGGATCAGATGTAAGACGCTTTACAGCACGTCTTGGAGCTGCACCCATAACTGCTCCGATCTCCATTCTCTTTGCCACATAATCAGGATGGTATATCTCATTTACAAGACCTGTTGCAAGGCCGATCTGGTTGCCGTATGAGCTGTATCCCTTTGCTGCTGTTGTGACAATCTTACGCTGTGGAAGCTTACCCTCCATGGTCTCCTTGAGAGACTTTGTAGGATCTGCAGCACCTGTAACTCTCATGGCCTGATACACATATCCTCTTCCTGAAAGTGGATCTCTGATTGCACCGCCGAGACATGTAGCAGCACCACCAAATGGCTCGATCTCTGTAGGATGGTTGTGTGTCTCGTTCTTGAAGAATACAAGCCACTCTTCCTCTACTCCGTCCACAACTACAGGAACAACTATAGAACATGCGTTGATCTCATCTGATACTTCCATATCATCGAGCTTACCTGCTGCCTTGAGCTGCTTCATACCCATAAGGGCTATATCCATGAGACATACGAACTTGTCATCTCTGTCCTTGTACATCTCCTTCATCTCTGCTCTGTATGCATCAAAAGTCTTCTCAAGGAGATCCTTGTAATCTCCATCATCGAACTCTACATCTGTGAGCTCTGTTGAGAATGTTGTATGACGGCAGTGATCTGACCAGTATGTATCGAGAACTCTGATCTCTGTCATGGATGGATCTCTCTTCTCCTCACCCTTGAAGTAGTTCTGGATGTGAAGGAAATCCTTGAATGTCATGGCAAGTCCAAGTGAGTCATATAGCTCCTTCAGATCTGCCTCTGCCATGTCTTTGAATCCATCAAATATATGAACATCGGCTGGCTCTGGAAACTCAGTTACAAGAGTCTCAGGTATCTCCATACCGCATATTCTTGAATCAACAGGGTTTACACAGTAATCCATGACAGCTTTCATCTGCTCGTCTGTCACGTCTCCTGAAAGTACATATGTTGTAGCAGTCTTGATAACCGGCTCCTCATCCTCTGAAAGAAGCTTTACGCACTGCTCTGCCGAATCCGCTCTCTGATCGAACTGACCTGGAAGAGCCTCAACTGAGAATACCTTATCTGTATCTGCAAGCTTTGGCTCACCCTCATAGATCATATCTACAGGCGGCTCTGCAAATACTGTCTCAAGAGCCTTTGCATAAGTCTCGTCCGATATGTTCTCAATATCATATCTGACAAGCACTCTCACATACTCAGCATTGATCCCCAGATAATTCTTAATCTCTTCGTGAAGTTCCTTAGCCTTGACTGCATAGTCCGGCTTTTTCTCAACATACACTCTCTTGACCTTACTCATGTCATACCTCCATAGTAAAAGCGTTTTTCATACAGGCGAAAAAATCACCAAACGGAAACTATACATCACCGAATATGTAAATTCCGCCTATTTTTTATCTCAATTATTTAATAATAGCATCTATCCTGATTTTTTTGTAGTGTTTTGTGTCTGATTGGTGAAATTTGTTTATTACTTACATTATTTAATATTTTTCAGTCAGCTTTTTATATTTTTTTCAAAATCTGACTAATTGTGCAGTCTGCGAATCATCTTGAATATCACCGAATTCTGATATATCATCGGAGAATTCTGACAGTAGAATATTATTCCATCTGTCGGCGCATATATGTCTGTGGTGTTCTCACCTGTCATCGGATTGATGATATTTGCTATGATATCTCCTCTAACAACCTCATCGCCCGGTTCCACCAGCTTCTTGAAAAATCCTGCTGCATGCTCTGATTTGATGCTCAACAGATCCTCCTCATCCAATATGGTGGATATATATCCAGCATGGCAGTTATACCTTATAACGCCCATACGTGTCAGAAATCTGAGAACCGATGACACTGCCTGGTTTGCACTCTCACCATTTATTGTATCCGTGACACCTGAGTACACGGAAAACGCATCCGTTCCACGCATCTGCCAATTGTAGTTGAGTGTTGCTTTGTCGTAGGAACGAGGCTCCGCAGTAAGAACATACGGCATTCCAAACTGATTTGCCAGACTGTTGCTCTGTATTCCGGTCTCGATCATTCTCACATGAGGAATGAACTCACCATCCATATAAAAACTTGCAAACTGTATTCCATATGCATATCCCGTAACTTTCTCCATCACGGCAGCCGCAATACGGCTTGTTGCCTGTCCTTCAGGATTACCCGGAAACGACCTGTTTATATCAGAATTGTCAGTTATCCAATACTTCTTTCCAACATTAAAAGAACTGTAATTGAGAGACGGAATAAGCATGATCTGCTTTCCTGACACTATAGCCCCTCTGGCCTCAAGCTCACTTAACTTCTTTGCAAGAAGAGATGAGATATAGAGCTGCTGAAATTCATTTCCACGCATAGCACCTACTATACATGCGGCCTTGTCACCACTTCCATATGAAAATCCCTGTATCTCGTACTCTCCTCTGTACGCAGTATTCATGGAATAAATTATCTCTTTATTCATGTCCACCTCCGAATATTCTGGCAACAAGGGATCCCTCTTCTATAACCGGATATTCCCTTAGCGAGAAAACTATACCATTTCTTGGGGATCTTATCGTCTCCTCAATGGAACCGGTGAGAACACTCACGATCATTCCTATGATCTCACCCTGCCGTATATACTCTGAATGCTTTGCAACCGGGATAAATATACCACTGCTCTCAGCGTTGACAAATACAACATCTTTATCCTTTGCAAACTTAGGTTTATGTGTCGTGCTGACATCCCCCTGCCAAATCCCCATCTTTTTCATCAGCGAAAAAAGTCCGTCCACTATCTGGTTTGAGTAGTCATAGTCAATCTTCAAAGCCACCCCGGACTCGACGACCATACTCTTAACTCCAAGCTCATTCATGGCATAGGCAAGACTTCCCTCCATAACGGTTGACGACGGATGAACCCAGACAACATCCACATTCATACAAGCGACATAAGGTGCTATCTCCCCGGCAACATCAGCATTCACCCGGACCTGAGGAATCTCCTTTATATAGACACTGCTCGAATGTATATCCACACATATGTCTGCTCCCTCAATATCCTTCGTGACTTTTGCAGCCGTATACTCTCCCACAGTTCCATCCTTTGATCCCGGAAACAGAGTGTTCATATCTATATCAAACACTGGCACATCTCTGTACTGTGCCTCAAGTCCCATCGGGTTAATGAACGGATAAACGTCCACTATACCTGTAAGCTTGTCAAAATCTTTCTTTATTCTTCTTATGAGTTCATAACAAATGTACTGACCAGCCACCTCATCTCCATGTATTCCGGAAACTATACACAGTCTCTTTTCATTTCCCGTAGGAAAATCCGGGGCCAGATGATTTTTTTTCACCTTCATCGCCTCACCGATCAGCATATTTGCTGAAACCACTGTCTCTATCATATCATTCCACCTTATCTGTTATGGGTATATAAAATAGTTTTTACTCTTGTATGTGCGAATACCATCATCATATGATGACCTAAGAAAAGCAGGGTACCTGCGTATCCTGCTTTTTTTGCACCTATACTATTATACATGATATTCAGCGGTTCTTCAAGCTGAGGTATATCATCAGGCTCTCTTCTTGTACTCTATTCTGAGTTTGTCCGCTATCAGAGCTATAAATTCTGAATTTGTCGGTTTTCCTTTCCCCGCATTCACGGTATATCCAAACAGATCATTTATGGTGTCTATCTGGCCCCTGCTCCATGCCACCTCTATAGCATGTCTTATGGCTCTCTCCACACTTGATGAAGTCGTCTTGTACTTCTTGGCTATGGTTGGATAGAGCAGCTTTGTTATATAGTTGAGCATGTTCACATCATGAACAGCCATTATTATACCCTCTCTTATATACTGATATCCTTTGATGTTTGCCGGAATTCCTATATCCCTGATGATGTCTGTGACATCACTCTCAATAGTATTGTCCATGTTCCTGGTCATACTCTTTTCGGTGAGACAGGTAAGCGTGTCTGATACATCACTCTCATTCTCCTGTTTCTTCGCATATATCTGTCGCAGCCTTGTTACAAGCTGGACCGGATTGTATGGTTTTAAAATATAATAAGTTGCTCCCATCTCAAATGCACATCTTATCAGCCTCTGTGATGAAACTGATGTAAGCACCACAAATGTTGTATTTTCATATCCTGGGAGTTCACTTATATGTTCCATCACGCCCAGCCCATCCATGCCTGACAGACATATATCTATTAACACTATATCCGGTCTGTGAAGCTTTATTGACTCCACTGCCTCATCCCCAGTACTGACCATATCCACTATCCTCATCTCACCCTTTGACGAGTAGGCTGCTATCTGTTTTGCTATCTGCATGCTGTCTCCATCAGCAATTAAAATGTCAAACCCTTTGTTCACCATATCTATCTCCCTTGTTATGTATAAAGTTAATAAATTACTCAGGACCACGCGTTTTCCCTTAATTCATTTAGATAATATTAAATGTGATCTTTGATGTCAAGTTATTTTGATATCATTTTCAATATCATACCATTCACCGGCGATTTTCGACCGTTCACCCCGCATTTTTCATTTTTGCGTCCAATCTTATCTTGTCCGCAATGAGGGCGACAAACTCCGAATTTGTCGGTTTGCCCTTCCCGGCACTGACTGTATAACCAAACAGATCATTTATTGTCTCTATACGCCCACGACTCCAAGCAACCTCTATGGCATGTCTTATCGCTCTCTCAACTCTTGATGCAGTTGTGCCATACTCCTGTGCTATGGTCGGATAAAGCTGCTTTGTGATGGAATTAAGTATATCCATATCCATGACTGCCGTCATTATCGCACTCCTTAAGTACTGATAACCCTTTATATGAGCCGGAACTCCTATCTCGTGTATTATATTTGTCACAACAGCCTCCAGCTCGTCCGACCGGCTGTCATCATCTTCAAGCAGAACCTGTGTATTGTTCTCCCGGCCTTTGCACGCATCATCCATTACATCCCTGACCTTTTTCTCATCATATGGCGGTTCCAATACACGAACCACAGCCTTATTGCCGATCATCGAATACACAAATGACAGATAATTTCTGTGCCGCTTTGACGAACACAGTACAAATCTGACATTTTTCAGATTTCTGTTTTTTGACGTCGACTCGACAATATCCATGATGTCTGTTCCTGCAACCACCTCGTCAACCACAACTATATCAGGCTTTTCATCCGCTATTTTCTGTACTGCGTGTTCTCCCTTTTCAAGGCAGCCTGCGTATTCATAATATGTATCACTCTCAAATATACCTCTTAGCTGCTCGATTTCTCTTTTGTCATGTTTCACCATCATAACTTTAACATGACCCATGTTTTACTCCTTCCTCTGGCGATATTATTATGTAACAGCATTCGCCTGATATCATACTGGATGGTAAAATGGCGGATGCTGTTTCCTGAGGATTATTATATAGGGATGGCTGACGGATTGGAATATATAGAACTTCGCAAGTTACGACAGCATAAGCAGCAAGGAGAAGCTGATTCTACACCCACAGACAAATATCCCCCTGCATTGCCCTTTTATGTGCGTATCTGCTTCGCATGATGTCTTTTATTGATGTTTTATCATTATTTTGTCTTTGACATTGTTTTTGTGTTTCATTTATTTTTTCTTTTTTCTATGTTTTTGGCTATATTATGTTCTTTCTCACGGAGTCTTATGATCTTTTCGTAGACTTCCGGATTGTGCTCCTTCAGGTGCTCATCAATGCGCTCACGTCTCGCCTTATAGCGTTCTACAAATTCAGGATGTTCCTTCTCAAGTCTTGCAAGCAGATCTCTTCGTCTGTGCTCGATCCTCTCAGCTATGCTGTCCTCATCCTCGCCTGTTGCTCTCACTATCTCCTCGATGTGGGCCTCCATGTGCTCAAGCCACTCATCCTCATCCTGAATATCCATATCCTTCCAGAATCCATCCATAACTTTATCCATATCTTTACCGTTCTTCATATTTTCTATGGATTCCCGGATATGTTTTTCTATGACATTCTCAGCATCGTCGCCAAATGCCCACACAAGCTCCTGAGCCATATTCTCAGCTCTCTTACGCCTGATATCATGATAGCTGTTATGAACGCCCACCAGAGGATACGGACTCTCAAGCCCGCAGTCAGACAGTGCTCTCTCTATGGACTGACGCACACATCCTGACTCTATCATATCTCCCAGTCCCAGCTTCCTGAGCTGGACGTTGAGCTGGCCTATATGCTCTGTTATGTACAGTTTCACGCCCATATCTCTCAATGTGTCATACATTATCCTCAACGTTTTTGCCGCGGTCACATCGACACTTCCGACAGCGGAGGCATCCACTATCACTGCCTTTGTATCATCCAATACAGAATCCATGATATCCTTCTGGAATATTGCAACATTTGCAAAAAACAGATTGCTGCTGAACCTGTATATGACAATATTCTGGACAGGATATGCATGCTTAAACCTGTCGAGTGCAAGGAATTCACTATGTCCCGGGACAAGTCCAAGAAAGTTTCTCGGAGGATCTGCTGCCTTTCTTATCACCGCCACAAATGAGAGAATGATACCTATAAGAACTCCATTTATAGTTCCAAGTACAAGTACTCCAAGGAACGCTCCGCAGAATATATAAAATTCAACTTTGCTTACCTTCCAAAGTTTTGCTGCCAGATCAAATTCTAAAGCACTGTAAAGTGCAGATATAACTATGGCCGTGAGAACTGGGACCGGAAGATAGCCTATAAATCCTGTGCCAAACACAAGGATTATCAGCATGACCAATCCTGCAAAAATACCTGTGAACTGAGTTCTTCCACCATACTGATCATTCATTGTAGTTCTGGATACAGATCCATTTATAGGACAGCACCCGATAAACGCCGCAGCCAGATTGCCAAATCCAAATGCAAGCAGTTCCTGATTGTCATCTATCTTATATCTGTTCTTCTGTGCAAAATTGTTCTCTGCCAGAAGTGTCTCGGCCATGATTACAACGGCGATGGACAGACTTGCTGTCACAATATCAGGCATGAGATGAAAATCTATCTTTGGCACAATGAACTTCGGGAGTCCGGGTGATACCTTTGAAAGACATACTATGCCATATTTGCTCACATCCACAAAATACGACACTCCGGCTCCAATTGCCATGACACATATGGCCATAGGAAATTTGGGAATGAGCCGCCTCGACACAAGGAGTACCACAAGTGCTGCGACTCCCACAACAAGGCTTGTCACATTCATATCATCCACAGTCTCAGCAATATGCTTCACCAGTTCCAGAAGTTCCCCTGTTCCTGCTCCTGCTCCATACAGTTTTGGAATCTGCATAAGTATGATTGTAGTGCATATACCCGATATAAAACCTCCCATGACAGGGGTCGATATGTAATTAACCAGCTTTCCTGCTTTGAACAGGAAAAAAACCAGCAGCCACAATGATGTCATAAACGTGATCAACGGTACAACCTGCATCGCCGCATCCGTACCCGGCGTTATTCCCAGTGCCACAAGCTCTGCGCCTACCAGCGCCGCCGGCGCTGCATCCACGCCAAATATAAACTGCTTTGATGTGGATAAAAGTCCAAATACTATGATTGGAAGCACTGAACCGTAAAGTCCATACACGGCTGGAAGCCCGGCAATCTGCGCATATCCCATGGATATGGGTATGGACACCGCCGCAATAATGATTCCCGCCAGCATATCTGGTATGAAATTTTTCTTATTGTAATTCTTTAATGTATGACATAATGAAATTCTTGAAACCTTGATAAGCTTGTCCTCCTTGAGTGTTGATAGTAAAGTGATGATACTGGGGTGCTTCGCCTTGTGGACAGCCTTATTGCTCTTAAGTGTTTCCTTTTAGCACTCTCTGCAGCTTGCTTTTCAAGCTTTTTTGCCGACTTATTGCTCTTTGCAGCTTGCTTTTCAACCTTTGTTGCCGACTTATTGCTCCTGAGGGCTTATTTTTCTCTCTTGGGCGCTCTATTTCCAAGATGAGTCACAAATCCCAGTATCCATAACTAGCTGTTTTTATCTTTTTTCAAATAAAAGAATCATATGCATACAATTTTATCACTTATCTAACTTAATTTCGATAAAAGATAAAATTTTTGAAATTATTTTATCTTTTTTTCGTTTTTCCGTCATAAAGATATAATTTCACGCACTTTCTACTACACTCCCTAATCACTTTTACACCCTTGCTACTACATCCCCCTACTCACTTTCACGCACTTTCTATTGCGCCACTGCTCACTTTTACGCGCTTTCTATTACATCCCCTACTCACTTCCACGCACTTTCTACCGCTCCACTGCTCGCTTGATTTCGATTCAACTTTTTATCTGCAGCCTTGACTTATTTAGTTCCAAGTCTATTCCATCAGGAAATATTCCTTAACAACATTTGCTATCTTGAGCTGGGTAATTGGATGATTTGATGTCTCGTATGTTGTTATCAGATTGACAGAAGGAATTATTCCATGAGCAACATAGGACTTAAGTTTCTCAATTGTGTTATCCGCATAATCAGAATTGTCCATCATTCCAAAATGCTCCCAATAAAAGAATTGCCCAGTTACAGGATGCCTGATCGTAAAGTCTGGGAATACTATCTTGTCACCCAGGTTCAGTATACACTCATAACGAAATGGAATATTATTTAAAAACAGCTCTGATGCAATGATGCTCTCAGATTTCGATCTCACCAATTGCCCTGACAAAGTCTGATGCACAAGATTCTCAGTCTTGTACCGATTATGCTCAAATGGCGAATTGCTCCATTCAGCCAACTCAACACTCAAAGTCTCATTTGTGTTTCCCAATAATTCTATAAAATTATGTTCATTCAATAATTTTGGAATTCTTTTAGAATATGCCTCTGATTTAGTCAGATATGAATCTATACACTTCTTTTCAAATTGTATGTCTCGTCTTAGATATTCAAGGTATTTTTTCTGCGCCATCATCTGCGCAAACGACCGGTTTTCCCTTGGTATGTACGTCCTTTCCCCATCTTTCAGCAGATACCACCTGACATATCTGCCACTATGTCCCACCTGTATGCTGCCTTGCGGAAGCTTACCTATCTTTGCATCCAGCTCCATTAGTTTGTCTGCCAACTGCCGGCTTCTCTGTCTCATAGCTTCTTCTATAATACACCACCCCTTCTGTTTTTTATGTGAGTATATCATCACCAGCATTTTTTTCAAGCAAATCGTTACATATTTCACAGAAATTTGACACAATTATACATTTTGTATATACATTAACGGCATATCAATCAAGCACTTTGAATAACATGTCTGTTGTCCAGCTTCTTTTACACTAGCATTTGACGAATCATCAAGCCACTAAAGCACATTAATTAATATGTCTGTTGTCCAGCTTCTTTTACACCAGCATATGAAGAATCATCTAGCCACTAAAGCACTTTGAATAACAAGTCTATTACCTCTTTAAATAACAAGTCTAATGTTCCTTTAAATAACGAGTCGTTTTTATCTTTTAACCGTATAAATTTTGTTCTGCATATAAAATTCTCACTTTTCTCCAAATTACATCCTCAAAGATAAAATTCCTCATTTAATTTTATCTTTTTACATGTTTTTAACAGAAAAGCAAAAATTTTGTACTCTTATCAATCAAAGCCTTAGCCGCCATAAAACATCCCATACCCAAATGACATCACAGCAATCTCATGTTCTACATTCCACGTCCATTATACCCGCTCATAACAACACAAACCTATCCACTCCCCTACCTCAACATATTCTCAATAAAAATTCCATACCCATGTGTTGGATCATCGACAAATACGTGGGTGACTGCCCCTACAATCTTCCCGTCCTGAACGATCGGGGATCCGGACTGTCCCTGGACTATTCCGCCGGTCAGATCAAGAAGTTCCTGGCTTGTAACCCGAAATTCCATATTCTTATCCGGGGCGTCTTTTGCTAACTGCTCTATCTCTATCTCGTATTTTCTAAGCTCACCTGACATTCTTGAGTATATATATGCAGTGCCCTCGTGCACGCTGTCCCTCTTTGCTATATACATTTTTTCTGCATTGACATATCTCTGGGTACAGTACACAGTGCTCATATGTCCATATATACCGCTGCTGCTGTTGCCATCAATTATTCCGATCAGATCCTTCTTGTAAGCAATACTTCCCTGCAGTTTACCCGGCTCGGCAACTTTGGATCTGCTGATATTCGTGATATTTGTGGTGTACACGCCCCCTGTCCTGCATTTCATCATAAGACCTGTGTCCATATCTGATACACTATGTCCAAGCGCCATGAAGTTGTTTCCATCGACAAATGTCACGGTTCCTATTCCAGACACATCATCCTTTACCCATGCGCCGAGAAGATAATTGCCATTTTCATTCCGCTCAGGGGATACTGTTTTATGCTCAGTCACTCCATCTCTCACAAATGTTATATCTAATGATTTCCCATTGCACTCTGACACTATATTTAAAAGTTCTGCTCTCTTTGATATCGCTTTGCCATCGGCATTTGTGATGTAATCTCCCGTCTGAAGAATGCCATCTGAGGGACAGCAGGATTCTCCATCCTCATTTCGAAAATAGCATATATCGACAACCATGACTCCATCTGTCTTCATATAAATTCCAACCGGCTCTCCGGATGGCACGACAGCCCTGTCATATATACCGTCGTCAAAGATACTTTCCTTTGAAACGGATGCCAGTGCTCCTCTCTCCATTGTGAGGCTCGTGTCACGGCATATGTCACTCATATAATCAGCTCCGGTCTCATTGGCACCTGAGCTTTGATTTTCTCCATTTCCATCAGCCAGGATACACAAAACAAATACGCCCACCAGCAGTATGAGATCCACCACAATCACAAAAGACAATAACTTTTTATATCTGAACATAAGCAATCCCTCCTGAAAACATTTTTTCAGCTTGTACAACAAAAATAAGAGTAACAGCTCCCGCCATTACTCTTAGTATGTTTTATTTGATCTTGTTTATATCAGTAATTTTTTGACTTTTCTGCCATTTGTTTCATCTCTCTGGCATTGCTCATAACTGCATCTGTTATGGTTACGCCGCCGAGAAGTCTTGCGATCTCAAGGATTGATTCTTCCTCTCCGAGCCTCTCTATATGAGTTACTGTCTTGCCGCCTTCAGCAGACTTCTCTATCAGATAATGGCTGTCAGCCATAGCTGCTATCTGTGGAAGATGAGTTATGCTTATAACCTGATGACTTCTGGAAATAACTGCCATTTTTTCAGCTACTGCCTGAGCCGCTCTGCCGCTGATTCCCACATCAATCTCGTCAAATACAAGCGTTCCGATATTGTCCTCGGATGCCATACATGATTTTATCGCAAGCATGATCCTCGAAAGCTCACCGCCAGATGCGACCTCATATAAAGGTCTCATCTTCTCCCCTACATTTGTTGATATGACAAAATAACAATCGTCAATTCCATTCGCCGTGCACTCCGTAAGCTCATCGAATACCATGTCGAATCTGACCTCCATAAAGCTTAAATCCTCCAGAGCTTTACTTATCTCACGGCAAAGCTTTGAAGCCTGCTTCTTTCTCTCATCTGTGAGCCTTGCTGCCGCCGACATCATAGCCTTCTCAGCCTTTTTTATTCTGCCCGAAAGATCAGCTATATACTCATCATACTCTGAGAGTCTGTCGTATTCCTTCTTGATATTCTCAAGATAGTCATACACATCCTGCACCGAAGATCCGTATTTTCCCTTTATGTCATTTATCACATCAAGCCTTGATTCCACACTTCTGTACTCGGCATCGTCAAATTCCAGGCTCTGCATATAATTGCTGAGTTCAACATTAAAATCATTTAGAAGAGCATCTATATTCTCAAGCTGACTGTAAAGTCCATCTATCTCTCCATCAAGATCCTTTATCCCCCGCATAGTTCCGAGAACTCTTCCTATCTCACTGCCCGCCGATGAGGACATCTCATAACCTGTGACACTGTACACTTCGGATGCAGCGGCAACTATATCTCTGGCGTTCACCATCTTATTGTACTGATGCTCTACATCCTCGTCCTCACCAGGCTTTATGTTGGAAGCCTCTATCTCGGATATCTGATATTTGAGGAATTCCACCTTACGGCTTCTCTCGCTCTCATCCATGGCAAGCTCATCAAGTTCTTTCTTCAGCTTTACATACTCTCCATGACATGCTGCAACCTCAGCCTTGACCGGGTCTATAGTCTCCCTGCCATATCTGTCAAGGATCTTTATGTGCTCCGCTTTCTTCATAAGTGTCTGCTGCTGATGCTGGGTATGCATATCTATGAGAAGTGCTGACACCTCTTTAAGCTTAGACGCTGTAACCGCCATATCGTTTATAGTGTTTATCGTTCTGGAGCCAACTATACGTCTGGTTATGAGTATCTCTCCATCTTCCGACGGATTCACGCCGAGCTCTCTGATCTGATCGGCTGTCTGATCATCATCAACAAGAAACAGGAGCTGGCAAAAACCTTCCTTTCCCTGTTCCCTGACTATATCCTTAGGAAGCTTGTCTCCCATTCCTATCTTTAGCGCACCCATGATTATGGATTTACCTGCTCCGGTCTCACCGGTCAGTATATTGAGATTGTCTGTAAAATTCACATTTGCATCGTCTATGAGCGCAATGTTTTTTATATGTACATTAAGTAACATCATTTCCTCCTGTTGTCACACAGAATCTCTACATATCATGCCTTTTATCTATAACTTTTATGTTATATCTTATTAAATAAAATGTATTCTGTTCCAGGGGCTGTCATCCCCTGTTTTTCTCTATCGCTTTCATCACCGTGTCTGTCATATCACGGCTTCTGACTGCCAGAAATATAGTATCATCGCCGGCTATACTTCCGAGAAGTCCATTTATCTCCACATTGTCAAGTGCTGCTGCAACAGCCATCGCCATGCCTGATACCGTCTTGATGACTATAAGATTCTCCGCCGGAACCATAGACAGTATTCCCGCACTCAGCACTTTCCTGTACGACTCTATGGATTCGTGGTTTGTCTGTTTTCCCAGAGTATATTTCTGTCTGCCTCCTGCCACTGCAACTTTTGTGAGATTTATCTCTCTTATGTCTCTGGAGATTGTAGCCTGAGTTGTCTTGAATCCGGCCTCCGCCAGTTTCTCCTGCAGTTCATCCTGAGTTTCTATATCATACTGTTCGATTATAGCCAATATCATAGCCTGTCTCTTTTGCTTCATGCTATTTTCCCCCAAGCTTATTTCTAAGTATCTCGTAGAAATTCACATCACTGGCCTTTATGAGCTTTGTGGTTCTTTTGGATACACATATATCAAGAATATCCCCAGCTGAAAGCTCCAGATCATTCCCGCCGTCAAATGAAACTATCGCCTCTGTCTCCTGTGTCTTCCTCTTCTTCGCTATAGCTATAGACACCTCCGCATCACTCGGAAGAACAATACTCTTGGATGTGAGGGAATGAGGACAAACCGGAGTGATTATCATAAGCTGCGCCATCGGATCAACTATAGGTCCCCCCGCAGACAGATTGTAACCGGTCGATCCTGTAGGCGTGGATATGATGATTCCATCGCCCTCATATGCATTCAGGAAGCTTCCATTCACATACACATCAAGACCTATCAGTCTTGAAAATCCGGCTCTGCTTATGACGATATCGTTTAACGCCCGCTTTCGCAGCACAGCATTGTCACCGGATCTCACACTTCCCCTTATCATCATCCTCTCCTGAATAGAGAAGTCGTCAGATAAGAGCCTTTCCATGATGGCAGCAAGGTTCGTCACCTCTCCCTCAGTCAGAAATCCGACTGTTCCAAGATTTATCCCAAACAGCGGTATATCAACATGACTAACCGTGGACGCCGCATTGAGCAGAGTTCCGTCACCTCCGAGGACAAGTATGCAGTCATACCCGGAAAGCACACGGACAACCTCATCTTTGCCAAGAGCGCTGAAGCTGTAACAATCCATATATCCGCTCACGCAGTTTTTTTCCTGTATATAATCCCGAAGCCTTGCCAACACCTGGGCATCGTCATCCTTGTCAGGGTTATATACTATGTAAAATGCCTCCATGTCCTCTCCTTTATACAGATTTATTAAGCGTATCGTGGGACTCACTGACCAGAGCTTTTATATCAAATTCAGCATTCTCCCTGCTCTCATCCTTTGTCATATACAGAAGATATTCGATATTGCCCTCCGGTCCTTTTATAGGAGAATAACTCAGATCAAGAGTCCTGAAACCGTTATTTCTGACATAATCAACTATCATCTGCACAACCTCTATATGGGTGGACAGTTCCCTGACCACGCCCTTCTTGCCGACCTTCTCACGGCCAGCCTCGAACTGCGGCTTTATGAGACATACTATCTCTCCATTCTCCGTCAGAAGCTCCTTAACCGCTGGAAGAACCTTCGTGAGTGATATGAAAGATACATCTATAGATGCAAATTCTACCCTGTCATCTATATCCTCAGGTGTCACATATCTTATATTGGTCTTTTCCATGCACACAACCCGCTCATCATTTCTGAGTTTCCATGCAAGCTGTCCATGTCCCACGTCTACCGAGTACACCTTCACCGCACCGTTCTGGAGCATACAATCTGTGAATCCACCTGTAGAGGCTCCGACATCCATACACACCTTGCCATCTAGCGTCACACCAAAATTATTCATGGCCTTCTCAAGTTTCAGACCACCACGGCTCACATATCTGAGAGTATTGCCCCGCACCTCAACCTTTGCAGTCTCCTCAAATGTTGTGCCGGCCTTATCCTCTTTATTATTGTCAACATACACAATCCCCGACATGATTATCGCTTTCGCCTTCTCACGGGAATCCGCAAGCCCCTGTTCAACCAGAAGCACATCAAGTCTCTTCTTCATCAGCTTTCCTCGTATATATTTGTACTCATTCTAATTACTCAATTATTCTCTTTGATCCTGTCATATATAGAAGATGCATCCAGCCCCAGAAGTTTTCTGAGCTGTGGCACGGTTCCATGCTGGACAAAACTGTCCTCTATGGCGCATGTCGTCACCTTGACCGGAAGCTGTTTTTCCTCGACATACTCCTCTATCATGCTGCCATAACCACCGTGCTTTATCCCTTCCTCAATCACAAATATCCTGTCGTGATCCCGGCTGAGATCATCTATCAATTCTTCGTCAATCGGCTTTAAAAATCTCGCATTTACAAATGTGACATCCACACCTTCTTCAATGTATTTATTATATACTATCTCTGTCTCATGGACCATGTTGCCGACGGCGATAAGTGCAAGGCCGCAGCTGCCCCGGTGTATCACTTCACTTTTCCCATATTCCACAGGTGCTGCTGCATTCTTAAGACCATAGTAAGCCTCGCCCCTTGAATACTTGATTGCCACAGGGCCATCATAGGCAACCGCCCACTCCATGGCCTTTGTGAGCTCATATCTGTTCTTCGGCGCAATGATCGTCATATTCGGAATGTGCGACAGAAACGCCGTGTCAAATATTCCCTGATGTGTATCTCCGTCCGCACCCACAAGTCCGGATCTGTCTATCGCAAATATCACATGAAGTTTTTGCAGACATACATCATGGAGTATCTGGTCATATGCCCTCTGCAGGAACGACGAATATATAGCCACGACAGGAACAAGTCCTGATGCGGCAAGTCCGGCAGCAAATGTCACAGCATGTTCCTCAGCTATTCCCACGTCAAACGCACGATCAGGGAACTCCTGTGCAAACATGGACACTCCTGTGCCCTTTCCCATGGCTGCCGTTATCGCAACAAGCCTTCCATCCTTCCTGCCAATTTCCACAAGCTTTCTGGCAAATACTGCCGTGTTGGTCATAGCTTTTTTCTCTCTCAACATTCTTCCAGTCTGTATATCAAACGGCTCAATGCCATGGAAATAACTTGGATGCTTCTCGGCATGTACATAGCCTTTACCCTTTACAGTCTTGACATGAACAAGTATAGGCCTGTCGAGCTGTAGGGCCTTCCTGAATGTGGCCTCCATGACATCTATATCATGGCCATCTATAGGACCTATATACGTCACGCCAAGCTCTTCAAAAAACATCCCCGGCACGAGTATCTGTTTTATAGAATCCTTAGACTTCTTGAGGCCCTTGGCAAGATGTTCTCCTGCAACAGGGATTTTCATGAGAAGCTTCTCAACGTTGCCCTTAAAGTCGTTGTACTGTTGCCCAACTCTGAGTTTACTGAGATATGTCGACATTCCTCCTACATTCTGATCTATGGACATGTTGTTGTCATTCAGTACGACCAGACAGCTTGTCTTTATATCTGCCATATTATTCATGGCCTCATACACCATTCCGCCGGTGAATGATCCATCTCCAATAACCGCTGCTATCTTCTCATCAGTACCTTTTATGCTTCTGGCACAGGCCATGCCAAGAGCAGCAGATATTGAGGTAGAGCTGTGACCTGTATTGAAAGAATCACACGGACTCTCACTGCTTTTAGGAAATCCCGACATTCCCCCAAACTGTCTGAGGCTTGACATATCATTCTTTCTGCCAGTCAGTATCTTGTGGACGTAGGACTGATGTCCCACATCCCATATAAGCTTATCTTTAGGGAAATCCAACACCCTGTGAAGAGCTATGGTCAGCTCTACGCATCCAAGATTCGGTGCCAGATGACCACCTGTCTCACTTACATGTGACACCAGAAACTCCCTTATCTCATCCGCCAGTTCCGGCAGATCTTCTCTGTCAATGTTCTTTATATCATTTTCCTGATTTATTTTATCCAGTATATTCATACGCACACCATTGGCCGGATGTTATCTCTGTCTGCCAACCAGCCAGATCACAAGCTCCTTAAGGAACTCATTGTCTCCGTCCATCTCTTCCAATTCTCTTACTGCTCTCTCCGACAGCTCCCTTACATACCGTCTCGACTCATCCACTCCATGTATCGTGACATATGTAACCTTGCCGTTTTCCTCATCACTAAATGTCGGCTTGCCAAGTATGGCGCTGTCACCGCACACATCCAGGATATCGTCCTGTATCTGGAATGCCATTCCCACATCCGAGGCGATCTTCTCCACAGCCTTTATCTGCTCTTCATCCGCCCCTGCCAGGATAGCTCCTATCATCATAGATGCCTCAATAAGTGCACCAGTCTTATTCTCATACACATACTCAAGCTGCTCCTTTGTGAGCTGCTTTCCTGTCATCTCGACGTCAACGACCTGACCGCCTATCATGCCATATATTCCCGGCTTTCTCGCAAGCACACACAGCGCGTCCGCAACCTTCTTCACATCAGTATCCATGGCAAAAGCTTTGCATGCAGTCTCATATGCATAATTCAGGAGTGCATCACCGGCCAATATGGCCATCGCCTCACCAAACACAACATGTGATGTCTTTCTTCCCCTTCTGTAATCATCATTATCAAGTGCCGGAAGGTCATCATGTATCAGAGAGTATGTATGTATCATCTCTATGGCTGCCATAAACGGCTTCACCACATCCGATCTTCCTCCAAACAGCCTGAAAGTCTCCTGCATAAGCATAGGACGCAGCCTCTTACCTCCAGCCTCCACAGAGTAGGCCATGGCCTCGCATACCGTCTTCGGGAATCCTGTTATCTCCGGCAGAAAAGCCTCAACTATACGACTCACTTCATCCGCCTTGTCACGGATCTGATCTTCTATATTCTCTGGCAAAGCTGCGGTATTCATCTCTGTCATGTTTCCTCCTGACCTGTAAGCATTATCATCTCTTTCTCCACATCACACAGATAATTCTTACATCTGTTAATGAGCTGTACTCCCTCTGAATACACATCCAGAGATTCTTTGAGTCCCGTCTGTGAATTCTCCAAAATAGCAGCTATCTCCTCTAGTCTTCCCAGCGCTGCTTCAATGGACATATCTCCAAGTCCATCCGAAACACCCTGTGTCTTTTCTGCCATATCTATTCCTCCTGTTCCGCCGCACCACTTACGACGGCCTGTATCTTTCCATCATGCAAAGTGAGTTCTATCTCAGAACCCTGTTTGACATCGTTCACCGATCTCACCGGTTTACCGCATGACTCCACATATCCAAATCCGTTAATCAGCTTTGCAGTAGGAGACAGTCCATGTATCTTCTCCGTCATCACTGCCAGCACATTTGCCCGAAGTTCATACTTTCTCAGAACCGCTCTGTCAAGCCTGTCACCGTCCTGATTCAACCGGTCAGCTGTGATGTGAATTTTGTCACGCAGCGCCTTGCTCATGAACTCTTCTATATCTTTGATTTTTTCAAGCTGTGACGTAAGTTTTGCCTCCGGCCCCAGCAGTTTTATCTGTCTCTCATATCCGGCCACTGTCCTCACCATACCGGCGTACCTGTTCCTCATCAGTGTGGTCAGGTACTGGCATCTGCTGTCAAAATCCGCCACCACATCAGCCATTACTGGAAGCGCATGCATCACAGCTGTTGACGGATTGGATTCTCTCCTGTCTGCAACCATGTCAGCAACCGTTGTATCTATCTCGTGACCTGTGGCTGATATGATCGGAGTCTCGGCGTTGAATATAGCCCATGCGACCTGTTCCTCATTGAATGCCCACAGGTCCTCCCTGGAACCTCCGCCTCTTCCGACTATTATCACATCCAATCCCATGGAATCAAGCACTTCGATACCCCTTGATATATCCGCAGCGGCATACTGTCCCTGAACCGTTGCAGGATAACATATGAGCTGGGCATAGGGATCCCGCCGCTTAGCTACAGCTTTGATATCACTTATGGCTGCCTTTGCACCGGCTGTCACTATACCGATTTTTCTCGGATATGAAGGTATAGGCTTCTTATACTCATCTGAAAAAAGCCCCATGCTGTCAAGTCTGGCGATGAGCTTTTCCAGTCTGGCATTCACTTCGCCTTCACCCACTCGCACAAGCCTGTCTACATAGAGCTGATATTTTCCGTCCCTGACGAACACATCTATATGTCCAAACGCATGAACCTTGTCACCGTTCTTTGGCTCGAATTTCAGGCCATACATCTGCTTTCCTGCAAACATGACAGCCGACAGGACTCCGCTGGGATCCTTGAGACTAAAATACATATGTCCTCTTTTATCCCTTCCGAGTCCGCTGATCTCACCCTCAACGCCCAGATTACCAAGCCACGGCTCACCGGCCACAAGCTCCTGAATCTTTTCGTTGAGTTCTTTGACTGTATATATACTATTCTGCAGCATCGCTGCTTCCTTTCTCTGATGCGTCATCCTTCTTGACAAGCTTTGCAAGAAGCGCATTCACAAATTTGCTTGCAGACGCATCGCAATATTTCTTTGACAGCTCAACAGCCTCATTGATAGCTACCTTCTCAGGTATCGAACTGTCGTATATAACCTCATACACGCCCAGTCTCAATATCGCAAGTTCCTCCTTGCCTATACGTGGGAGCTTCCAGCCCTCTGATATCTCTGATATTGTTTTATCTATATCATCCTTTCTGGACATGATGTCCATAACTTTGTCTGTTATATACTGTCTGTCATTGTCAGATACAGATGCATACAGCAATGGATCATCCTCCTCATCACCTGGCATCTCTGTGTCAAATGCGAGATCTATCTGGTCTCTCATCTCGTCCAGGGTATTGAACTCTGCTGTAAACACTATCTTAAATATCTTGTCTCTTATCTCTCTTCTTGTCATTTTTTCCTCTCCACTGTCAGTTTGAACGTCAGTTCTCGCCACTTATCCTGATACTTACTTGCCATCGCCCACACGGACGCCTGCAATCCTTATATTCACTTCCTCAACCATAAGACCTGTCATAGTCTCAATAGCCTGCTTAACCTTGTCCTGTACCTGTCCTGATACAGATGGGATACTATACTCATACAGCACCTCTATCGCAAGTTCCACTTTAACTTTGCCTGGGAGCAGTTCCACCTTGACACCCTTTGCTGGATTCTTTTTGCCAAGTCTTGATGCAAGTTCATTTGGAAGATTACCTGTAAGTCTGTATACACCTTCCACCTCACCTGCTGCAAGTCCGGCAATGATAGCAACCACATCATCAGCTATCTGCACTTTGCCCAGAGAGTTATTCTCTTCTATATTATATGAACCATCCTGAACTGCGATGTCTTCATTCACATTCACTGTATCACTCATAATTCTACCTCCCGCTATATTTATAGCAATCGTATAATATCTTTCTCTATATTGCATCCTCTGTCATGTGTCTGTCCATCTCCCTGATGATCCTCATCAGGGCATAACCATAGACAGACTCCAAGTAGTATATTGAACACATTATAATATCATGACAGGCATTTTGCAAGTATCTGAGATATAAGACAGATTACTTGCTTCCGACCAGGGATATCGCTATCCTGCTTATATCGTATCCCGTTTTTCTTGTCACTATATCCTCTATCTGAGCCTTTTCTGTCTCACTTAATGACACAGTTCCAATAGATACATCCACTGCGTCGTCACTTATTGTAACTATTGCATCCTGATACCCCTTTGCAGCGAGCACTGTCTCCACATCCGTCTCCTTCTCAATGTTGTCGCTGAGTTTAACGTATGTATCTGCGGCCTCCTTCTTGGCATCATCGCTAAGTGCCTCATCGCTTATGACATCCATAAGTGCCTCCTTGCTCTTTGATCTGCTCTGCTCCCTGGTCAGCTTGGCTGCAGCCATGTTGCTTGTCACCTGTGCACTTGTGAGAACCGCATCGCCAATCTCACTCTCAGATCCATTCAGCTCCATATCTCCTATCTGCCCGTCCTCAAGCGTATTTCCCGCATCTGCCACATCTTCACCGGCTGCTGTATCAGTATCCTCTTCCATTACCAGATCTGCATTTTCAGATACAGCTCCATCAGTAAGATCCTCATAATTCAGGACCTCAACCTGCTTTTTCTCCTTCTTATCGGATTTCTTCTTGTCCTTTCCCGCATCTGCAAAGCTCATATAACCGGCCACACCGATCATAACAGCCAGAGCGATGATTGCAAGCCTGTTCCTGCCAAATACTTTCTTCATAAAGCCCTCCACATTAATTTGCTTCTAATATCACAATTTTATGCACGGGAACATCAAATAATGCCTGAACAGCATTTGTAATATTCAGCGTTGTCTCGCCATTTTCCGCACCACGGCAGCATATGACCACTCCCTCTATCTCAGGTTCATTGTATTTGGTCACATAAGGTTCCTTAAGGCTTCCATCATCACGTATAACCGTGTCCTCCGTAACACTGCTCTGGCTGCTGCCGCTGCCCTCACTTTTGCTTGTACTCCTGTCCTTTAACGCCACCTTCTCCCCACTGTCTTTAACTGTTATCATCACACTCACGTCCGATATACCGTTCATATTGTTCAGCATATCTGTAAGACGCTTTTCCATATTCTCAGCATATGCAGCAGTGGCAGTCATCCCGGTTTCCGCATCGTTATTTTCAGAATCTGTCGTGACGTCATCCGCGGCGTATCCTTCGCCTTTGGTGTAGGACCGGCCGTCCGTTCCTGTATCTTCATCCTGCTTTTTAGAGACAGGCCACACCACGATCATCAGACATATCCCTGCAAGTAAAATAAGCAGCAACTTATACATTCTGTTGTTGCTGCTTTTTAGTATTCCTTTTAAATCCATTGTCATACACCGCCCATCACATGATAATTATCCGGTCCGTTGATATGCCATATTCAGCTGACACAGCATCTGCTATTCCTCTGAAATCATTTTCATTCGTTGATATTCCCTTCCCGTTCATCTCCCTGTAATCAACGGAAATACCGATACTGTCTATCTCCATATTTTCAGTCAATACTATATCAGCTTTTACATACACCCCATATCTGTCTGCAATAAACTGCTCTATGACCTGTTCCATCGACCTTACATACACGTCATCATCATCGGCTTCTATCTCCAGCCCAATTGACTCCTCATATACATTAAACAAGATCTGTTCATCACTCACAACAAGCTTTATCACCGGTGTGAGCACTACAATTATCATCACAAAACCCACTGCAGTCTGTATATATCTGCGCATTTTAGGATCCGGTGCAATGTGGAGCATCACCGAAAAAAGTATGCTGCATATAACCACATTCTTAATCCACTCAAACATGCGTTTCCTCCCTTATAACACTCAGCCCGTCATATACTCATAGTCATGAGGGCTATGCTGATCACAAACATCATCGCACTTATTCCACATGCCCAGAGCATCATCTCTATAGAAGATGCCATCACCCCCACGCCTTCCGCATATCTCTTATCTCCGATGGGCTGCACAAGTGCTGCTATACATCTAAGTGTGAACACGATCACCAGAATCTTTATCATTGGAACCGCCGCCAGGATCACCACCACAACCGTACACGCCATCCCCATGCAGTTTTTTATAAACTGTCCTGTACTGACTATCACCCCAAGTACAGCGCTCACAGAAGACATACCTGACAGTTTTCCAAGCATTCTCAGAACACCATTTCTTGACACCTTATCCATGGCTGGTGCTATCATACTCTTCACCACATTTATGCCGGTTACCACTGCAAACATAGTCCCAAGCCCCCACTTTGCAATACTCTTCATGAGATTTGCCAACCGTGAGAAATAATCCTCCCGGTTCAGATTGTTTACCAGAGATATGAGTCCGCTGCACTTGATGAGCGGGAGTATGATCTTTATTATCCCGTTCTGACACATATATATGACCAGTACTATGATCGACTGTGAATACCCTGCGCTTTCCGGCCCCTGCACATACAATATTGAAGAAGCGTACATTGGATAAAATGCCTTCATAAAATCTGTCACATTTCCCACCGTGTCAGTTACAATCGACTGAACCACAAGAAAGTCTCCAAGCAGCAGTGACACGATCACCATGTATGTGACCATAAATCCGTTCTCCATGACATATTCACCCATATTACCGGAAAGCTGTGCAAATGTACTTCCAAGTATGATGACCGCCAGAATCTGAAGTGCGATCACACGGCTTGTCCTCAGTTCATATACGACACTGTCTGTAAATGCCCTGAGTGCATTTTCCATAGCCTCGTCAATCTGTCCGTTCCTCATGGCATTATATATCTCACTGAATGTCACGGTCGTCTTTGATGACAGAAGTCTGTCTAGCTCATCGAATTCATATTCATCTCCCTGCCACAGATCAGCGCCTGAATCTTCCTCCGCAGCATACGCAGTGGTTAATCCTCCATGCCACACACAAAAAAACGCCACCATCATCAGGGCAGCTGCAGCCAGTCTACCCCTCAACAATCTTCACCACCAGATCTATAACGCTCATGAGAACCGGTATACTGAGAAGAATCAGCGATATCTTCCCCGCCATCTCAACCTGTGTAGATATGGCATTATACCCGGCATCACGGCATATATCACTTGAAAACTGACATATGTATGCCACGCCTATCATCTTCAGTATAATATCTATGTATGTCACATTCAGCGTCACATAGTCCATGATCTTATCTATGTATGTCGTTATCTGACTGAACTTGCTGACAACAAAATACATGATCATAGCGCATCCGGCTATGGATACCAGAGTGCCATAGCCGGCATCCGCATCCTTTATCTTCAACGCTATCAGAACGACTACCACCGCTGAAAATGCTATTGCTATAAGATTCATAATCCATATGCACTCCTTCTAACCACCTATATTTACAAGATCCATAATCTCACTGAAAAGATCATTTATGTAAGGAATGACCCATGACAACACGATTATAAGTCCGGCGAGATTGAGCAGATATGCTTGTTCTTCCTTGCCGGAATGTTTGAGTATCTGATTGAGCAAGGCGATCAATATACCCACGGCTCCGATTTTCAACAAGATCTGGATCGTCACTGTCTTTCCCCCCTCTCATACACAGCAAATGTATATATATCCCACACCTGCCATCCACAGCCGGGTTCAAACCAGCATGATGACGACAAACACTCCCCCAAGTATACCAAGAGAATTTGACAATCTGCATATTCCGCTGTCTCTGCTCTTCTCTCTCTCATATCTGTCTTCAAGTATATTCTCCACCAGTTCCATACGCGATAACTGAGCCTCCACATCCATATCGCCAAGTATCCTGCCAAGTCTGTCCACATCATCCAGCATATCAGCCTTCAGCGCACTCAGATCTCTCAGGATTCCCATAGACCTATCCCATATATCAAAAAAGGATCTGTCACCTGTATTCCCCAACTGTGATGCCATATCACTGACCCATATCTTAACTGTTCCGTTCAGTCTGTCCGCACTGTCAGCCATAAGCTCCGGAAGCTCAGTGCCGGCATATGCAATCTGTCCCTTTATGATTCTTATAAATAAAAGTATCTCCTCCAGTTCCCTCACCATTCTTCCATGATACTGCCCCACGGCATGTCCTATCATGAACGATGCATATATGACAAGAAAACATCCGGCAATCTTAAGCATATGCTCACTCCCCCTGTTCGCACCAGCACATCCTGTTGCCCTGACCGTCAAATATATCAGATACCTGCCCTGCTCTCTCCCCGCCCAGGACAACATACCTGTCAAATATCCGGTTCTCCACAAGGCGTCTGATGCCTGCCCTCTCTCTCACATCATCGATAGAATATCCATGTGCAGTGGCAAGCAGCCTGCACCCACAGTTTACCACTCCGAATATAGCATCCACATCGGACGGACCACCTATCTCATCCACCGCTATGAGCTCCGGAGCCATAGTCCTCACCAGCATCATCATTCCTGCGGCTTTTGGACAGCAGTCAAGTACATCAGTTCTCATCCCCACATCATTCTGAGGAATTCCCTTGTAGCATGCGGCAATCTCTGATCTCTCATCCACAACACCGACAGTTGTCCCCCTGTCCGACACCACTCTGATCATGTCCCGAAGAAGAGTTGTCTTGCCGTGGCACGGAGCAGAAACGATCAGTGTACTGAGCAGCCTGCCATCTGCGTATATATAGGGCAGCACAGGCTCACAACATCCCTTGATCTCATGAGCAACCCTTATATTCAAAAATGAGATGTGCCTTATGCACTTTATCCTTGTACCGTCAAGAATAATCTTTCCTGCAACTCCTACTCTGTGTCCGCCACAGACTGTGACAAATCCCTGTCTTATCTCATCCTCATAGGCATACAGAGAGTGGTTGCAGACGCACTCCAGGGTATCATTCACATCCCTGGCAGTCACTATATATGCCTGCTTCATGTTATCCACACGCTGTCCCTGCCCGCTCACATATATCTCTGCATCCTCATACCTTAATATAAACGGACTGTTCACTCTCAGCCTTATCTCCCACAATTTTGCATAATCAAGCCCAAGCTTCTCAACCATACACCTGATCCTGATCGGCAGAATATGCAATATATCCTCTCCACACATAAGTATTGTCCTCTTTTTATGATCCTGTTAATACACCTACATAGAAAATATATTCACAATATGGGCGGAATAGAACCTGCGATTTTCCAGCTTGGCTGGTGGTATATCCCAGCCTTCCGGATTCTACTACATATTTATAAACTCCGATAAGCCATCAAAAAAAGACCCGGGTCCGCAAAACGCAGACCCGGGTCTCTTAAAAAACTTATATACAATGTATAATTATACTCTTGAAAGATACTCACCTGTACGTGTATCGATCTTGATTGTATCGCCTTCGTTTACGAAGAGAGGTACTGAAACCTGTGCACCTGTCTCAACTGTACATGGCTTTGTAGCGCCTGTAGCTGTATCTCCCTTTACACCAGGCTCGCACTCTGTGATAACCAGCTCTACAAAGAGAGGTGGCTCTACAGCAAATACGTTGCCGTTGTGTGAACAGATCTTACAGAGCTCGTTCTCCTTGACAAACTTCAGTGAATCACCTATAGCTGCTGAGCTGATAGGAATCTGATCGTATGTCTCTGGATCCATGAAGTAGTAAAGATCACCGTCATTGTACAGATACTGCATATCCTTTCTCTCGATATGTGCCTTCTCGCACTTCTCTGTTGGACGGAATGACTTCTCTACAACACCACCATTCTTGATGTTCTTGAGCTTTGTTCTAACGAAAGCTGCACCCTTTCCTGGCTTAACATGCTGGAACTCTATAATCTGATAAATATTTCCTTCGAATTCGATTGTAACGCCGTTTCTAAAATCGCCTGCTGAGATCATCTCTGCCATAACTATCTTATCCTCCTTAAAGATGTAAACTTCTTGTCACATTTTATAATATATGAAATAATTTTTCAACTACTTTTTGACCTTAATGTATCCCTTACTGTATTCCTTAACCTAAGTCCCTTACCTACGCTCTTCTATCAGCTGACTATAATAGTTTTTCATCATCTGCAGGTTTTCTCTTTTTGCCCAAATACACACCGATCAGAACAAACATTATAATGCCCGCACAGCTGATCACTATTCCAGCCTTAAGCCCCGGCGTGTGATACTCTAACCTTATATCATGCTCCCCCTCGTCAAGCTTCACACCCATGTTTCCGGTTCCAAGAATCAGTTTCTGTGTCTTCTGGCCGTCAACATATACCGTAATTCCATCGCTGTACGGGAATGCCATATAGAGTATCCCATTTCTTTTCGCTGTCACGTGCCCAGTGAATGTATTACCCGAATATTGATTGATCTTCAACGTCTCGTCCGTTATATAAGGCTTAACTTTGTCAAATAGTTCTGTGTTAAAACTATATAGTTCAATTTTCTTATTCGCATATTCTCCCACTGATGCGCCGCCTATGACTGACACCTTGACACTCTGACCCTTTTTTACATGACCGCCATATACCAGCTGTCCCGATGATGTATACATAACCTCAGAAGATACTTTTTTGTCTATATACACTGTTACAGCCTGGTCTCTGTTATCGGCGCTGTATACATATAGATCCATATCTTTATCCGCTGTGAATTTCAGCTGTATACACGCATGGTACTGGGTACTGGTGCCAGAATATACATACTCACCAACTCCAGTTCTCTCAAACTCGCCAAAATTCCATGTCTCATCAATTCCCCTGCCGGTACTGCCCAGATACCTGTATGTCATGCCAAGGCTTTTTGATACATCGTATCCGATATTCCCCCATGTAATGATCTCCATTAGTTGCCCGCCTGATACATTTCCCAGCGCTCTTCCAAATCCAGCGGAGATAAAATCCGACTGATTCTCTGCAGCTGTCCCATCAGCCCTCCAGTTTTCTATCTCATCAGAAACCATGAAACCAAAGTCTGCCAGCTCGTCTGCCTCATACACATTATACTTTGACTGCCCATCCAATAGATGATAGCCTCCGTTTGTATTCGTTGAGTTCGTCAATACATATCTCACATTATACATCATAGCCGTAAGCGGTGTCGCACCGTCATATACGCACTCCACATTATCAAAATGAGACAGTCCCATCGAAGCAAACGCATTTACGTAATAGCCATTTATCATAGATGAATACCAGTTCACCTCTGAAGCAGGTGTGTAATTGTCGTTGACTATAGCCGTCTTTCTCACATCGTCATATGTATTCAGAAGATTGTATTCCGCCTCCCACTCTGACAGGCGTATGTTGTCTATCATATCACCTTCATTTGCCTTGTTCTTCATGGTATAGACCATATTACCTGAAAGCTCTGCTATCCACAGCACACATATGATCATAACAGCCGTAGCTGTGCGTATACTCTTTTTCGCTGCCAGAACAAGCAATATGATATCCATAACAAGTACCAGCAGAAATGTCACATAACAAAATGCCTCCTGCATCCTGCTGCTGCCGGTGAATGAAAGCGCAAATATGACGGCCGACATAAACCCGCCGGCAATGACATACACCACTTTCAGCTGTTCTATCTCCAAAAGCATTCTGTATGCAGCGATCACTAACACAAAGGTAAGTATAACTGCAAATCTGTTCCCGGTTCCATGTGTCACCACAAATCCATGTAATACGTAGTTGAGTGGCAGGAAATTAGCCGCCAGCATAAACAGCGCCATGACTGTTATATATTTCGCTTTCTGTTTCGCTGACACCCTACATCCAACTATGAACACGCACAGAAGCAGAACCACTACCGTTCCGCAGTAATTATTGTTATTGTACAGATATCCATTTGTGATCTCCTTGAATGGGAAAAACGACACTATGTAATCTCCCAGATCTCCCCATATACTAAGGATCTGTGAATTGTCAAGAGATGTATTTCCAGCTTTCATGACACATAACGCTGCGGGCACAAGCACCACAGCCGCAATACACACCGCAAGAACCGACAATCCCGCCAGCTTTAGTGCCCCCAATATAAACCGCTTCCAGCTGTCTCTTTCCAGGAGAATATAATACAGGACTATAAACATACACACGTAGAATGAATAATAAAAATTCACCACAAATGTAAGTGCAAGTAGTATCACATATCCCTTAAATCCTGTTTCTTCATTAATTTTCTCGACACAAAGTGCTATGAGCGGCATCATGATAAGCGCGTCGAGCCATATAATATTCTGCCCATACGCCATGATATAACCGCACAGTCCCCATGACATGGCACAGCAGAAACGTATCAGATCTCTTTTAGGCAAGTCATGGCCCGAATCACCTGCTATACCGGTGTGTCTGAAATAATACAGCGCAGTAACCGGTATAAGTGAACTCTTTATAACTATGATCAGTATAAGTGAGAGCTCCACATAACGGCTTCCAAGTATGACCGCTATGATATTAAAAGGACTCATCATATAGTAAAGCGCATTCAGATAAAAATCTGTCCCCATGCCACTGTTCCACAGCACGAAGGACTTATCACTGCTGTGTACATAATTTATAAGAGTCCTCAGCATCGTGTTGTACTGGACATATGCATCATCCGTCAGAAAACACCTGCTGCCAAATGGATACGCTTTCTCAGCAACCATCACCGCCATATAAAGCATCACTGACAGCACAAATGCACCTATATACCACCACAAACCGCAGCTTTTTTTATTAATCCTCATCCGATATCCTCCTGGCAGATCTATATTACTATCAGCTTCTTTTCTGAATGTGTGAGATTCACAAAACCATTCTCAGTGACAGCCACAAGATCCTCTATTCTGACACCAAACTGGCCAGGGAGATAAATTCCAGGCTCAACGGTTATCACCATTCCTGCCTTGAGCACATCTGTGCATTTTGGAGAAAATCTTGGATTCTCATGAATAAACAATCCAACCGAGTGTCCAAGTCCATGTCCAAAGCAATTGCCATATCCCTTATCTGCAATGATACGCCTTGCAACAGCGTCCACCTCATTGCAAGGTACTCCCGCCTTTATCATCTTCATTGATTCAGTCTGAGCCATAAGAACAGTCTCATATACAGTTCTCATGCTGTCCGTGGCATGTCCTATAGCTACGGTTCTGGTCATATCCGAGCAATACCCCTCATACAGGCATCCAAAATCCATGGTGAGAAAATCCCCATCCTCAAGCTTCTTATCGGTTGGTATCGCATGCGGCATAGATGAATTCCTGCCCGAAGCAGCGATGGTATCAAAGCTGAGTCCCTCTGCTCCGTTCTTCTTCATATAGTATTCGAGTTCAAGTGCGACTTCTCTCTCCGTGATGCCAGGCTTCAAATATCCAAGGATATGTGTAAACGCCTCATCTCCTATAGACTCGGCAGTCCTGAGCTTCTCGATCTCATCCTCGGTCTTCACCTCTCTCAATGCATCAAGTGCCCCATCAACTCCGACGAGCTCCACATTCTCAAGTCCATCTGAATACTCCGCATATTGCCTGAAACTGATACTGTAATTCTCAAAGCCGGCTCTTATATGACCTTTACCTGCACATACATCAAGTGCTTCTCTGATACATTTCACATAACCCTTACCGGCTATATCTACACAATGATAATCAGGGCATTCACGCTCCACCTGCTCTGTGTATCTGGAGTCAGTTATCACATATCTGCCCGTCCTTGAATAGACTACCACTCCCTCACCCCTGTAGGAAGCTATATATCTCATACTGTACTGATCTGTCACTATGATGGCATCCAGATTTTTTTCATTCATGATCTGTTCGATCCTATATGTCATTCTGCCTGCATCCATGTTATGTCAACCTCCATACTAAATAATAATCATTCTAAACACCTATTCTAAATATCTATTCTCTTCGATAAATTACAGATTCTGTCTATATTGAATATACAAATTTAATAACCAAGCGAATTATCTGAATCTAAATACCGAAATCTAAACATCTAAACTAGTCATCTAGATCCAATCATCTAAATTCTATAGTCTAAATTCAATAATCTAAATCTAATAATCTAAACTCAATCATCTAAATCCAATCATCTAAATCCAGTCATCTAAATCTAATTATATGATTCTAACTATCTGATTACCTCTAATATCTCAGCCACTATGTCGTCAACCTCTATGCCAGTGACCGGTATCACTGCATCTGCGGCTGCCTCATATACAGGCCTTCTCTCATCCAGAAGTTTTCTGACCTTTTCCTCCACATTATCGCCTTGAAGGAGAGGCCTTGTATCATCTCCAGCAAGCCTGTTTACCACCTCATCCGGGGTGACATCAAGATACACTATTGTACCCAGTTTTCTGAGTTCATCCACGTTCTCCTCGCGCATCGGGAGTCCTCCTCCGGTTGAGAGAACCGCATGTGAAAGTGTCCTGTTCAGTTCTTTTAAGGTGTCAGTCTCTCGCTGTCTGAAATATCCCTCACCCTTATCTGCAAACATCTGACTGATGGAACATCCCTCTTTCTCCTCTATGTACTCGTCACTGTCCAGAAATCCATAAGAAAGTTTTTCTGCAAGTGCATGTCCAACAGTTGTTTTTCCGCATCCCATAAAACCGATGAGTATGACGTTGCCCCTGACCACATTCAAAAGTCTGTCATACACCATATCAGCGACATCCTCGGATATAGTGATATCATTCCACAACTCATACGCTATGATTCCCTGGTATAGCAGCATTCTGAGCCCATTATATGCTGTGGCCCCTGCTTTCCTGCAAAGTCTCATGAATTTCGTCTCAAACGGATTATATATGAGATCCACTCCAACCCTGACCTTCTTATAAAATGATTCATCATCTATGACAACATCCTCACATCCAGGAGCTAGTCCTATGGATGTAGACTGAAAGACTATATATCCATCCTCACTGTCAAGCCTGTCATAATCACTGAGGTTCATGGCACATGCCGCGTCTCTTCCAAAATGCTTATTCATGTCCTCCGCTATGACCTGTGCCTTTTCAAGAGTCCTGTTAAGTATAAAAACCTCATCTGCCCCCTTATTCATGCACATATAGGCGACAGCCTTTGCAGCGCCACCGGCTCCGAGTATGACGGTCTTCTGTCCAGCCAGATCTATACCATACACATCAAGCTCCCTTGACAATCCAAGCATATCTGTATTGTAGCCTTTATAACCACCATCCACTCTCACAAGGGTGTTCACCGCACCTATGGCCTTAGCACCATCATCTATATCCACAAGACTGTCCATAACCTCGTTCTTGTGTGGAACTGTGGCGTTCATTCCAAGTATGTTGAGTTCATATGCTCCCTTAACTGCAGATGCAAGTCCTTCTCTCTGTGTGTGAAAGGGAACGTATACTTCATTTATCCCCAGTATATCGCTAAGAGTATTATGTATAAGCGGCGACATAGTATGTTCTACCGGATCACCTAGAAGTCCGAGTAATCTTGTTTTTCCATTTATAATCATCTTTCATCCTCCAAAATAATTCCTGCCAGCTCACAGTATAACACAAAAGAAGCCGGGCAATAAACCCGGCTTCCTGAATTTTTATTATTTACAATACTTTTATATCCTATGCGAATACATCCTTCTTCTCAGCAATGAAATCGTCAAGTGCTGGGACGTTGATAGTATTGTCTGTCAGATCAAACAGAGGATCTGATGCCTTAACTCTTATGATAGTGTATACAGGAGCTTTCATTCCTACATACTCTACCTCAACAATGATGTATGTATGTGTACCATCATATGCTGCAAAATAAGAATCATCTGGTCTGAGGTCTACTGTCTTATCACCTCTCTTGTCGCCGTCTCTGACAACATCAGTGATATTGTTCGTGTATTCACTTACCTTCTTACCACCGATCGTATCATATGACAGAATCATCTTATCCTTTGTACTGTCATATGTTGGTGGAACAGGCTTCTCAGTCTTGAGTGAAGCCTCATCCAGATCAAGATCATAGTAGATATTAACCTTTGAGATCTTGGTA
>CAKQQK010000007.1:0-51823 GCA_934270935.1 uncultured Coprococcus sp. | reverse complement strand
CGGTGGGACTCATACTTGGAGTAGGCGTTGGTCTGGTTGGAAGTATACTGACAACGAGAAAACATCTGAGAGTGTGATGACATAAAGTTCACAGAAAGTTTGATTTTTTTTGAGGGCATTGTGTGATATACTATCGGCGAGTGGGGAGATTGATGGGATTTGGATATATGATGTTGAGTAAACAAGTTTAACATAGAACAAACTTATTTGAGAATATGCGATTAGGAGGCATGACTGATGAAGATGAGTTTATATACATTGAAGAGAAGCGGTTCAAGGGTTGCTCTTGTTACTGCAGGCGCTCTTCTTTTATCGCTGACACCGGCATTTAACACGCCACAGTTTGCAGTATACGCTGAGGAGACAAAGGAAGATGTTCAGCAGCAGAAGGATGAGGCTGAGGCTGGGCAGGCTGAGGCTGAGGCGAATGCGGCAAAGTATCAGAAGCAGGTAGACAGTCTTGTGAAGACGGTGACAGAGCTGGATGCACAGATGACTGATATCAGCGTACAGATCGTAGAGAAAAAGCAGGAGGCGTCAGACCTTCAGGCAGAGATTGACGATACACAGAAGAAGCTGGCTGCAGCTCAGGTGAGCGAGGACAACCAGTATGAGGCTATGAAGAAGAGAATACAGTACCTCTATGAGGAGGGTGATGTTGAGTATATAGATGCTCTTTTGTCATCTGCTTCATTTGAGGATAGCCTGAATAAGTCTGAGTATGTTGACCAGATCAGTTCATATGATCAGAAGCAGCTCAACAAGCTTGTGAAGACCAAGAATGATATAGCATCTTATGAGAAGACCCTGGAGAAGGATCTTGCTGATGTTGAGACAGTGAAGGCTGATCTGGAGCAGAAGCAGAGTGATCTTGATGATGTCATAACTCAGAAGAATGATGAGATCAACAAGTACAGCGGAGACGTTGCAGTTCAGCAGGCTATAGCGGCAGAATTTGCGCAGAAAGCATCGGATCTCGATGATAAACTGGCGAATATAGCCATACAGGAGGCAGCAGCCAGAGAGGCAGAACTAAAGAGGCAGCAGGAAGAGCAGAAGCAGCAGCAACAGCAGCAGGTGGAAGACAACAATAATAACGGCGACAACGACGACAATGGTGGCGGCAGCAATGATGACAATGGTGGTGGCAGTGATGATAATGGCGGTGGCAGCAGTGGCGGTTCAACGACAGGTACAGGTCAGTTTATATGGCCAGTTTCCACAGGCGGTGTTATCACAGATACATATGGTCCAAGAGATGCTCCTACAGCGGGTGCAAGTACATGGCACAGAGGTCTTGACATAGGATGTGGATATGGAGATGCCATCCTTGCAGCGGACTCTGGAGTAGTTACAGTAGCCGAGTGGGGCGAGAGTGGTGGTAACTATGTCATGATAGATCACGGCAACGGATTTGTTACAATGTACCTTCACAACTCTTCACTGGCTGTAAGCGTTGGAGATGTGGTATCACAGGGACAGACCATAGCATATGCAGGTTCCACAGGATATTCCACAGGAACGCATTGCCACTTCTCAGTATTCCTGAATGGCGAGTATGTTAATCCACAGGATTATTTATAAATCGAATAAAGATACGAGGTATAACTGCGCAGGCTGATCAAGGCCTGCGCAGTTTTTTGTGCCATACCAAAGGGGTCAGGCACCCTTTCGTGCGTTAAAGTGGTGGAGGGTGCCTGACCCCGGTTTGTGGCAGAAGAAACGAGAGCCCCCATATATAGTGGTAGGCAAAAATGATACTGAAAACTGTAGTTTATTTAAGAAATAATAGGGATTGTGTCGGTTGACATAAGTGTAAAAAGTCATTATACTCACATTTGACTAATTATTAGATTTAAGGAGTATGTCATGGTTTTTTCGAGCATGGAGTTCTTATTTAGATTCCTGCCTATATTTTTGCTTATATATTTTGTCACAAAGCCTAAATACAGGAACGTGGTTTTGCTGCTTGGCAGCCTTATTTTTTATGCGTATGGGGAGCCCATATACGTATTTTTGATGATGTTTTCTATAGTTTTCAATTATTCTGTTGCGAGGCGAATTAAGAGATTCTACGATATTGAGGTTTATTCCGAGATTGACTGTTCATTTGAGAGAAACTGCTGGCTTGCGGTTGCCATGGTGTTTGATTTCGGTATGCTGTTTATATTTAAGTATATCAATTTCTTTATAGAGATAGTCAACACCGCCGCGGGTACGAAGATATTTGACAGTGTGGCGGTAACACTGCCGCTCGGAATCAGTTTCTATACTTTCCAGATAACTTCATATATATTTGATGTGTACAGGCTGAAGTATCAGGCTGACAAGAGTATCATCAAGTTTGGAACATATGTGAGTATGTTTCCTCAGCTTATTGCGGGACCAATTGTCAACTATGATGAGGTTAAGCCTGAACTTGATAACAGAGAGACAAAGGCAGACGATATAGAGCGCGGTGCGACATTGTTCGTGCTGGGTCTTGCATACAAGGTGCTGCTGGCAAACAAGATAGCCAGTCTGTGGAATGATGTTCAGACGGTTGGACCTTTTGGTATCAACACGGTCACGGCATGGCTTGGTTCATGGGGCTATTCATTCCAGCTGCTGTTTGATTTCATGGGTTATTCAGTCATGGCTATAGGAATCGGGCTTATACTTGGTTTTAAGATTCCGGAGAACTTTGTTGATCCATATATGTCGCATTCTCTCACTGATTTCTGGAGACGCTGGCATGTGACTCTGGGACGTTGGTTCAGGGAATATGTATACATCCCGATGGGCGGCAACAGAAAGGGTAAGGCCAGGATGGTGCTTGCCATGTTCACAGTGTGGATGCTTACAGGACTGTGGCACGGTGCAGATTGGAATTTCCTTATATGGGGACTGTTCCTGTTCGTTTTTATGCTCATAGAGAAGCTTTTCCTTGGAAAGGTGTTTGACAAGGTCAAGATACTGGGACATATATATATGTTCTTTCTCATACCTATATCATGGACAATATTTAACATATCAGACTTAAAACTTCTGGTTTTATACTTGAGGCGTATGTTTGGAATGACCATAGAGGGATCTGTTACGATACATGCTATGGATAAGCTGATGATGACAGTTCACACATATTGGTGGCTCATTCTCATATGTATTATATGCTGTACACCGTGGCCGAGAAAATTGATAGAGAGATTTTACAAGAACTGGATATGCAAATTGCTGATGCTGGCGCTGTTCTGGTTCTGCGTATATCAGATAGCTAAGGGTGGGTCAAATCCATTCCTTTACTTTAGATTTTAGGAGGTGGGCAGATGAAGAAACTTTGGCAGATGATAAAAGGTTGTCCACTTTTCACGATATTGATCCTGTCTGGGATAATTGTGAGTGCCGGGGGATATGCAGGCGCAGCCCTTGGTGTGTATAAATGGGATGTCAGTTTCAAGCATCCGATGGTGCAGACTGTTCTGACAAATGAGAGGGCAGCTACAGGATCCGACGCCAGTATGGCCTCTGTCACAACTGCGGCAAATGCCACGACGGAAGATGCGACAGAGGCTGTGACAGAAAAAAGCAGCGAAAAGGCAACAGAAAAGGTCAGCACAGAAGCTGTAAAACCGGACAAAAATGATAAGGACTCCAAGGCAGACTCCAACGCGGATAAGAAGGAAGAGAAGTCCACAAAGGGCGATAAGACTACAGAGAAGACGTCGGAAAAGTCTACAGAGAAAAATACAACGGACAAGACCACCGCTGATAATGGTGACAAGAAGACTCCTGCAATAGATGCGGGTGGTTCATCGGCACCGGTCAAGAGACCTACAAAGTATCAGAAGGTTGATACGAGAAAATCCAGAAACGGTTGTTACAGGGATGTGACGCAGATAGCCCTCGAGACTCAATATCCATATATAAAGGTGGATAAATCGTATTTTGATGATGCACTGTTCATAGGTGACTCCAGAGTTGAGGGCCTTGCACTTTACTCTGGCCTTGACAATGCAACATTTGCATATATGGAGGGACTGACAACATTTGGTCTTATGAGCGAGAAAATAGCGGCAAATGGAACAGAGACACTTACCCAGCTACTCAGTGAGAATACTTATAAGAAGATATATATAATGCTTGGAATAAATGAAGCAGGATATGATACAGATTCTTATGCGTCAACTTATATGGATGCCATATCCCAGATTCAGGAAATGCAGCCGGAAGCAATCGTGTTTATGATGGGATGTATGCATGTGTCCAGTGATTACTCTGATACCCATGACATAGTGAACAATGACAACATTGATGATAAGAATGGTGCTATAGCAGCATATGCGGACGGAATCAAGTTGTTTTACCTTGATATGAATACTGCCGTTGATGATGGAAAGGGTGGCCTGATAAAAGACTATACCTGGGATGATATACATCTGCAGGCACAGTATTACAGTATATGGGAAAATTATATTTATGAACATGGTCTCAAAGATGATGCATTTGATTTCTGAGATCATGTCTGATGACAGGTGATGCAGATGACTGGAAAAATTGTTGTAAAAGAAAAATATAAAGGAATCCTGTTCATTATTATGGCGGGATTCTTTTTCTCACTCATGACGTTCTTTGTCAGATTATCGGGTGATCTGCCTACTATGCAGAAGGCGTTTTTTAGAAATGCGGTAGCTGCGGTTATTGCAGTGATCATGCTGCTTAGGACGGAAGAAAAGTTCAGGATAAAGAAGAGCAGCTGGGGGTCCATTGCTATGAGAAGCATATGCGGCACCACAGGTCTTATATGCAATTTCTATGCTATAGATAAACTGAATATTGCGGATGCAAATATACTTAATAAGCTGTCGCCGTTCTTTGCGATCATAGCTTCATATTTCATCCTGAAGGAGAAGGCAAATAAGGTTGAATGGGCATCCGTTGTAATGGCGTTTACAGGAGCCCTGTTCGTTGTAAAGCCATCATTTCATATGGATTTCGTATATGCTATGGTGGGGGTTGCAGGGGGACTTGGAGCCGGAGTTGCATATACATTTGTGAGGAAACTTGGCAAACAGGGCGAGAGAGGTGCGGTCATAGTTATGTGCTTTTCTGTATTCTCTTGTCTGGTTACACTGCCGTTTATCATCACAGACCACAAGGCCATGACGTGGCAGCAGACGGTGTGTCTTCTCTGTGCAGGTATGGCGGCAGCCGGCGGACAGTTCAGTATCACGGCGGCTTACCAGAAGGCTCCTGCAAGGGAGATATCAGTATTTGACTATAGTCAGGTTATATTTGCGGCGATACTCGGATTCGTATTCCTGGATCAGATCCCGGATGTGCTGAGTATAATAGGATATATAATCATCATAGGAAGTGCTGTGGGAAAATGGTGGTATACCATGAAGCAGGACGGATAAAACAAAAGGCGGATATCAAAGATGCTTGTGCATTATCGGTATCCGTCTTTTGTTAGTTAAAATTTAAAGGAAAGTTTTAATTTGTGATGGTTTTATAATAATGGCAGATTGTGTCCGTTCTGTGTATCATATGTTAAAGAAATATGTTCTTATGAATATGAGAAGGTTGTTAATAGCTGCTGCTGCATGTTAAAATATCAAAAATAACATTATTATTTGCGGATTAGGATAAGCTGATTTTCAAGAATATAAGGGGGACAGCTATATGGATAAGGAAAAAATGGTACAGGAGATCCAGGTAAGGACAGAAGAGATAAAAGACAAGGCGGAGGAGATTCACAAAGCTATTGAGGATTCAATATCGCAGAAGGTACAGATGAGGCATTATACAGAGCTGGGAGGCCGGAGTGAGAACTCTGCCCCTGAGATAAAGGAAGGGTATGGTCTGGTGCTGGGCGGCGGTGGTGGCCGTGGTTCCTACGAGATTGGTGTGTGGAAGGCGCTGGATGAGTACAGGGATGTGGTTGATATAAAGGCTGTTTCGGGAAGCTCTGTAGGAGCGCTGAATGCAGCTCTCTATGCGTGTGGTGATCTGGATAGAGCTACCCGTATGTGGTATGACATAACAAATGACAGGATCTTGTCCAACAAGGATATAGATGAGGACAAAAGGAACAAGTGGTTTGAGTCTATAAAGGAGAAACTGATGGCCATAGATAATCCTGTTGTTCAGAATGCAATAGAGTGCATAGGCCTGGATGCTGTTGCAAAGGGTATGAAGATAAAGGATGGGTTCTTTTCAAGAGAGGGGCTTGTGGATATCCTTGAGAATTCGCCGGTTTTGGACGGTGTATCAAAGAGTGGTATGAGCTGTTATGCCACATGTCTCAATGTTGATGGGAAACCCACTCCGGAGAGATTTCAGATGTCGGGAATGGAGCCTGATGAGATTGAACGCATACTGCTGGCTTCTTCTGCCATACCGGTAATATTTCCAATGGAGACTATAGATAAGACCAAGTATTATGACGGTGGTTTTTTTCTTGGAGGTGACAATGTCCCTATACAGCCACTTTACGATGAGGGCTACAGGAAATTTGTGGTAGTTCATCTTGATGAGAGAAGAACAGACAGATACGACGATGCGGAGATGATACATATATTCCCATCAGTTCCGTTGGGCGGTGCGATAGATGGAATGCTGGACTTCTCGCCAGATGGGGTGGAGAAGAGGATTGCACAGGGATACGATGACGCAAAGGCTGTGTTGGTGGAAAGATTTGGACCAGGTAAGCTGGATGAAAGGCCTGATATCAAAGTTGACAGATGCGTTGAAGAACCAAAAAATCGGAGCCTGTACTTCACACGTCACGGTCAGACGGTGTGGAATGTTGAAAATAAGATATGTGGAGCCACGGATATCGATTTGACGGAGCTTGGACATCAACAGGCATGCCAGCTTGGAGAGATGATAAAGAATGGAGGTTATCATATAGACGAGATATTGTATTCACCTTTGATCCGCGCTTCAGAAACTGCAAGGCATATATCCGAGATCACAGGAATACCGATGCGGGCTGAGGAGAGACTCCGAGAACAGTGCTTTGGCAAGTATGAGGGAACAGCCAGAAATGGTGCGGTATTTGCAAAGGCGAAGACACACTTCCTTGATCACTATGAGGGTGGTGAGACGATGGTCCACCTGTGTCAGAGAGTGTACAATCTTCTCGATGAACTTAAGGCGGAGACTGAGGCGGCAGGCAAGACGTATCTTCTTGTAGCGCATAACGGAATATCAAGAATAGTGCAGTCATATTTTGGTGATATGACAAATGAGGAATTTGCAGCATTTGGAATAAAGAATTGCGAGATTAGGGAATACAGGTTCTGACAGGGAGATATGGATTGTATAAGAATGCATACTTTCTGAAGAGATATAGTACAAATAAGCAAAAAGCGTGAGGTTATACATTGAATATGTATAGTCTTACGTTTTTTTTGTTACCCTGTGGCTTGCCTGGCTGAACATAAGTGTGATCACTGGGTAGATGAGATTATTTATCAATTAAAATATTGACACATATATTATATATGTGCTATTTAATATATGAACAGTTATTCAAATGAATGAATGATAATACGTATACGGCTGATGTGAACATTATTTGCAGAGAAACTGAACATATTTAAAAGGAGAGTATTATGGGAGACAATAGTTTTTTGAAAATCAGTGGGATAAGAAAAAGCTTTGGCTTTGGGGACAATAGGACTGAGGTGCTGAAGGGGATTGACTTTGAGGTGGCAAAAGGCGAGTTTTGCGTGCTCCTTGGTCCGTCTGGTTCAGGTAAATCAACACTGCTGAATATTATAGGGGGGATTGACAGCCCGGATTCAGGTTACATATCCATAAATGGTGAAAAGACAGGAGACATGGACGAGAAGACACTGACAAGATACAGAAGAAAGCATCTCGGATATGTATTCCAGATGTATAATCTCATACCAAATCTGAATGTGAAGGAGAACGTGGAGGTTGGAGCGTATCTGAGTGACAACCCTCTTGATGTGGATGACTTGCTCAGAACTTTGGGTCTTTATGAGCATAGACATAAGCTTCCAAATCAGCTTTCGGGAGGACAGCAGCAGAGAACTTCCATAGGAAGAGCGATTGTAAAAAATCCGGACATACTTCTTTGCGATGAGCCAACCGGTGCCCTTGATTACAATACATCCAAGGAGATATTGAAGCTTATTGAGGATGTTAACGGGAAGTACGGTAACACGATCATCATGGTAACACACAATGATGCTATCAAGAATATGGCGGACAGAACAGTGAAGCTCAGGGACGGAATGATCAGACATAATGATGTAAATGAAAATAAAATTTCCGCTGCAGATCTTGACTGGTAGTTGTCGAGGTCTGGGAAGAAAGGAGATCTGTTATGAAGAATCCATTGTGGAGAAGAATTCCGAAGGAACTGAAGGATGACTTTGGGAAATATATAGTTATATTCCTGTTTATGGTGATCACAACAGGAATGGTGTCGGGCTTCATGGTTGCCGGTGAAAGCATGAAGAAAACTTATGACAATACATTTGACAAATATAACGTGGAGGACGGTCATTTTGATCTGTCGGGAGAGGCATCCGCTGATATGAAGAGTGCGATAGAGGATGAGGGCGTGAAGCTTTATGATATGTCATACTACGAACTGCCTATGATCAAGGCAGATTCCGCTGAGACATCGGATGACGGGGCAAGGACGTTGAGAATATTTGCACCCAGACATGATGTGAATAAGATGTGTATCATGGATGGTGAACTTCCGGCTTCAGACGATGAGATAGCCATAGACAGGATGTATGCGGTAAATAATGATATATCAGTTGGAGACGAGGTGAAGGTTGGCGGCAAGGTGTATAAGGTATGCGGATTTGTGGCACTTTCGGATTACAGCACTATGTTCCAGGATAATCACGACACTATGTTCGATGCGACAATATTCGGTGTTGCGGTTGTGACAAATGCGGAATTTGAAGACCTTCCAGAGAAGAATAAGACATGGTCCTATTCCTGGATGTATGATGCCGGAATGCCGGATGATGAGGGGGATGAAAAGAAACTCGCTGACGATCTGCTGGAGACTGTGTATGCACAGGCTGCCCAGAACGGTATGACTATGGAAAGTTACATTCCAAGATACCAGAATCAGGCGATCAACTTTGCCGGAGATGATATTGGCAGTGACACAAATATGATGAAGTGGTTTGAGTATATCGTTATAGTTATACTTGCATTTATATTTGCGGTGACTATAAGCAACACAATTACAAAGGAGGCCTCTGTAATAGGAACGCTCAGAGCATCAGGATATACAAAGAGTGAATTGCTTGTTCACTATATCTCACTTCCGGTTATAGTCACATTTGCTGCATCATTAGTGGGAAATGTGCTTGGATATTCGGTGTTTAAGAATGTAGGAGCGGATCTGTATTATGCAAGCTATTCCCTTACAAAATATGTGACGTATTGGAATGCAGATGCATTTGTGCTCACTACGGTCATACCTATGATTATCATGGTGGTTGTGAATCTGCTGGTGGTGAACAGCAAGCTGAAACTTTCGCCGCTGAGATTCCTGAGATATGATCTCAGCCGATCAAGAAGGAAGAAGGCGGTGAAACTGCCGCACTGGAAATTTATGACAAGATTTAAGACCCGTGTCATACTTCAGAATATTCCCGGATATGTGGTTATGCTCCTTGGAATATATTTCGCCCAGGTGCTTCTGATGTTTGGACTTATGCTGAATCCTATGCTGGCACATTATCAGAGCGACATACTGGCTAATATGATAGCTGATCATCAGTATGTTCTGGATTCACAGGTTGAGACGTCAAATGACAGCGCGGAGACATTCTGCATGAAAACGCTTAGAACAACAGGTGATATAGATGATGAGATCATGGTGTATGGAATACATGCTGACAGCAGGTATTTTCCGGTAAAACTGGATGATGGTGATGTGTTTGTGTCTGATAGTTATGCCGACAAGTACGAGCTTACAGACGGCGATAAGATGAAGCTCAAGGAAAACTATGCCGATGAGACATATGATTTTACAATAAAAGGATCTGTCGTGTACCCGGCTTCTCTGGCAGTATTTATGACTGAGGACGATTTTAGAAAGAAATTTGACATGGATGAGGATTATTTTACCGGATATTTCTCAGATGATAAACTGACGGATATAGAAGACCATGTTGTGTCAGAGATCACAAAGGATGATATGATAAAGGTATCAAGACAGCTGACAAGATCGATGGGAAATATGTTTTATATAGTTGTGGTATTTTCTTTGATCATGTTCATGCTCCTTGTATATCTGCTTACCAAGCTTATAGTCGAGAAAAATACAGTCGCCATATCCATGGTGAAGATACTGGGATATGATGCTAAGGAGATTGGGAAACTCTACCTGTCTTCTACGACGATCATGGTTGCGGTGGTGACAGTCATAGATATACTTCTCAGTTATCTGTCGATCAAGGTTATATACAGGGCGATGCTCATAGATATGCTGAGTGGATGGATGCCGATATATATGGCACCATGGATATTCCCTCTCATGTTCGTGCTCAGCTTTGCAGGCTATCTGGTAATCTCGCTGCTGCAGATGAAGAGGATAAGGAAGATTCCGATGGATGAGGCTCTCAAGAATGTGGAGTAGAAAAACGGCGTGCATGTATGTCGTAGGGAAGATTTACTGCGATATATTCCGTGCTGGATTTGCAATTTTCCCAATATAATAAAAAGAGATAATTTTGAGATTTATCAAGATTATCTCTTTTTAAGATTAATGCTCAAAAAGTGAAAAACTTAATGAGAACGCTATTTAAACTGCAAAATCAATGGCTTAAAGATGCATTGATTAATCTATTACCGCTAGATGGTTCCGGTGACAGTCACAGTTGCTGTTCCTGGTGTTGTTGTGATGATTCCTGTGACTGCATCCTGCGTGAATGTTGCCGCTGGAACTGTGATCTGTCCAGCCACTGTTGCAAAGCTGCCATTTGTCTCATTGTATGTGTAGTTAGCTGGCTCTGCCCATGCCGTTTTGTTGTATGACACGGATATTCCTGTGAGTATAGGATTGAATGTGTCTGTGATGACTACATTGTCAGCTGCGGATGCTTCGGTATTGCCATAATTTTCTATAAGGAAAGTGTATGTGAGCTGGCCATTCTCTGCGACAACGCCAGGGTTCACGGACTTTGTGATAGAGAGATCCGGAGCAGCAACAGGGGAAACTGATTCTGTTGCAGTGACTGGGTTGGCAAGTCCTGCACCCGTGACAGTGGCTGTGTTGACAACCGAATTCTCATTGCCTCTAGGTGTAAATTCATTTGTTGCGGCCTCGTAGATAATAGTGGCATTTCCTCCGGCTGGAACAGAAATTCCGGTTATTGTCAGCGGAGCAGTCGTTCCCACAGTTGGTGCAGCTGCCAGAGTTCCATTGGTGTAGTATCTTATGGAATTTGGAATATAGGTGAGAGGGTATACTGCTGTGCCTCCGACGGTATAGGCTCCCAGATTGTCCGTGAGAGTAAGTCCTGTGAGTGTGGTAGTTCCAGAATTGATGAGACTTATCACGTAGGTGATCTTGTCAGGTGTTCTGTAGGTGTTCACCACAGCCGTCTTGGATGCTGTGAGAACCTCTATGATTTCTCCGGTTATAATGTTGGAATTGGTGGATCCTCCGTTGTAGGACAGAGTTGCCTGATTAGTGAATGTTGCCATTACTTTACCTCCGTATTGTTTCTGGAGACTTTCGCCTCAGTATAGAATATGGGAAATATCGCAGGTAGGTTACAGCGAAAGCCCAAATGTGTTATAATAATCCAAATTATGCATTAATGTTGGATTTATACAGATGAACAGCCTGGAAAGAAGACAGATGGTGTTATACAGGAGGTTATGTATTTGAGAAAAATGAAATCTGAAAGGCGCTTTTTTGTACTTGTGATGGCGGCTGTGATCATGGCTGGCGGTGGTGCCAGGGCAGGTGCTGCCACGCAGTCAGGCGATGCTGTAATGGATGAATCTATTGCGGATGTTCTTGAGAACGTGGATAGTGTTGACGAGCTCACATTTGCCATGGAAGATGCAGATATGGTTGATATTGAGACAGTTGGGACAGAAGATCATGAAGGCACACAGGCAGAGCCGTACAGCCTCAGACGCATTACTTTGTTCGCTGATGACGTTACGCAGAGTTATGGCGCCAGCAGTGTCGTATGTTATGACAAATATGATTATTATGTATTTGGATTTGATACGGAGAGCGCTACAGAGGCTGCATATTATCAGATGGTTGATGATTACGGTGCCGACAGATGCACGTTGGATCAGATGATGTATGCTGATGATCTGCTTTCGGATTATTCCGATGGAGATACATATGATGCTGTTGGCTGGGGAACGACATACATGGGCATGGACGAGCTCAAGTCTACAGTTTCAAAATACAGCGTGGAGTCCGAGGTGGATGTGGCGGTCCTTGATACCGGGGTCAATCAGGCAAATACATTGTTTACCGGCAGGATAAATGCTGATGACAGCGGCAATTGTTATGACAGCGAGAATTCAGATGACTACAGTGACAGTCTGGGACATGGCAGCCATGTTGCCGGCATTGTTGCGGATGCAACACCGGACAATGTGAAGCTGACCATATTGAAGTGTTTTTCCGAGACGGGGAAGACTTCGTCATCGATCATACAGAAGACTATGATGAAAGCGATGGATCTGGGCGTTGATATCATAAATATGAGCTTCTGTTTTTATACTATCAGTGATGAGAACAGGGCGGCTATAGACAGTCTCATAGCCCGGGCGGTTGATCAGAACATTGTCATGTGCGTTGCTGCTGGCAATTCAAATGGCGGTGGGGGAATCATGGATGTGGAAGGCAATTCATACCCGGCGGATAATCCGGCGGTCATCACAGTCTCTGCGCTGAAAAAGAAATCCGGGGTGAGCGGTGCTGACAAGATCTCAGGCGGCTCGGTTGAATTTGACAGCAGTTATTCATACTACGGAGCCAAGATTGATTTCTCGGCGCCGGGTACAAAGATTGATTCTGCATGGAAGAACGGAGGATTCAGATCTGACAGTGGAACATCCATGGCAGCTCCTTATGTGACTGCGGCAGCTGCCTATGTCAGGATGGCTGAGCCAGACCTTACAAATGCGCAGGTGCTTGACAGGCTTATCGGATACAGTGTGGATCTTGGAGATAAGGGAAAAGATATATATTATGGATATGGATGCCCTTATATGGCAGATTATTTTGCCGATATATATGGCAGCGGCGATGTTGATGATGTACCGGCGGACTGTGCGGTAACAGGCCTTACAAATGTTCAGGGTGGCCTGAAACTTACCTGGGACAGTGTGGCGGGTGCGGATAGTTACAGGGTATATCGCATGACCGCAGGAAATATATATAAATGTGTTGCCACGGTCATGGATGGTGGTTCATATACAGACAAATCTGTGGAATCTGGAACGAGATACCGGTATGCTGTCCGTGCTGTTGCCGGGCAGAAGAGAGGAAAAATAGCGAACAGTAAGGCTGCACTATACCTTACACAGCCAGTGTACACTGTGAAAAACTGTAACTATGGAATAAACATTTCCTGGAATAGATCAGCTGGTGCTTATGGATATAAGATCTACAGAAAGGCACCTGGAGCTTTATCGTGGTCTCTATACAAGTCAGTTCCAGAAGGTGTGTATTCGTATATAGATCAGCCGGTGGCGGACTATAAGGAATATTCTTACACAGTTAAGGCATTCAATGGATATTTTGCAAGCACATATGATACTGTGGGTAAGTCTGCGTACCGTATACCGGACTGTGAGATAGAGAGACTTGCTTCAGTCACCCCGGGGAGAATGGGGGTATGGTGGAAGGCTGTGGCAGGTGCCACTGGATACCAGATAGAGTACAGCAGATATTCGGATTTCAGAGTTTACACGGCTGTGACGCTTGCCGGAGGAATCCGTGATGAGAGGATGATGACTGGACTTGCGTCAGGAAGGTACTATTCGGTGAGAATGAGGATGTACAGGAAGATAGGCGGCAGGACTTATTATGGAGACTGGAGTAAGAGCCGCATGATAAAGATTAAATAATTGCGAGAAGGCAGAAGTATGAGTGATGATAAGAAAATGATAGAATATAAGGTCGCAACATTTGACGACGAGTCAGATTATTTTGACAATGTGGAGCTGGAGCTGGACTACAGCATCAGTGTCACAGAAGGAGCAATGGAGCTTGGCAAGGATAAGATAAAAGAGCAGAAGAAATACATGCGGGACAGCCACGGAGATATGGATGACGAGGAATTCCTGCAGAATATGCAGTCTGTGAACAATGACGAGGCAAGCTTGAGGATAGCGGCAAAGAGACTTGAGGTATACGAACATCAGAAAAAAGTGCCTTATTTTGGGAAAATAGCATTCCGGTACGACGATGAGCAGGAGGTACTGCCTGTATATGTGGGAATGAGCGGTTATCAGTCTGATATGAACGGAGAGCAGCTCATCTATGACTGGCGTGCGCCGGTTTCTTCCATGTATTATTCCTATGAGAAAGGCCCGGCATCATATACAGTGACCACTGACGATATGGGCAGTGAAGAATTCTCAGGAGAGATAGTTGAGAAGAAGCAGTTTGTTGTGAGCGGCGGAAGACTGAAGGATGCAGTTGATACCGACACCAACATAAATGACACCATTCTTCTGGAGGCGCTTGGCGGCAACAGTGGTGTGAAGATGAAGAATGTCGTTGCCACCATACAGAAAGAACAGGATGCCATCATAAGGAACAGGACGGCGTATAATCTGATAGTCGATGGCCGTGCGGGCAGTGGCAAGACTGTCATAGCCATGCACAGACTTGCCTGGCTTCTTTATAACTACAAGACCCTTGAGAGCGACAATGTGATGATACTTTCTCCGAACAGTATATTTGGAGATTATATATCTGAGGTGCTCCCGGAACTTGAGGAGAACAGTGTTCCGGAAAAGGAGTTTGACACTTTGCTTGAGGAACTCCTTTATATAGATGAGGAATATGAGACAAAGCTTGAACAGTCGGAGTTTATCATCGACAGCGGGGATCAGGAGAATCAGAGGATAAGAAATATAAAGGCAAAGTCAACTATATCCTTTTTTGACAGATTTAATGAATATCTGGACAGATATGTGTCCGGCATAAAGTTCAGGAATTTCCATTATCAGAAAGTTGAGTACACCGGTGAGGATATCGCCGCCATGTTTAATGGAAGGTTCTCCAGAAAACCGGTGTATGAGAGATTTGAGAACATAGCTTATTTCATAGTTGACAGGGTTGAGGATAATTCGCCTAAGGAATTCCCTGATGAGAAGAAGAGAAATCTTGCGAGACAGATACAGAAGCAGATGGTCAATCTGTTTGCGGAGAGGAATCTCGTGGAGCTGTACGTGAAATTCCTTGCTGAGATGGAGAAGGATTATCCGGGGATTTCAGAGTATAAGGATGAGAACGGCAAAATATGTTATGAGGATATCCTGCCGATACTTTATCTTCAGGTGTATTTCTACGGATGTAATTCATATAACAATATAAAGCATCTGGTCATAGATGAGATGCAGGATTACAACATATTCCAGTATGCTGTTATAGACCGTATATTTGGATGCAGGAAGACCATACTTGGTGACCGGTTTCAGGTGCTTTTTTACAACCCTGACGAGACTGTCGTGGATGTGCTCACCAAAATATTTGCAAAGAAGAATGGTCAGGGCGGATATGAGCTTAAGGAGCTGGCTTCTTCATACAGATCAACAACAGAGATCACAGAGTTCTGCAATGCCATACTCGGTGATGAAGGGATACATGGCAATACGGTTTCCAGACATGGTAAGCCTGCACAGGAGATAAAGTGCGGTTCGGTGGAAGAGGCGGTTGAGTTCATAGGGGACAAGCTCTCCTACGGCGAGATGGATGCCTATGACAATATAGCCATTTTGACAAATGATGAGGCTGATGCCTACGATATGTATCGTCAGCTGTCCGAATTTACAGAGGTTACACTTATCACAAATCAGTCAGTTGTCTATTCCGGCGGCGTGGTGGTGCTTCCAAAGTTCCTTGCAAAGGGAATGGAGTTTGATGCTGTGTATGTCATAACGGATGGATCGTATAATGGAAACACGGCTGTAAGACATGCACATTATATCGCATGTACCAGAGCTTTGCATGAGCTGTATGTCGTGAATGTCATTCCTTCATAGAAAAGATATAAGAATGCATCGATACGAATCATATACAAGAAATATGCTGCGGACGGCGCCTGCATATCTGTATGTGAATTTATGGCATGATAATATAATATTCAATAAAACCGCTTCCCATATGGAGGCGGTTTTGTTTATGTCATAGATAGAGAAACTGACATTTTACAGTGATGTGATGGACGTACATGGAATTTCCATAGAACGTATCATGCTTACAAAAATCTGATATTATTGTGATAAATGCACAAAGAATTATAAATATCATCTTATTATATTGCAAAATGCACAAAATGATGTTAATATATAGGAAACCGGGAAACTGAAAACAGTTTTCAAGTTTCCTGAGGCGGTGGTGTAAAAATGGGAGGTCGATATGGATATAGACGCTAAGAAACAGCTGCAAAACCGTATATATGAGGCCACGATAGAAGAGTTCAGGGATAAAGGGTTCAAATTCACGATGGATGATATAGCGAGAAGACTTGGGGTCAGCAAGAAGACGCTCTACATGGTGGTCGGTGATAAGGAGAATTTGTTTTTTGACACTGCAACTCACATATATGAACAGATAAAGAAAAGTGAGCAGAAGGTGATGGATGATGACAGTCTGACCACGGTAGAAAAGATAAAGGCGATACTTGTGGCTATGCCTGACAGCTACAGTGAACTGGACTGGCGTCAGATATATCAGCTCGAGAATTCCTATCCGAGGATATTTGCCAGAGTGAGAGTAATGATGGAACAGCAGTGGGATAATACCATAGAGCTCCTCAGGCGTGGAATGGATGAAGGGGTTATCAGGAATGTCCCTATACCGATCGTCAAGACTATGTTTGAGGCCGCTCTTGAAAAGTACATGGAGACTACAGTGCTTATTGATGCTGGACTTTCATTTGAAGCGGCGGTGATGGGAACTCTGGATATCCTTATGAAGGGCATAGAGAGCTGAGTCTGGTGGTGCACAGGAGGTTTGATCATATGGGAAAAAAGTCAGAAAAGATATTTGGAAATGAGATGAGTGAACGGGTTGTAAAGAAGGCTGAGAATTCCAGAGACAGATTTGTCAAAAGGTTCGGAGATGACAGCGATGTTGATTATCCGCTGGCGGTCGTCAGAAATCCATACATCGGTGACAGCCTGGGTGTGTCGAATATAACGATTGGCGATGACGGAGACGAGGAGTTTGACAGGGACAAGGGTATTATAGTCGGAAACATCAGAATGGGTTTTGGACACTACAGAATATCCATGGCCATTGCATCTGCGGCGAATTACCTTGGATATAAGCCTTATTGGATGGATCTTAATTCTTACAGTGAAACTACGGGCGGTAAGGTGATAGAAGCGCAGAACAAACTCTATTCTCTTGGCTCAAGGATATCCGGTAAGAGCAAAGCGTTCAACAAGGTGGTGTGGGAGCCTATGAATTATGAAGGCTTCAGAAAACTGTCATACAACGCATCTGACCAGATGAACGCCGAGCTTATGACGCCTGTATTTGGAAATGTGCCGCATGATATACCGCTGGTGGCAACCCACGTGTGGCCGGCGCAGGCTGCCATACACGCTGGAATGAAATATGTGGTGAATGCCATTCCGGATAACTGGCCTATGGCGCTTCATCTTGCGGAGGGAAGTCTCCACACTGTACAGACCAGATCCGCATATCTGGGGTACAGGACCCTGAATGGAATGCAGGGGGATAAGGTGCTTTTGCCTATGCCGGGTGATTCCATAAGATATACTGGCCATTATATAGATCATGAGCTGGTGGCAGCGATTGAGGAAGATTGCAAGAGGCGTATAGACAGAAGAAAAACAGGGGCACCTATGAGGTTCCTGCTCACAATTGGGGGAGCTGGAGCGCAGAAGGAGATATTTGCGGCTATCATAAAGACAGCACTTGCAAGTGTGAAAAAACACAGAATGGTTCTGTATGTGAATGTCGGGGATTATATGAATGTGTGGGAAGATCTTGAGAAGGAGATTCCTGCGATGAAGAGTCTGGTGACGACCCATTTTGACAACTGGCAGGATACGACAGAATTTGCAGCAGATGCTCTGACAAATGAGGTGTACGGAATACATGCATTTTGCCATAAGAACATATATGAGGCCGTGTATTGTACCAATCTTCTCATGCGAAGCTGCGATGTGCTTATCACAAAACCTTCTGAGCTGGCTTTCTACCCGGTGCCAAAGCTGTTCATAAAGAGAGTTGGCGGACACGAGCAGTGGGGAGCCATTCACTCTGCAGAGATTGGAGATGGAACTTTAGAATGCAGGGATATTCCGCATACATTGCAGATGATGAAGCTTTTTATGCAGGATAACAGCATCCTTGTGGGGATGTGTGAGAACATCATGAGAAATAAGACCGATGGAATATATGACGGTGCTTATGAGGTTGTAAGGCTGGCGATGGAGATGAAGAGGAAAGAAAGTGAATGATGCTGAGGCATATTTAAACAGGCCGCTATGAATGGTCAGTTATAAATGGGAAGATGCCCAGCTATAAGGAGAACAACAAGGAGGGTTACATCATGTATAAAGTAAAAAAGAAAGAGACATTTATACCGTCATCAAACGGAAGAGACAGACTTCATGTGGTAGTGTGGGAGCCACAGGGAGACGTAAGAGCTATACTTCAGATATCCCACGGCATGATAGAGATGATAGACAGATATGACGAATTTGCGAGATATCTTGCTGCAAGGGGATTTGTGGTTGCGGGAAATGACCACCTGGGACACGGCCTCACTGCGGCGAATACAGATGAGCTTGGATATATGCACGCCTATGATGCCAGCAAGGCCATGGCCGCAGATCTACACAGAGTTACAAGGGCTCTTAAGAGATCATATAAGGGAGTTCCGTTCTTCCTTATGGGACATTCCATGGGTTCATTTATGGCCAGAAGATATATGAGTGAGTATGGTTTCGATCCAAAGTATCCTTCTTCCTATACAAAGGGCTCCAGCGTGGATGGCTTTATCTGCATGGGAACAGGGAGTATGCCGGAGTGTATGCTTCAGGCTGGCAGATTAGTGCTTGAACTTGAAAAGAGCAGACACGGAGAGAGATACAGAAGTACGCTCATGGAATTGCTGGCATTTGGCACATACAACAAGGGCATTCCTAAAGAGACCATAGTGAACGGTGAAGTCCGAAAGAGGACAAATAAGGACTGGATAAGCAGAGATCCTGAGAGGATAGACGCATATGTGGACGATCCTTTGTGTCAGTTTTCTTTCACGATAAAGGGATATGAGACATTGTTCAACACTATACATTATATACAGCAGGACAGAAACATTGCCATGATACCAAAGGACATTCCGGTCCTGTTTGTGTCGGGTGATAAGGATCCTGTTGGCCACTATGGCAGAGATGTGCTCAAATTGTATGAGCTGTATCACAATAAGGTTTCGCACAATGTATCATGTTATATGTATGAGGACTGCCGTCATGAGATCCTTAACGAGCTGTGCCGGGATCAGGTGTTTGCGGATATAGAGGAATGGCTTGATGGCAGACTGGCACAGCTATAGGAAACAGATACGGAAAGCGTATTGGGTGCTGCGCCATGGTTGACATGGCAGGGAGGTATGTATGGAGAAAAAAGAAAATAGTGCTGCAGGCATGGGACTTACTGCGAGAACCAAGGTGGCTTACGGTATAGGCGCTGTGGGCAAGGATATGGTTTATATGCTGGTGGCCAGTTATATATTATATTATTACAATTCGGTTCTGGGAGTTGGTTCTGTGTTTATAGGGACAGTGCTCATGGCTGCCAGAATATTCGATGCGTTCAATGATCCGATCATGGGAATTGTGGTGGCAAAGACCAGGACCAGATGGGGACGGTTCAGACCGTGGATATTTACCGGAACTGTTTTGAATGCCGTTGTCCTGTATGCCATGTTTGCGGTGCCGGAGAGCATGGGCGATGGCGGAATGAAGGTGTTCCTGACAATCACTTATTTTGCGTGGGGAATCACATATACCCTTATGGATATTCCTTACTGGTCGATGATCCCTGCCATCACTGAACCTGGCAAGGAGAGGGAGAACCTGTCTGCGCTTGCGAGATCCTGCGCTGGTATCGGAAGTGCGATCCCAACGGTCCTCACAATGATAATAGTGCCGGCTATAAGCGGCATGTATGTTGTGGCAGAGAAACTGAATATCACAGATTATCGTATTGGATTTAAGTGGTGGGCGCTACTTGTCGCTGGCATATTTGTCATATCAGAGTCTGTGTGCGTTGCAAATGTAAAAGAAAAGGATCAGGTGGATGTGGAGGCCCATGGTATAGGTGAGATGTTCCGTTCACTTGTTACAAATGACCAGGCGCTTGCTGTTGTAGTTACCATAGTCCTTGTCAATTCAGCTCTCTATATAACAAGCAATCTTCTGATATATTTCTTTACCTATGATATAGGAAGTGAGAGCGGATATGCACTGTTCTCAGCATTTGGCGGCGGTGCACAGATACTGGCCATGATGCTTTTCCCTCTTTTCAGGAAGAAGATGTCCAAGAGAAAACTGTTCGTTCATGCGGTGGTGTATGAGATAGCCGGCTATGCGATTCTTCTCGGATGCAGCCTTGCGGGTGTTACGAGAATGACAGTCTGTGGATTTGCCTGCTGGTATATATTGTTCATTCCGGGGCTTCTTGTCTTTGCGGGAAGCGGGCTTTTAAATGTTCTCATCACAGTATGTCTGGCGGACAGCATTGACTATGGTGAATTCAAGAATGGCCAGAGAGACGAGAGCGTTATATGTTCCATGCAGACATTTGTGGTAAAACTTGCATCGGGCGTGGCTGTATTTTTTGCGGGACTTGCGATCAAATGGGTTGGACTTGTGCAGCCTGAGTCAGGGAGCTCAGATGTAATACAGCAGAGCAATGCCACGCTTGCAGGACTTAGTATGACGATGACGGTAGTTCCCATGGTGCTGCTCATAATCGGTCTTATATTCTTTGTAAAAAAATATACGTTGACCGAAGAGAGGATGAAAGAGATCATGGATGCTCTAAATGGAGGACGGTAGATGATCAGATATATAGAAGAAAGTCGTGAATTCAGCCTGGAGACGGAGACGACACAGTATTGTATGTGTATCCGACCGGATGGGCATCTTGAACATCTGTATTACGGTGTGCGTACCAGTGGAGATCTGTGGGAGACCCTGCGGGACAGAAGTCTGTTCGAGATGGGAAATGCTATAGTCACTGGTGATGCGGTATGCCTTGAAAGCCTGACACAGGAGATGTCAGGCTGCGGTAGAGGCGATGTGGGCGACCAATTTGTCCGGGTTGTTCACAGTGATGGAAGCTCAACCTGTGATTTTCTGTATGAGTCGCATGAGATAAAGAGTGGGAGGGACGTCATATCCGGATTGCCGTCGGCGGACGGCGCTGTGGACGAGATGGCCCAGCTCACCGTAACTTTGCGGGATGCGGTGAGCGGACTTTTGCTTGATCTTACCTATGTCACATTTGACGGATGTGATGTGATCACGAGGAGCGCCAGACTTACAAATGATGGTGAAAAGCCGGTAAGGCTTTTGAAGATGATGTCCATGCAGCTTGATATGAGAGTGTATAACGACTTTGATATGATATGTTTTGGCGGTGCATGGGCCAGGGAGATGCACAGACATGACCATCCGCTTTCACAGGGACGGGTGGTGAATTCATCATCCACAGGAACTTCCGGAAGCAGGGCAAATCCGTTCTTTATGGTGGCGGAGCGAGGAAGTGGTGAGGAGCATGGCTGCTGCTACGGCTTCAATCTCATATATTCCGGTGATCACTATGAGGCGTGTGAGATCAACTCCTATGGAAGAATGAGGATAATGGCGGGGATCAACCCTGATACATTTGGCTGGAAGCTGGAATCCGGTGAAACCTTTCAGACTCCGGAGGCTGTGATGACATATTCAGATACAGGATTTTCCGGGGTGAGCAGTCACATGCACAGATTTGTGAGACGGCATATAGTGCGGGGGTTCTGGGCAGACCGCGAGAGGCCAGTGCTTCTTAACAGCTGGGAGGCTGCGTATTTCGACATAGATGAGAAGAGACTCCTGAAGCTTGCAAAGAAAGCAAAGGAATGCGGCATGGAGCTTTTTGTCATGGACGATGGCTGGTTTGGACATAGAAATGACGATACATCCTCGCTTGGAGACTGGTATGAGAATACGGACAAGCTTCCGGGCGGCATAGAGAGACTGTCGGAAAAGGTGAATGCACTTGGACTGGAGTTTGGAATATGGATTGAGCCTGAGATGGTAAATGAAGACAGCGATCTATACAGGGCACATCCGGATTGGACTGTCCAGATTCCCGGCAGGCAGCAGGCTCTTGGCAGACACCAGATGCTGCTTGATCTTACAAATGCAGATGTGAGGAATTATATAGTTGAGACGATGACAAAGTTGTTTTCCAAGGGAAAGATATCCTATGTGAAGTGGGATATGAACAGAATTATGTCGGACAGATACGGTAAGACCCTTCCTGCGGACAGGCAATGCGAATTTGGACACAGATATGTGCTTGGATTGTATGAGATCATGGGACAGCTGGTCAGCAGATTCCCGCATATACTATTTGAGGGCTGTGCTGCCGGGGGCAACAGATTTGATCTTGGTATGCTCTGCTATATGCCGCAGATCTGGGCCAGTGACGACACGGATGCGAGAGAACGTGCACAGATACAGACGGGCTACAGCTATGGTTATCCTATGTCTGTGGTCAGCAGTCATGTGTCAGGATGTCCTAATCATCAGACGCTCAGGATCACACCGCTGGAGACCAGATTCAATATTGCTGCATTTGGCGTGCTTGGGTATGAGTGCAATCTGTGTGATATGGATAAGCGGGAACTTGAAGCTGTGCGCGCTCAGGTATTGTTTTACAAGGAACACAGAAGAACGCTGCAGTTTGGAGATTATCACAGGATAAAGAGCGGTGAGTCTGGAGATCTGATGCGGAATGTGTATCAATTTATGACGGTTTCCGAGGATGGAAAGGAAGGCTTGGCATGTTACTATGAGGAGCAGACAATTCCAAACTACGCCTGCAAACATCTGAGGACTGCCGGGCTTGATGCTGACAGAATGTATACCATGACAAACCGGAAACTGACCTACAATATAAAGATGATGGGTGATCTCATAAATACAGTTACTCCAGTGCATGTAAGGCCTGGTTCTGTCACGCAGGAGGCTATAAGCAGATTTGCAAAGCTTAATGGTGAACGGGAGAGTGTGAAAGCACCGGGATCGGTGTTCAATCTGGCCGGGGTAAATCTTGCACCCGGATTTGCAGGGACAGGGTACAATGACCAGACTGCACTATGGGGCGAGCACGGCTCAAGGCTTTATCTTTTCACCGGCGAATAGACATTTGTCAAAATGTCATTGTATTCCTTAGAAAAGTAATTGCAAAATGAGTGGAAATGTCAGGTGTGATGTGTTATCTTATATTTATAGGGAATTATTCTTGATAGAGGAGGCGCCTATGAGTGACAAGAGAAACACCTGGCAGAAACAGGTCATATATTCGGTTATAAAAGAGCTCAAGACTCATCCTACCATTCAAAACCTTATCGATGAATTGGAGAAAAGAGGATATAAGATAGGTAAATCCACAGTATACCGTGTCATGGCAGATGCGGTGGATGATGGACTTGTGATGAATGTATATTCCGGCGACAAGCAGGAGCATTACGATGGCAACACTGAGAATCACTATCACATCAGATGTAAGGTGTGTGACAGGATATATGACAGTGAACTGCCATTTCAGGATGACATAACCCATATGGGAGCGGAGGCTGACAAGGATTTTGTCATACTGTCCCACAATCTGGAGTTTATCGGAATATGTCCACAGTGCAAGGACAGTCTGAAGAATTTGTAGATTTTATAGGGATTGTAGATTTTGCAGTGTTTGCGGATTTTGCAGGATCTGTGGATTTGGTATGATTCGTGGATTTTGCAGGATCTGGAGATAGTGACAGATATGCATATTATTTGGTATAACAAATCATGATTACATGGTTTAAAAGATAAAGACGGGTGCAACCAACAAATTGGTGTTACATCCGTCTTTTCTTTGCCTTTTATAATCCGCCGTAATGCGGTTTGTGAAATATGTTTTGTAAATTATTCATCTCTCTTTTTCTGTGAGATGATATTGGCTGATTTTATCTCCCTGTGCCCGGAAATCTGTGCATTTGCCAAAAACTGCTCACTGCTGTAAGGAGTCTCGTCCGCTGTCGGTGCGGAGCCTGTTGTTTCCACTTTCGGTTTTGCTGAGATAGGATCCACAAGCGGATTGCTTATAACTGTTCTGTTCGTGGATGGCCTGACCACAGTCATGCCGAGTATGGACTTCTTGTTCCTTATAGCACGTTCCTCCTCCGGGGAGAGAGTATTTGCCTTTTCCTCGGTTTTATCTTTATTTGGAGCGATGATGTTATCTGACATATCTTTATCTGGCACGTCTTTACCTGACACGTCTTTTCCCGGCATATTTTTATTTGATATGTCTTTGTTTGGTGTGCCATTACCAAGAGTGCCTATATTTATTGCTGCTGCTCCTGGTGTGCCAGAAGATTCTTCATGCTCACCCCAGAGGTCAGGAAATGGGTCTATCTCTGTGTCTGGATCCGCGTCCGATTCTTCTTCATCTTCAACAAAAGCGCTGTCCTCATCAGGGTCGTAATCTTTTACACCGTCTGCACCTTCTTCTGATTCCGTATCAAGATCTTCAAGATCAGAGTCAACGTATTCCTCTGGTTTTTCAAAAAATGTAGGATCTATTGTCAGATTAAAATCAACCTCAAAGTGGCCGACTTCTATGCCACAGTCATTGTATAATTTGGTAGTATAGCAGTTTTTCAACTTCTTTATGAGGTCTGTGTCTTCGTATTTCAACTGCTCCAGGATATTTGCTATTATGAGTCCCTGGAACTCGTCGGTCCAGCCGTCCTCAAGCTTTACAGCAATTCCGAGCTTCATGCTTTTGATTGCCATGCAGATGACGCCTCTTGAACCGTCCTTCATGATCAGATCAGGATTCTGGTTTATGTAGTAAGATGGTGTTCCATAGTCATTTATCTTCTCCGGATACTTGTGGATACATGAGAAGTTGTAGTCTATGGTCTCCCTGAGCTCGTTTGACAGACTGAACGGATCCATCAGCTTGGCGTATGACATGGCGATGCTCCTCAGTGGCAGTGCAAATACAGGAACTCCGCATCCGTCTATTCCAAGTCCGATCTTGAATGTAGGTGTCTGGCTCAGCATGGATATAAAATTGATTATCTGTCTCTGCACAGGTGAGTCTTTCTGCTCGTAACCGCTTGTTTTGCCTGTCAGCTCTCTCTGGAGCAGCATGAGACTGAAATGTTTACCTGAGCAGCAGTGCTGCAGCTTGCTTTTGCCATCCCTTGGGTGCAGTCTGGATTGGTCAGTGAGCTTTTTCGCAAGTGCAGATGCAGATGTGGAACTACAAGGCTTCATGATCATATCTTCAGGGTCTATGCCTGTTTTGCGTGATATCTCTTCAAGTACAAATATGTGGTGGTTGCTTCCCCAGTGGGAAGAATTGAACATGGCTACGTTCTCTTCTGTAAGGTTAAATCTTCTGTGCAGTCCTGCGAGAAGTGTTGGCAGAACCTGTATAGGTTTGCTGGCAGAACGCATAAATGTCTGTTTTTCTATGTCCCCGAGGTAGGCGATGGTATCTCCGGTGGAGGATACGACAGCTATAGAACCACGGTGGACATTCTCAACGATGTTTCCACGGAATTCTTTAATAAGTATCTCTGACATAATTATTGCTCCTCTTTTGAATTATTGTTTTTATTATACACTCAATGGTATATATCTGAAAAGCCTTGCTTTGCCAAGGTTTTATGACTAAAAAATGAGCCTGAAAATGACAAAATGTATCAATGATAAATATACGCAAAGTAAAAAATGTTTAAAAAAATCGAAAAATGCGCATTCTTTTTGTGAAAATGCATAAAAAACTTTGATTATTATAAAAAGAATGGTATAATGTCTTTATAATTTTGCATGGAGAGGTGACTTACATGATTAAAAAAGAGATGATCGCCATGCTTCTTGCGGGCGGACAGGGCAGCCGTCTTGGGGTTCTTACATCCAAGCTTGCCAAGCCGGCAGTTGCATTTGGCGGCAAATACAAGATAATCGATTTTCCACTGAGTAACTGCATCAATTCGGGGATTGATACAGTAGGTGTGCTTACACAGTACAGACCACTCAGGCTTAACCAGCATATAGGAATAGGTATTCCTTGGGATCTCGATAGGAACATAGGTGGTGTTACAGTTCTTCCACCTTATGAGAAGAGCAACAACAGTGAGTGGTATACAGGTACAGCGAATGCTATTTATCAGAACATAGAGTTTATAGATTACTATAACCCTGATTATGTTCTCATCCTGTCAGGTGATCACATTTACAAGATGGACTACGAGCACATGCTTGAGTATCACAAGTCCATGAATGCAGATGTAACACTTGCAACCTACCAGGTGCCATGGGAAGAGGCAAGCAGATTCGGAGTAGTTATTACGAATGACGACGGCATCATCTCAGAGTTTGAGGAGAAGCCGGAGAATCCTAGAAGCAACAAAGCTTCCATGGGTATATACATATTTAACTGGAAGATACTTCGTGAGGCGCTTGTCACCATGAAGGATCAGCCGGGATGTGATTTCGGTAAGCATATCATTCCATACTGCCATGAGAACGGCAACAAGATCTGTGCTTACGATTTCAAGGGTTACTGGAAGGATGTTGGAACTCTCGGTTCATACTGGGAGGCTAACATGGAGCTTGTGGATATAGTTCCTGAATTCAATCTGTATGAAGAGTTCTGGAAGATATATACAAAGACAGATGCCATTCCACCACAGTACATCGATGAGTCAGCCAAGGTTACAAGATGTATCATCGGTGAGGGCACTGAGATTTACGGAACAGTGGAGAATTCAGTTATAGGTTCCTGTGTCACGATAGGTGAGGGTGCAGTCGTTAAGGATTCGATCATTATGAATGGGGTTACGATTGAAGCCGGCGCCTATGTTGAGAAGGGAATCATTGCTGAGAATGTCAAGGTTGGTGCGAATGCCAAGCTTGGTGTAGGCGAGGAAGCTGTCAACGAGATGAAACCTAATATCTACGCATTTGGCCTTGTAACTATAGGTGAGAACTCAGTCATACCTGAGGGCGTAACGATAGGTAAGAACACTGCTATATTTGGAGACACAGACCTTTCGGATTATCCGGATGGTGCACTTCCAAGCGGCGGTAGTATTATAAAGGCAGGTGAGTAGACATGAGAGCATTAGGAATTATTCTGGCAGGTGGTAACAGCAACAAGTTGGGGGATCTTTCAGCCAAGAGAGCCGTTGCAGCCATGCCTATCACAGGAAGCTACAGAGCCATCGATTTCGCTCTGTCAAACATGACCAATTCTCATATTCAGAAGGTTGCTGTATTTACACAGTACAACACAAGATCACTGAATGAGCATTTGAATTCAAGTAAGTGGTGGGATTTCGGAAGAAAGCAGGGAGGTCTGTTCATCTTCACACCTACCATTACAGCAGCAAACAGCTACTGGTACAAGGGTACAGCAGATGCCCTGTATCAGAATATAAAGTTCCTGAAGGAAAGCCATGAGCCATATGTAGTTATCGCATCAGGTGATGGAATTTACAAGCTGGATTACAACAAGGTTCTTGAAGAGCATATAAGCAATGGCGCAGATATAACAGTTGTATGTAAGGATATGGCACCGGATGAGGATGATATCAACAGATTCGGTGTTGTAAAGATGAATGACGATGGCCGCATCATAGACTTTGAGGAAAAGCCTCTTGTGGCAGGTACTAATACTGTATCTATCGGAGTATATGTCATAAGAAGAAGACAGCTTATTGAGCTGCTTGAGACATGTGCAAACGAGGGAAGAAATGACTTCGTAAGGGACGTTCTTGTGAGATATAAGGGTGTCAAGAGAATATATGGATACAAGATGGACAGCTATTGGAGAAATATAGGAACCAAGGAGTCATATTACAGAGCTAATATGGATTTCCTGAAGAAGGATGTAAGGGACTTCTTCTTCAAACAGCATCCAGATATATATTCAAGAGTGGATGATCTTCCGCCAGCTAAGTACAATGCTGACGCAGTTGTCAACAACAGTCTGATAGCAAGTGGATGTATCATCAATGGTACAGTTGAGAATTCTGTCATATTCAAGAAGGTATACATTGGTAATAACTGTGTGATCAGGAACTCGATCATATTGAATGATGTCAATATAGGCGATAATTCGATCATCGAGAACTGTATCGTGGAGAGCAGAGATACACTTCGTGCAAACACTGTGCATCAGGGGGATCCGAACGATATAAAGGTTATTATCGAGAAGAATTTCAGATATGCATTATAAAAGATAAAATTAAAGCTGTGTGTGGGATCACAGTTTCAATAGGGTTAAGGGGGTAAGTCAGGTGCAGATAACTGATATAAGAATTAGAAGTGTTGAGAAGGAAGGCAAGATGAAAGCCGTTGTGTCAATCACCATCGATGATGAGTTCGTTGTTCATGATATCAAGATCATAGAAGGTGAGAAAGGGATGTTCATAGCAATGCCAAGCAGAAAAGCATCGGATGGAGAATATAGAGATATAGCACATCCTATCAATACTGCTACCAGGGAGCGTCTGCAGAGTATGATATTGGATAAGTATCAGGAATCTTTGGCAGAGTAGAATTAATTATATTGAACCAATATTTAGAGTCAGTGCAAATGGCGATAGTCACCAGCTAAAGCACTGACTCTTTTATTTTCGCAAGTCACCTCGTGGTGATTTGCGAAGCACGCACTTGTAAAAAGGTAATGTATAAAGTAGAATGTATCTGGTCGGAGTCGGTTGACTTTGGGATACATTATATGTGGAGGTCATAAGATATGGTAAAGTCAGTTATACTTGCCGCAGGCAAGGGAACAAGGATGAAATCAGACAAGCCGAAGGTTGTTCATCAGGTGATGGGTAAGCCTATGGTATATTATTCTATAGAAGCAGCACGCAGTGCGGGTGCAGATAAGGTATGCGTCATTGTTGGATATAAGGCAGATGAGGTGAAAAAAGCTGTTGAAGAATCAGAGGCAGAGATTTCAATCAGTTATGCAGTACAGGAGCAGCAGCTTGGCACTGGCCATGCGGTGAAGTGCGCATCTGATTTTATAGGAACTGATGGCGATGTGATCATACTGTGCGGAGATACTCCTCTTGTGACAGGAGAGACACTGAGAAAAGCGCTTGATTTCCATAAGAAAAATGAAAATGGAGTTACAGTCATATCCGCTCTTCTGGATGCTCCATTTGGATATGGGCGTATTATAAGAAACGGAGATTCACTTGAAAAGATCGTGGAGGAAAAAGATGCCACTGATGTCGAGAAGACGGTGAAAGAAGTAAATTCAGGTATGTATATATTTAACTGTGATGCACTTCAGGCTGCTCTGACACAGATATCAAACGACAATGCTCAGGGAGAATACTATCTTCCGGATGCCATAGAGATTATCAAGAAGATAGGACTTAAAGCTGCGGCTGTCCCGATGGATGATGCAGATCAGATAAGAGGCGTGAACACACCAGAACAGCTGGCAGAGGCTGAGAAGATTATGGCAGCTCGATAAAAAATAGCCAGAGGGTAAGGATAGGAAGAAGAATATTTAGATGATCAATATCCAGATGACTGTAATATCCAGATTGGAGAAATAATATGAAGATAATAGTGGGACTTGGAAATCCTGGGGCAAAATATGCTGGGACCAGGCATAATGTAGGTTTCTCGGTTATAGATGAGTATGCAGAGAGGCATAATATAAGAATGGATACCAATAAGCACAAGGCTATAATTGGAAAGGGCATAGTAGACGGTGAAAAGGTCATACTTGCCATGCCGCAGACGTTTATGAATCTGAGCGGAGAGAGTGTGCGCGCCATAATGGATTTTTACAAATGTAAGCCTGATGATCTTATCATCGTGTATGATGATATAGATCTGGATGTTGGTAAACTCCGCATCAGGCAGAAGGGCAGTGCCGGCGGGCATAATGGAATGAAGAATATAATTCTGCATGCTGGAAGTCAGGAATTTGTTAGAATCCGTGTAGGTGTTGGTAAGAAGCCGGACAAGATGGACCTGGCTGATTATGTGTTGTCCAGATTTGGCAAGGACGATCTGCCGGAGATGAGAAAGAGCTGCAGCACTGCCTGTGATGCGCTTGACGTCATCCTGACTGATGGGGCAGTTACTGCCATGAATAAGTTTAATTGAGAGAGAATGATATAGATGCGTGTTTTGCAGGAACCATTTAAAAAACTGAATATATATGACGAAGTGGGCGGATGGCTTGCGAAAGACGAAGGATTTGTGAATGTGACGGGAAGCTCGGGCAGTGGCACTGACAGAGTGTTTTTGATGGAGGCATTTGCTGACGATGCACCAGCTAAGATGATTATCACATATAGTGATAGGCGTGCTGAGGATATTTACAGTGACCTTAGGTTTTACAGCAGAGATGTGTATATGTATCCTGCCAAGGATATCCTGTTTTTCAGCGCGGATGTCCACGGGAATGCGATAACAAGAAGGCGAATGGAGGTCCTGAGAAAACTTGCAACAGGGGAAAAGTGTACTATTGTGGCGACGGTGGACGCTCTTTTTGACAAGATACCTGCACTGTCATACATGAACAGATATGTGATAAATATACATACCATGGATCACCTGAACCTTGATGAGCTTAAGGGAAAGCTGGTAGACCTGGGTTATGAAAAAACTGACAGTGTTGAGGAACCCGGACAGTTTGCTGTTCGCGGTGGTATCATAGATATATTTCCACTTACAGAAGATTGCCCGTATAGAATAGACATGTGGGATGATGAGGTGGACACCATCAAGACATTTGATGCGGAGAGCCAGAGATCTATAGAGAATGTGGATCAGCTTGTCATATATCCTGCTGGCGAGATGGTACTTTCAAAGGATAGGATAAACCGGGGTATACGCAGGATAAAGGATGAGCTGGGACCTTATTCGAAGAAGCTGAAAGCAGCGTTAAAGACTGAGGCATACGCAAGAATAAAGCGGGAGGTGGCAGAACTTGAGGAACAGCTCACCGAGTTCAGTGCAACCTACGGTGTTGACAGTTATGTGGATTATTTTTACAGTGATACTGTGTCAATCATAGATTGTCTTCCGGAAAAATCATTTGTGTTCATTGATGAAACCAGCAAGGTAAGTGACAGGGCAGTTTCAAGTGAGCAGAGTTTTGTGAGTGCTATGTCACATAGACTTGAGGGAGGATATGTTCTTCCGGGACAGCTGGGCGTCATGTATTCGTATGATGATGTTATACAGAAGATGCGGAATTACAGAACTGTGGGTTTGGATGCCTTCACAAGTGAGGATGAGCACATAAGGTATGCCCACAGAGCAGAGATTGAGTGCAGAGAGGTGCATAGTTATAGAAACAATTTCGATTCACTTGTCTCGGATGTCAGAAAGTGGAAAAAAGACAGATACAGCGTTCTCTTCGTATCACCGTCGTCGGTAGGTGCAAAGAGAATGGTAGATAATCTTATGGACAATGATGTCATTTGTCATTATTTAAGTGATTCTGACAAAGTGCTGTCAGCCAGGGATATGGCTGTCATGCCGGGAAGACTCAGGGCGGGTTTTATGATACCTGAGATGAAGATGGTTGTTGTCAGTGAGGGGGATGTGTTCTCCAGCTGTACAGGCCCAAAGAAGGGCTCGCAGAAGAAACTCCCGAAGACAGGAGAGATTGTCAAATCATTTTCTGATGTCAGCGTGGGTGATTATGTGGTTCATGAGAAATACGGGATAGGCGTATATCAGGGACTGGAAAAGATTGAAGTGGACGGTGCGATGAAGGATTACCTGGTCATAGGATACGCAGAGGGTGGTAAACTTTATGTGCTGGCGTCCGAGACTGACAGAATTCAGAAGTACAGAAGCAAAGAGGGCAGACCGCCGAAGATAAACCGTATGGGTGGAAGTGACTGGCAGAAGATCCACTCAAAGGTCAAGGGGCACGTGAGTGAGATTGCACAGCATCTGGTGGAGCTGTATGCCGAGCGCCAGTCGAAGCCTGGATATGCATATTCGGAGGATTCTGACTGGCAGAAGGAGTTTGAGGAGACATTCCCATACAAGGAGACAGATGACCAGCTAAAGGCCATAGCCGATGTCAAGGCGGATATGGAGAGCGATAAGATCATGGACCGTCTGGTATGCGGCGATGTAGGATTTGGCAAGACGGAGGTCGCAATCCGTGCGGCATTTAAGGCGGTTGGCGACAGCAGGCAGGTTGCATATCTGGTGCCTACAACAATTCTGGCGGAGCAGCACTATGAGACATTTACAGAGAGGATGAAGGATTATCCGGTTAATGTGAGACTGCTCTGTCGTTTTTGTACCCAGAAGGAGATAAAGAACACTCTGAGGGAGCTTAAAGAGGGCAAGGTGGACATAGTTATAGGGACGCACAGGCTTCTCTCAAAGGATGTGGAGTTTAACAATCTTGGCCTTCTGATAATAGATGAGGAGCAGCGGTTTGGAGTAAATCACAAAGAGAAGATAAAAGAGATGAAGACAAATGTGGATGTGCTCACACTGACTGCGACCCCTATACCGAGAACCCTTCATATGAGTCTGGTCGGTATAAGGGACATGAGTCTTTTGGAGGAACCACCGGTGGACAGACGTGCCATACAGACATATGTGATGGAGTATGACAAGGAACTGGCCAGGGAGGCTATAGCCAGAGAGTTGTCCCGTCAGGGACAGGTCTATTATGTGTATAACAGGGTGAAGGATATAGAGCAGTTTGCTGCTGAGGTTCAATCCCTTGTGCCGGGGGCAAGAGTGGAGTACGCCCATGGACAGATGGACGGCAGGACGCTTGAGGATATAATGTATAGGTTCAACAAGAAGGAGATAGATGTTCTTGTATGTACCACGATCATAGAGACCGGACTTGATATCCCAAATGCGAATACGATCATCATACATGATGCGGACAACTTTGGACTGGCACAGCTTTACCAGCTCAGAGGAAGAGTGGGACGTTCTGACAGGAGTGCATTTGCATTCATGTTCTACAGAAGAAACAGACTGATATCGGAGGTTGCTGAGAAGAGACTTAGGGCAATAAAGGAATACACGGATCTGGGATCGGGCGTAAAGATATCGAAGGCTGATCTGAACATTCGTGGTGCCGGAAGCGTTCTCGGAGAGAGTCAGTCCGGCAACTATGAGGTCGTGGGATATGATCTCTACTGCAAGATGCTGAACGATGCCGTCAGAGAAATCAGAGGTGAAACGGTATTTCAGGGCTATGAGACAGAGATTGATATTCCTGTGGATTCATTCATACCGGAGACATATGTCAAGAATGATTTTGTAAAGCTGGAACTTTGCAAGAGGATATCCCTTATCAAGAATGAGGATGAATATAACGACATCATAGATGAACTCATAGACCGTTTTGGAGATATCCCGGAGGAGACGATGAATCTGCTGGATGTCGCGCTTCTCCGTGCAGAGGCAAATGCATGTTATATAACCAGGATATGGTTTAAGGATGACAGTATTAGATTTGTAATGTACAATAAGGCCAGGATAAATGTGGACGGCATAGACAGCCTTGTGAATAATTATTGTGGAAGAATGAAATTTGTCATGGGGGCAAAGCCTGAGTTTGTGCTCAGACTCGGAAGGGAAGAGAGAAGTGATCTCATACGTCAGGCAGAATTTGTTGTGTCGGATATGTCCCAGCTCCTGATGACTGTGGATACAAAGGAAGATCATGTGGGATAGATATGGAGGTGTGATGTAATTGAGGAAAATGCTTTGTATATTGCTTGCCTGTGTGCTGATGCTTTCATTTGTCGGATGTGGGCAGCAGGACTCCGAGGAGACGGGCAAGGATGTGGTGCTCCGGTATAATGGTCAGGATATTTGTATAGATGAAGTGTATATATATGCCGAGACTGTAAAGGAAAATTATGAATCAAAATACGGGACAGATGTGTGGAATCAGAATATTGTCACGGATGATGGACTTGAGATGAACGCAGAGGATGCGGCGAGACGAGAGGCTATATCAAAGATCATAAAGACCAAGACACTCATAACAAAATCCGGCGAGTATGGCATAAGTCTGACTGCCAGTGAGGAAAGTGAGCAGGAGAAGGCTGCTCAGGATTTTTATGATATACTGACGGATGAGCAGATAAATTCAGTTGGACTGGAACTTGATACGGTGAAAAGAGTTTTGCTTGAGAGTGCTCTGGCAGACAAGATATATGCGTATGTGCTTAAGCAGAGTGCTACGGAGATATCGGATGAGCAGGCCAGAATGAGTACTTTTTATGATATGTTTTTTGAGTGCTATTCGGAGGATGATTTTGGCAATATAACGCTGTATTCTCAGACGAAGATAGATGCCCAGAAAAAAAAGGCTGACGCTGCATATGCTGCCATACAGGAAGAATCTGATAATCAGGATCTGAATATAGCGTTTCTTGGAACATCGAAGACTTTGAAATATGCAGGTACCCACACCATGAGCCGGGATGATATATTGAACACGTATGGGCAGGATGCACTTGATGTGCTCTACAGCCTTCAGGACGGACAGATTTCAAATGTGGTTGAGACTCAGTATGGATATCATATTTTTCAGATGATAAGCCTGACGGATGTGGATGCAACTGCGCAGAACAAAGAAAAGCTCACAGAAGCTGCGGATGCAGAATATTACGATAATCTTATGAAGGATTGGATGAATGAGCTTGACAGCGGATATTCATACAGCAAGAGAGTTGATATGGATGTCTACAATAAGATATCATTTAAGTAGAATATGTACACGGCGTGAAAACAGGAAGAGGTTATCGTGTATGTTTATGACTGCACTAAGAGAAAAATACAACATGCCAATGCGTGGCGACATGTAATAAAAAGGAGAAAAATATGGCAAACGTATATGAGGTAAACGTAAAGAAACTGGATGACAGAGCAGTTATCCCGACCTACGGTTCTGAGTTCGCAGCAGGAGCAGACCTGTATGCTTGTATGGATGAGGCCGTTACTGTTGACCCTGGTCAGACCGTCATGATTCATACAGGAATTGCGATGGAGATACCGGCCGGATTTGCCGGACTCGTATATGCGAGAAGCGGTCTGGCGTCCAAGAAAGGACTGGCTCCGGCAAACAAGGTTGGAGTTATAGATGCGGATTACAGAGGTGAGATCATGGTCGCTCTCCACAATCATGGAGTGGCCTCACAGACTGTTGATCCGGGCGAGAGAATAGCGCAGCTGGTGATTGCGCCATACATAGTCGGTGCATTCAATCAGGTTGATGAACTGTCAGATACTGTAAGAGGCGAGGGTGGTTTTGGATCCACTGGAAGAAAATGATGGAGCTGACATACAGCTGACTTATAAAAGGCAGGTACTTTTAAAAGTACCTGCCTTTTTCATTCCACAGAATGGTTTCTCCGGCAGCAAGAGATGCCGGGATATCTATAATTCTCTGGTTTCTGGAACCTTTGAATCTCAGGGAGAGATCTTTCTGCTCCTCTATAAATTCACCGTCCACAAGCACATCTATGTATGACAGTAGTTCTTTCGTATACTCCCATTCTTTGCACATGCGGTCAAGCAGATCGGTCTCAAATGTATATCCGGTGTAACACCAGATGGTCTTGTCCGGATATGTCTCCTTGAATCGTCTTGCGAGGGGGAGAAGTCCCTGCTGGTTTACATACTCCATAGGTTCGCCGCCCAGAAGTGAGAGTCCTGCAATGTAGTCTTCTTTACAGCTTTCTATAACCTGTTCAATCTCTTTGTCTGTGAAGATCTTGCCGTAGTTGAAATCCCAGGTATCCGGGTTGAAGCAGTTCTTGCAGTGATGAGTGCAGCCGGATACAAATATTGAGACGCGCACGCCTGTACCGTTTGCAACATCGAATAATTTTATATCTGCGTAATTCATAAAAAATCCTTTCAAAACAAAAGTATGGCCTGCGTTGCCCTCTACGACATGCAGACCATACAATTGAAATTATTAATGCACTTAGTTGAAATCGGATAAAAACTGTTCATAGAACTATTTGCATAGTCTTATTCTATACCAATTGCCGTAATATGGCAAGTGTTTTATTCTAATGTTTTTATTCTAAATAAATGCAGCAAATGTCTTACAGATGAAGAACCCTTGCCTTGATCTCCTTTGTCTTGCCGACATTCCAGAAGTTTTCACCGAGATAGCCGCAAGTTCTTCTTGTGACATTCATCTTATTGTGATCCTTGTTGCCGCACTGTGGGCATTCCCATTCACCGTCGTCGTTGATGATGATCTCACCGTCATAACCACACACGTGGCAGTAATCTGATTTCGTGTTGAATTCGGCATACTGGATATTGTCATATATGTATCTGACAACCTCGGCCAATGCATCGAGGTTATTTCTCATGTTCGGGATCTCTACGTATGAGATGGCACCGCCAGATGAGATTGTCTGGAATTGACTTTCAAACCTGAACTTGCTGAAAGCATCAATCTTCTCGCGGACGTCAACATGGTATGAGTTTGTGTAATAACCCTTGTCAGTTACATCCTTGATTGTTCCGAATCTTTCCTTATCTATGCGGGCAAATCTGTAGCAAAGGCTCTCCGCCGGAGTACCGTATAGTCCGAATCCAAGTCCCGTGTCTGCTTTCCATTTGTCACATGCTGCACGGAGCTTGTGCATGAGCTTCAGTGCAAATTCTTCTCCAACCGGATCAGTGTGGCTTACACCGCACATAAGCTTTGTTGTCTCGTATACTCCGATATATCCAAGAGAGATAGTGGAGTAGCCGTTGTGGAGAAGAGGATCTATGACCTCACCCTTTTTGAGTCTTGCAATGGCGCCATATTGCCAATGGACAGGACTTACATCTGATGTCACACCCTCAAGAGCTCTGTGCCTGCACATAAGTGCATCGTAGCAGAGCTGAAGTCTTTCGTCGAGAAGACTCCAGAATTTCTCCTCATCGCCCTTTGCAAGTATGGCAACCTGTGGGAGATTGATGCTGACAACACCCTGGTTGAAACGTCCTTCCCATTTGTATTCGCCGTTTTCGTCTTTCCAAGGGGAGAGGAATGAACGGCATCCCATACATGAGAATACGTTGCCTTCGTAGTTTTCGCGCATTTTTTTTGCTGATATGTAATCAGGGTACATTCTCTTTGCTGAACACTTTATGGCAAGCTCTGTGATGTAGTCATATTCGCCGCCTTTGAGACAGTTGTGTTCGTCAAGGACATATATGAGCTTTGGGAACGCAGGTGTTACGTATACGCCCGCCTCGTTCTTGATGCCTTCGAGTCGCTGTCTCAAAATCTCCTCTATGATCATAGCGTTCTCTTTGATGTATTCGTCGTCCTTTCTCAGGTTGAGGAAGAGTGTAACGAATGGAGACTGCCCATTTGTAGTCATGAGAGTGTTGATCTGATACTGGATAGTCTGAACACCTGACTTGAGCTCATCTTTCAGTCTTTCTGTTATGAGTTTCTCAAGTGTGTCAGGATCTATCTTGTCGCCAAATTCTTCGGTATATCTCTTCTTATATTTGTTGTAGCTCTTTCTGAGGTACTTGCCAAGGTGACGGACGTCAACCGACTGACCGCCATACTGGCTGGATGCAACGGATGCTATTATCTGTGTGACAATAGTACATGCAACCTGAAAACTCTTAGGACTTTCGATAAGTTTTCCGTTCATTACGGTGCCGTTGTCCAACATATCACCTATATTTATAAGGCAACAGTTGAATATCGGCTGCAGGAAATAGTCGGCATCGTGGAAATGTATAGCACCTTCTTCGTGAGCTTTGGAAATCTTCTCAGGAAGAAGCATTCTCTTTGTGAGGTCCTTTGATACTTCACCGGCGATGAGGTCTCGCTGTGTAGATGCAACGGTTGCGTTCTTGTTGGAATTCTCCTCCATGACGTCCTTGTTCCGGTTCTGTATAAGACTGAGTATGGAGTCGTCAGTGGTGTTGGCCTTCCTTATAAGCTCGCGGCTATATCTGTATATGATGTATGTTTTGGCGAGTACGAACTTGCCGTCAGCCATAATTCCCTGTTCGATGATATCCTGGATATCCTCAACAAGCATTCTCTTTCTGTTCTTTGCCTCGATGCTTCCTACAATCTCTTCAATTTTTTCGTCAGAAATTTTCTCGCAAGGCTCTACTTCCGAATTGGCCTTCTGAATTGCGAGGATTATCTTGCTTCGGTCGTATGTGACGGCACGACCATCTCTTTTGATAACTTGCATTTCCCATTCTCCCTGTGTATTGTGTGTAATGTGAAAGTGCGTTAAAAAGTACGCCCCCTAAATATAGTGTCGAGAGAAATGCGCGGCAACAATATATTGTATGATGGCTGAAAAAGCCGCAAAAAAATTAGCGACAAAAAACTGCCTCGTCGCAAATACCAACACAGATGTCTCAACATTGACGATTATATCATTACCATATTTGTTTGTCTACAGTATATTTGGAAAAAGTACAAAATATAGAAAAAAGAAAATTATGGTTAACTATATATTGTAGTTTTGTGTTTGAATAATGTGAAATGATGATTATGCGTCACAAAAAGTGACCCCAACATGTAATTGTGAGAATTCTATGAATTGGGGCAAATTGCTTTATTTTTGCACAAAAGTATGATATAAGTTTATTCGTTGGAGATTATCAAAGGATAATAATCTTTAAATATAAGTGTAAAAGAGGTATAGAAATGAGAAGATTAAAAAAAGGCTGTGTGGTAGTCGTTGCTTTCGCACTGTCAATGGCACTCATGACGGGTTGTGGTGATAAGAACGGAAAAGATGATAAGAATGCTGCTACATCGACAGACGCGGTAACTACTGAGGGCACTGCGGATTCAGGCAGTGGCACGTCGGCAACAAGTTTTAGCAGCATAGAGGATATGGTTGACCAGTATGCAGCTGATGTTCAGCTCGGTGATTACAAGGGCATTACTTATGAGGACAAGGCGGAGGCTGTAACAGATGCGGAAGTTCAGAGTAAGGTTGACGAGTTTGTAGATGGACTTGCAACATTTGACAAAGATACTACGAGTGCGGCAAAAAAAGGCGATACAGTGAATATTGACTTTGTCGGTTCCGTTGATGGAGAAGAATTTGAAGGCGGTAATTCCAATGGAACAGGATATGATCTCGTCCTTGGCTCAGGATCATTCATCGATGGATTTGAGGATCAGATAATAGGACATAAGGCTGGGGACAAATTCACAGTTACAGCGACATTCCCGGAGAATTACGGAAAAGATGAGCTGAATGGCAAAGAGGCTCAGTTTGAGACGACTCTCAACTATATAAAGATTGACAAGCCGGCTACATACAATGACGAGCTTGTAGCAGCAAACACTGATTATAAGACCACAGCTGAGTACGAGGCAAGTGTCCGCAAGGAACTGGAGCAGGATAAGGCAGATTCAGCACTTGCAAGCGCACAGAATGAGATCATGGTCAAGGTTATCAACAACGCCGTGATCAATAATCTTTCAGCAACTGATATACAGGCAAGCACTGACAATCTCATATCATCCATTAAGTCACAGGCTGAGACATATGGAATGGACTATGCAACATATATCTACTATTATTATGGATATGACGATTCAGATACATTTGAGGAGTATGTAAAGAGTATCTGCGAGGAGGCACAGAAGGAGAAGATGGTTATGTGTGCCATTGCAAAGAAGGAGAACATCACCATCACTGACGAGGAGACAGATGCATACCTGAACGATTATGCAGCCAAGAACAGCATCGATGTGGACAGCCTGAAGAGCACACTCACAGACGTTGAATGCAAGTACAACGCGCTGGCAAAGAAAGTCATGGATTTCCTTGTTGAGAATGCAAAGGCAACTGAGGCAACTACAGCAGCAACAGAGAGCGCAACAGATGCAGATTCTGAGTCTGCAGATGATCAGGAGGAGACCACAGCTGAAGAGACAGAGGCTGATACAGAAGCGGATACCACTGCTGAGTAAGATGAGATATGGAGAGATAATATGAGAGTAAAGAAGATATTTGCATATGGAATGGTCGCAGTCATGTGTGCTGGAATGATGACCGGCTGTGGCAAGAATGATACAAAAAGCCAGTTCAAAACGTATTCAAAGTGTGCAACTGTGGATAAGGCTGCGTACACAGATATAGAATATGTGCCTGAGTCAAGAGAAGTTTCTCAGGAGGATGTTGACAGTGCGATAGACAGTTTCTGCAGTGATAACTCAGAGACAACACAGGATAAGACGAGTGCTATAAAGGACGGAGATAAGGTAAATGTGGACTATGTTGAGACAATCTCCGGTACAGAGAAGGATAGTAAGAAAGCATATGATATAACCATAGGAAGCAATACTCTTGGTGATGGCAGTGATGATCAGCTCATCGGATGCAAGCCTGGAGATAAGAAGACTGTCACAGTGTCATATCCTGATGATTACAGTGATACCACAGTCGCCGGACTCACAGCAGAGTTTGAGGTTACTATCAATTATATATCAGTGACAACCGTTCCTGAATACACAGATGCTCTTGTAAAGAAGGCATCAGATGGTGAATATACAAATACAACAGATTACACAGCCCATCTTAAGGAAGACCTTCAGGATGAGAAGAACAAGTCAGCAGACAAGGCAGACAGAGAGGCTGTACTTAAGGCTGTCGAGGAGAAGGTTACATTTGACAAGTATCCTGAGGATGAGATCCAGTCGTCAGTTCAGAGTCTTGTGTCGAATATTAAAAGTGCTGCTCAGAACTATGGAATAGATTTTGAGACCTATGCAAAGTACCTCATGGGATATCAGGATGAGGCAGCTTTCCTTGACTACCTGCACACAACCGTTGAGAGCGTTATGAAGGAGAAGATAGTTGTGTCATGCATAGCTCTTGACAATGACCTTTTGGCTGACGATAGTGATATAGCAGATTACAGGAAGACTCTGATGGAGGAGAACAATCTGGAGAATGATTCAGACATAGACCAGTATTATTCTGCTGATGATATCATGTTCTTTGCAACAGAGGAGAATGTGCTCGACTTCCTGATGGACAGAGCAGTTCAGACTGAGGCTACATCAACAGATGCGGACAAGACAGAAGAAGAGACAGCAGCTGCTTCAGAAGACAGCACTGCTGAGGATGCAACGGCCGCTTCGGAAGACAGCACTACTGAGGATGCAACGGCTGCTTCAGAAGACAGCAATGACGAGGCTACAGAGGCTGGCACTACTGCCGGCACCGAGGCTGAATAGAAGGAATAATAGGTTATATAGAAATAAAATATATAGACTGACATATTTTATATGTAAAGAAGGAGACTGTGCGTGCAGCCTCCTTTTTTCTACGTTTGGAGTATAGCCTTATAAAGCAGATATTGATGGTCCTGGTGCCGTTTGTGTCGATGCCGTAAAGGTTAGAGTATAGCTTTATAAATCTGATACAAGTCCCTGAGATTTTGCAGATGCAGGAAAGGCGAAATGCGGCTGTAAAACTGAAATGGCGTCCGCAGGGAAAACTAGATAAAGAAAACTGTAGATTATAGGCATTGACTGGTGAATCAATCACATTTAGAATGGAAATATCAGTGTTTTACAGAAAGCATTAAGTTTATATGGGAAAACATGACAAGAAGCGTCAGCCCCTGTAGAGAAGGTGTTCATTGCCAGACAAAACAATTATAATGGGCTGATGTTTGATGAGAAAGGGGATATTATGAAAAAGAACATTGCAAGAAAATGCCTGTGCATAGCGCTTGCATCGGCAATGGTATTCGGTGAAACGGGTACAGTGCTGGCTGCACAGGGGGAGAATGCGTCTGCAGGACAGGGTACTGCCGTGAGTGCGCAGACAGAAGATTCGTCAGCAGAGCTGGCGGAAGCGCCGCATATATGGTATGCAGATGCCTATGATTCGGGTGACAACATTCATATTTCTGGAAATGGAACTGGAAAAAGAATATGTGCATGGGTAAATGGAGTTCTTGTCAAAGAGATAAAGAACAGTTCAGACACAGATAGCTGGAGTATGAATGTGGATATCACGAAGAGATTTGCATCGAAGTACACGGTCAAGATTGTGGCTTATAGTTCAGATGGCACCAGCGTATCGAGCAATATTGCTCCTATTGTTGTAAAGAGTATAGCTGTAAGCTCGGATTTGAAAGCGGTGGCAGGTGCGGCTGTTGGTAGTAAAGGATATGCAAAGAGTACGGGTATCAGCTTAGAAGGAAGATTTACTGAATATTTCAGTGGTAAGTGTATCTATCAGGTATACAGATCTGTAAAGGCGAATGGCACATACAGCCTGATTGCTACTAACAAGGCGACTTTTAATGACGGGATATCTTATGTAGATACAAAAGCAAAACCGGGTGTGACGTATTACTATAAGATAAAACTTACAACCGGAAAAGATAAATATATAACAAAGAATACTGTATATGCAGTCAGCGGCATCGTATCGGTCAGGGGTGCTTATCCGGAAGTTTCTGACTTTTATGCCAATAGTTACAGTGATTCAAAAACAGGGAAGACTGGTGTAACTGTAGTTATGAGTTCTGATCTCGCAAACCAGTATGATGTGTACCGTTCGACCAATAAGAACGGTGGATACAAAAAGATAAAAACGGTATATTCAAATTATTACAATGATCTGGGACTTAGACGGGGAACGGTATATTATTACAAAGTACTTCCAAAATATTATGATGTGTCTACAAGGAAAATATATAACGGTAAGATGACAGAGCCAGTGGCTGTTAAGTATATAATGGATAACTGGGCATCACCATATCTGACTCAGGTTGGAGACCGGGCGCTCAAGGTAGAATGGGGCTCAAGTTTCAACAAAACGGCCGACATTTCATATGAAGTGTGGGGGAAACGTACGGATATTTCCGGTCTTGGCTACAGGAAACTTGTGACGACAAAGGGATCATCATGTATTCTTAGAAATCTTGCTTCTGATGGAACATACAGTATAAGAGTCAGGAAAGTTAAAAAGGCTGGCGCTGCTATAAAGTATGAGTGGTCAGATGTATCAGAAAGAACAATGGGGTATACAGACAAGGTTGTTGAACTTAGGTATGACACACTGTCATCTGCTATTAATTCATCAAAGAATGCCCTCACAGTAAGCTATAAGATTTCCTGGTACAGAGATTGGGGAGCAAGTGGATATATTATCAAAGCATACAACAATTACACTGGAAAAATTGATAAGATAGCTACCATTAAATCTGGAAAAACAACATCGTATATTTTCAAGAATGTCAGCACCAAAACAGCTGGTCTGAAATATGATTGTGTATATGTGTATCCATATAAGGGAAGTGTTATTGGCGATGCTAATGGCGATACCTGGAATGCAAAACAGCTTACTTCTGTAAAGAATGTCAAAGCAGTGCGGTTTGGAGAGACTTCAGCAAAGATAACCTGGAAACCAGTCCCAGGAGCAAAGAAGTATATCGTATATCGTTATACAGAGCTTGGATTCGGACAGCAGATTGCTGAGACGACGCATACATACTTCATTGATAAGAATCTGACAAATAATTACACATATACTTACAGTGTGGGTGTGGTGTCTGCTTATGACGGATTTGGCGACCCTACAATACGTTATTCTTCGTCGTATACACATAAGATAGCGACGCCTAAGATTACAGGTATGGCAAATTCTGCTGCGGGAGCTGTCACAATCAGATGCGCAAAGGTTGCTAATGCGAAAACATATGTTGTGTATCGCTCAACGACTAAAAATGGTACATACAAAAAGGTTGGAAAGCTGGCATCTAATCTGACATTTGTGGACAAAAAGCTCTCTAAAGGAAAATCATATTATTACAAGGTTGTAGCATTCTCTGTAAATGATGGTGGAAAAGCTGTCAGATCAGCAGCTTCTGCTGTAAAGGGAATCGTGATCAAAAAGTAAGAGGGAAGGGGTTAAGTATGAAGAAGAGTTTTGGAAAGAAAGCCTTGTGTATAGCATTTGCTTCGGCGATGCTGTTTGCTGGTGCGCCGTCTGTCATGGCAGCTGATACACAGGTGACTGGATATACAGAAGGACAGGCAGCTACGGCCAGTGTAGAAGCATCTATAATAGGAACGTCGCTTGAACGTGGTACGGTGATAAATTCAGCTTGCCTAAATCTTGGGGCAAGTGGAACTGGTGACAGGGTCGAATTTCTGGTAAATGGTTTGGTTTACGCTGTTGCGTACGGTGACAGTTATAGCGGAGAATGGCATATTGATTCTTTGTTCTATGGAAAAGCAGGTGCGTCATATAAGTTTACTCTCGTTGTTTATGGAAGCGATGGAAGTAAGATTACAAAAGATCTTGGAATAAAGAAGTTTGTTACCCCGGTATTTGGGAAGGATATATATTCCACAGGGTCATATACTGATTTCTCAGGTATACCGACGGGATATAACAAGATCAACGGAATAAGAGTGTATGCAAATTTTGCAAAGACATCTTTACCGGGGTTCTGTTATAGAGTTCTGAGATCTACGAAGCAGAATGGCCCATACAGTGTTGTGGGTACAGGTGAGATGTCTGGCAATGCTGCCGGAGTATATTACAATGATACCTCTGCAAAGCTCAACTGTGATTACTATTATAAGTATCAGATAATCACTGGAACTGATAAATATATAAAGACGTCAAAGGTAGTTGCAACTTCACCTGTGATCAAGGCAGATGCAGCTCTTGGAAAGGCTGTTTATGTCGATGCGGAATGTGGCAGCAAGGGCGTGGATATAACTGTGGATTCCAGAAATATAGAATATAATCAGTTCGATCTATACCGTTCCACAAGCAAGACGAAAGGCTATAGGAAGATAAAGACACTGACTACGGATTATAGGTATACTGATACTACGGCTAAAGCTGGTGTATTGTATTACTACAAGGCGGTCCCTAAGTATTATGATATAAAGACAGGAAAACTCGTTGCCGGACCTTCAACAAAACCACAGGGCATCAAATTGGAACTTGGCAACACTGAGGTGACAGCATCACAGGTGTCTGCTTCGGCCGCAAAGCTGAGCTGGGGCAGAACCCGCGGAGCAAATGTTTATGAAGTGTGGATGAGAAATGATTCCATTTCCGGTGATAGTTTTCACAGGGTGGCAACTACAAGGGATCTGTCAGTTACAGTCAGAGGGCTGGAAACTGGAAGCAGGTATCAGTTCATAGTCAAATCACAGTGCCGGAGTAATGGAAATGTGATTTGCGAGAATCAGAGTGATACATATCTTATAGTCGGATTTGTCCAGAAAATTGAAGATTTTAAGGTGATTTATAGAACTTCAACTGCAAACGCAGCAAAGACCAGCATAGCTGTTACGACAGCTGTTTCGTGGAGAAAAGTCTGGGGGGCAACCGGATATAAGATTATGGCATACAACAGATATACCAGTAAGTTGGAATGTGTTGCAACCTTGAAATCGGCTTCCACTGTTACTTATAAATTCCGCAATCCGGGAAGTAGGGCGAAAGGAATAAAGTATACATGGGCATATGTGGTTCCTTACAGGGGAAGTCTTGTGGGTGAGGAAAGCCAGCATATCGCTATGAATATAATGCCTATGGCAAAGAATGTTAAGGCTGGCAGGCTCAGCAACTCTCAGGTCAAAGTAACCTGGTCTGCTGTTGCGGGGGCTGATTCATATACCGTGACAAGAACATTTGATAAAATGTATAGCTCTTATGCCAGCAATGATGTCTCTGGTACATCATATGTGGATGAAAAAATTACAACAGGTACAGTATATAAATATGTTGTCAGGGCATGTGCTGGTATTGCAGGAATGCAGAACAGTGCAGATGCTACAGATTCAGAGATAGGGCGCACAGGAAGTGCAAGATATGTTCACAAGGTGGGTACACCTAAGATCGCAACTGCGGAAAATACGGCTGCAGGAACTGCAACACTTACATGGAAGAAGATATCCCTTGCAAAGTATTATATCGTTTATCGTAGTACACAGAAGAACGGAACCTACAGCAAGATCGGAAGCACAGTGAAACTCACATATGCTGACAAGAAAGCTGTGAAGGGAAAGACTTATTACTACAAGGTGAAGGCAGTGTCTATAGGGGATAACGGAGTAGTGTCAACATCAGCATCCTCACCAGTGGCATATGTAAAGAGTACAAAATAACATAGGCGTGACATGGGATATTAACATGTTGTGCCAGAAAAAAGGCGGAGTCGTATTCCTGTTTTCAGATAATGGGAATGTGGCTCCGCATTTGTGTGCAGGTAATGCTCATTATATATGAAAAAAATACTGAGTATGAAGAAAAAAATGTTGACATACCCGAACATACAGTATATTATATTAACGTTCGTTGTGAACATGCGGAAGTGGCGGAATTGGCAGACGCGCAGGCTTCAGGTGCCTGTGGTAGCAATACCGTGTGGGTTCAAGTCCCATCTTCCGCATTTTTTTATACCATAGTATAGGATATAATCATAAGGATATTTTAGGAGGTATGTGCGGCGATGGCAGAGAAAAAGAATGTAGTTACCTATTCAGGTCTCAAAAAGATTGAGGAAGAGCTCCAGGATCTGAAAGTAAATAAGCGTAGAGAGATTGCAGCCAAGATCAAGGAGGCAAGAGAGCAGGGAGATCTGTCAGAGAATGCAGAGTACGATGCAGCCAAGGATGAGCAGAGAGACATCGAGGCGAGGATCGAACAGCTTGAGACCATGCTTAAGAATATTGAGGTCGTAGATGAGGACGAGGTTGATACAGGAGTTGTAGGTATCGGCTGTAAGGTAGTCGTATACGATTATGAGTTTGATGAGGAAGTTGAGTATGATATCGTTGGTTCATCACAGGCAGATATCATGAACAACAAGATTTCAGATGAGTCACCGGTTGGAATGGCACTCAAGGGTGCAAAGGTCGGCGAGGAAGTTCTGGTGGAGGCACCAGACGGAGAATTTAAGTACAGAGTACTTGATATTAAGAGACAGGAGCTGTAAGAGAAGATGGCAGAGCAGAACAACAAGGGAAATGAGCAGGATCTTAATAAGCTGAAGATGGTTCGCCGTGAGAAACTGGCAGATCTTCAGGCAGCAGGCAAGGATCCATTTGTTATAACTAAGTATGATGTGCAGCAGCACAGTTTAGAAGTAAAGGACATGTACACAGCACATGAGGCTGAGCTTCTTGCAGGAAGACAGGAGCCTTCAGTAGAAGGTCTTGACGAGGCGGAGAAGAGAGAAGTCATCAACAATGACTACAACGAGAGAAGAGCAATCATGGACGCTTCACCAATCAATGTGAGTATCGCGGGACGTATGATGTTCAAGCGTGTCATGGGTAAGGCTTCTTTCTGCAATATTCAGGATCTCAAGGGCAATATTCAGGTATATGTTGCCAGAGATCAGATCGGCGAGGAGTCATATGCTGACTTTAAGAAGTCAGATATAGGTGATATATATGGTGTAAAAGGATATGCTTTCAGAACAAAGACGGGCGAGATATCCATACATGCTGAAGAGATAACACTTCTGTCCAAGTCACTTCAGATGCTCCCGGAGAAGTTCCATGGACTGACAGATACAGATATGAGATATCGTCAGAGATACGTGGATCTGATCATGAATCAGGACAGCAAGGAAGTATTTATCAAGAGATCACAGATATTAAAGGAGATCCGTAATTTCCTGGCTGGACGTGATTTCATGGAAGTTGAGACTCCTATGCTTGTATCCAATGCAGGTGGTGCTGCAGCGAGACCATTTGAGACACATTACAATGCGCTTGATGAGGATGTAAAGCTTCGTATATCATTGGAGCTTTATCTCAAGAGACTTATCGTCGGTGGTCTTGAGAGGGTATATGAGATTGGAAGAGTGTTCCGTAATGAGGGCGTTGACACACGTCACAACCCTGAGTTCACCCTCATGGAGTTATATCAGGCATACACAGATTACTATGGTATGATGGAGCTGACAGAGTCCATGTTCCGTTATCTCGCAGAAAAGGTATGTGGAAGCACCAAGATTTCATATAACGGGATAGAGATCGACTTTGGAAAGCCATTTGAGCGTCTGACTATGGTCGATGCTATAAAGAAGTATACAGGTGTTGATTTTGATCAGGTTGCTGATGATGCTGAGGCGAAGAAGATTGCTGACGAGCATCATGTAGAGTACGAGGAACGTCACAAGAAGGGCGACATCGTGAACCTGTTCTTTGAGGAATTCTGTGAAGAGAACCTGATCCAGCCTACATTTATCATGGATCACCCGATAGAGATCTCACCACTTACAAAGAAGAAGCCTTCAGATCCTACAAAGGTTGAGCGTTTCGAGCTTTTCATCAACACATGGGAGATGTGTAACGCATACTCAGAGCTGAACGATCCTATCGATCAGCGTGAGAGATTTGCCGCTCAGGATGCAAATGCGGCAGCCGGCGATGATGAGGCTGAGCACACTGATGAGGATTTCCTCAATGCACTTGAGATCGGTATGCCACCAACAGGCGGTATCGGTTATGGTATAGACAGACTGGTTATGCTCCTTACAGATTCACAGGCGATCAGAGATGTTCTTCTGTTCCCGACAATGAAGTCCCTGGATGCTGACAAGAAATCTGCTAAATCAGAAAATGGCACTTCCGAAGCAGCACCGGAGAAGGAAGAAGTTATCGACTTCTCCAAGGTAAAGGTAGAGCCTTTATTTGAGGAATTTGTTGATTTCGATACTTTCAGCAAGTCAGATTTCAGAGCTGTAAAGGTTAAAGCGTGTGAAGCTGTTAAGAAATCCAAGAAGCTGTTACAGTTCACTCTGGATGACGGAACAGGCACAGATCGTACGATTTTAAGCGGTATTCACGCTTATTACGAGCCGGAAGAACTGGTTGGAAAAACATTGATCGCTATCACAAACCTGCCACCGAGAGCCATGATGGGAATTGAATCCTGTGGAATGCTTCTCAGTGCAATTCATGAGGAAGAAGGCGAAGAAAAGCTTCATCTTCTGATGGTTGATGACCACATTCCGGCAGGTGCAAAACTCTATTAAGATGAGGAAACTGAGCCTTGCGGCGGTGTGCGCTTGCGAACACCGACATAAGGCGAAAAACACACGGAGACGGCAGTCGATGTGATGTAAAGATGTACCGTTTTACCAAATAGACGGGACGTACTTCATTTGATAAAAAACTGAAAAAACAGCGACAAAATCAGAGAGTGCAAAGCACGGCAACGGCAAAGCCGTTGGATTTTGGAGTGATAAGTGAATGGGCAGTCCTGAAATCGGGATTGCCCATTTTTAAAACAAACAGAAATACAAATCGGAATTTGTCAATAAAAAGATTGGAGACCATTATGAAAAACAAAAGATTAATAGGCATTATTCTGGCCGTATTGTTTTTATTATTGCTTTACTACACATCACCTCTGATAAATAACAACTTTGATGGTGCTTTGGGATATATGATGAAAAGCGTTCAAAGAATACTATTTTTTGCTGCCGAGCTTATTATATTTGTAAAATTGTATAAGAAAGACAGCATTGGAAGTATTGTCAATATGGATAACTTTAAGGATGCTGATCCTGCTTGCGCTGCTATGTTTATTTATGTGGTATTTGATGTTATTACATATACAGTGATAGGGGCAAAGATTTGGTTAAATACAACCATGCCTATAGTTGTGTCCTGCCTTGTTTTTATGCAGCTTGCGACAGGTTTATGGGAAGAAATTACATTTAGAGCATTTGTTTGCGAAGGGTATTATCAAGGAACAAGTGCCACATTTAAGAGAAGACTTTTATATGCGGGCATAAGTGCGGTGATATTTGGCATAGCACATGCCGTTGAATGTGATTCTTTGGAACAAGCTATATACAGATTTATTACGACAGGAGTATGGGGTTTTGCATTTGCATCTGTGTATTTATATACACATAACATACTTGCAGCCGCCTTTATACATTTCGTTATGAACATATTTTTAAACATATCAACATTTATATCTGATTGGAATGATTTGCCGCTTTTTATAATTCTTGATAATTATGTGCAGTGGGTGATGCTGGCTGCTGTTTTGATAGTGGCGGTTGTATTTCTTTATAAGAAACCGGTTAGAGAGTAAAATACTCTAAAAGTTAATGTATCTGTTGGTGAAGCAATTAAATTGATGGAAAGTTCAATCGCAATTTGGAGGATTGGTTTATGTTTTGGGATAATGTTGCCGGGGTATATGACATATTTACAAACATCATAAATAGAAAGACGCATAAGGGCTTATGTTCGATGGTTGAAGAAGAAATCTCTGATGCAGATGAAGTATTGGAATGTGCGTGTGGAACGGGCTTACTAAGTGGTGTTATAGCCAGGAAATGTAAAAGTCTTGTAGCAACAGATTTTTCTCGAAAGATGCTTAAGAAAGCGAGCAAGAAATATAGTGCCTATACAAATGTTGAGTTTAGAGAGGGTAATATTTTGCAGATTGAATATCCGGATGAAAATTTTGATATTGTAGTTGCAGCCAATGTAATTCATTTGTTAGATGAACCATATAAGGCACTGGCAGAATTAGACAGGGTATGTCGCAAGGGTGGTAAAATTATTATTCCTACATACATGAATAAAAATGATAAAGGCAAAACCAGTCTATTTGCTAATACGGTAGGAAAAGCAGGAGCTGATTTCAAGCGGCAGTTTACTTTTGATACATACAAGAAATTTATAAAAGAAGCAGGATATAAAAATGTAGATTATTCTTGGATTGAAGGAAAGATTCCCTGTGCAGTTGCAGTAATCAAGAAATAGAGAGAAACTGGTAGTAGATTAAGAATAAAAACGACGACTGGTCTTATGACAGGACTGGTCGCTTTTTTAACTTAAAACATATAATTCTGAAGAAAGGTATAGAAAATAGCAATTTTATTTTGAAGAAAAGCACATATTAATAAATAAAAATATTGAAGAAAAGCACATTTGTGATATAATGATGAAAAATCGCTTGCTTGCAAGGGACGATTTTTCGAATGCATTGAGTGAGCTATGCTCACGATATAATGAACGTACAATTATTTGCTCGCAAGAATACTGATTTTGAGAAATGCATAGAATGTGCGAGACACACGATATAACGTAGGCGTATTGGGAGGTAGTTATGTATTTTAAAAGAAAAGCATATAACAAACTGTTAGAATGGAAAAATCTATATTCAGATAAATATGCTGTGTTGTTGGAGGGCGCCAGACGAGTTGGCAAATCAACGATAGCAGAGAACTTTGCAAAGAATGAGTATAAATCATATATATTGATTGATTTTTC
>CAKQQK010000006.1:0-54664 GCA_934270935.1 uncultured Coprococcus sp. | reverse complement strand
TAACAGAGGCCTTACGGTCTTTGTAGCTTGCAGCACTTATGCTATATACCAATCTTTAACATAAGATTGACGTACTCCTTAAAAAAGGCAGAAAATGCAAATCATTCTCTGCCTCTTCCATATACTTAACAACCGATCTTATAATGAATTATAGAGATCCTTATATATATTAGCTGAATTATTCCATGAGTAATCTTTTCTCATGCCATGCTCCTGGATAAAATACCACGCTTCTTTGTTATTATAGTAAACTTCCTTCGCATAATTGATTGCATTCAGAAGTTCAAAAGCATCATAGTTTGCAAATGAGAATCCCGTTCCGCTTCCGTCAAACTGATTATATGGTTCAACAGTATCTGCAAGACCGCCTGTCTCTCTGACAATAGGAACTGTACCATACCTAAGAGCCATGAGCTGTGTAAGTCCGCAAGGCTCAAACCTGGACGGCACAAGCATCACATCACATCCGGCGTACATCTTATGTGATCTCTCGTCTGAATAATAGATGTTCGCGGAAACCTTTGCAGGGTGGATGCCCTGATAATATTTGAACATGTTCTCATATCTGCTGTCACCTGTTCCAAGAACTATGAACTGTACTCCGTCACAACATATATCATTCATGATCCTGTCAACAAGATCAAGACCCTTCTGATCTGTCAGTCTGGATATAATTCCTATCACAAACTGGTTCTCATCCTGAGGGAGTCCACATTCCTTCTGCAGCTCTAATTTGTTGATCTTCTTCAGATTCCTGAAGTTGTCCACACTGTAGTTCTTGTATATCTGAGGATCCGTAGCCGGATTCCATACTTCGTAATCTATGCCGTTCACAATTCCCCACAGGGACTGCCATCTCGCACTTAAGAGTCCATCAAGTCCCTCTCCGTAATATGGAGTCTGGATCTCCTTGGCATATGTGTTGCTGACAGTAGTTATCTTGTCTGCATATACGAGACCACCCTTGAGCATAGCAGCATCCTTCTTGATCTCAAGCTTATCAGGTGTAAATACATAATCAGGAAGTCCTGAATACTCCTGTAAAGTCTTTATATCCCACTTACCCTGGAACTGAAGGTTATGAATTGTCATAACTGACTTCATACTGGTATAGAACAAATCTCCCGCAAAGAGAGTCTTGAGATATACCGGAACAAGTCCTGCCTGCCAGTCATGGCAGTGAAGAATATCTGGCTGGAAGCCTATGGATGGAAGAATTGAAAGCGCCGCCTTTGAGAAATAACAGAACTTCTCGATATCCCACTTTACATCGCCGTAAGGAGTGAATCCGTTGAAATAATACTCGTTATCAATGAAATATACCTTAACGCCTTCGTACTCCAGATACATAACTCCCACGTAGTCATTCTTGTAACCTATATCCATATAGAAATGTGTGAGATACTGCATCTTCTCTCTGTACTTATTCGGGATACAGAGATAGTTAGGCATGATAACTCTCACATCATACTCATTCTTGTCAAATATCTTTGGCAGAGTTCCCACTACATCCGCAAGTCCACCGGTCTTGATAAAAGGAACACACTCCGAAGCTATATAAGCAACCTTCTTCATCTAAAAACCCTCCATAACATCTTTACTTTTCGTCTTCAAATGCAACACCCACATCGCCCATAATAATTACATGTCATCGCATCAGACCGACATGCGCAGACAGTCTCCACATGTTTGCGCAAATTTAGGTTTATTATATCACACGGACTGCTATAATTCAATAAAGTTGACAATTGCCCCTTCCAAATTTATTATGTAATCAACCAGGAATCATTTTACTATTATACAAGGAGATAAGACATGGCAGACAATAAAAACCCACAGGATGATCAGATGGACATTGAGATGATAGACATAACTTATGAGGACGGCAGTACATGCAGTTGTGAGATTATCGCCAGATTTGATGTAAACGGCACAACCTATGCCGCCCTCCTTCCATCAGATGATGAGGATTCAGATATTCTCGTATACAGATACACCGAACATGGTGACGATGTTGATCTGGACGAGATCACTGACGAGGACGAGTTCAACGAAGTTGCAGATGCTCTCGACGAGATACTGGATGATCTGGAATTCAACTCAGAAGATACAGAATAAACCAAAACAACATAAGAAACTATATAAAATACCACATAATATTTCTCAGATTTGGGACATCCCCGAGTACGTTTCTTCGGACATTCCCCGGGGATGTTTCTCCGGGCATTACCCGGTGATGTTTCTTTGGACATTACCTGGGGACGTTTCTTCTGGCATACCGCCCGAGAGATATTATGTGGTTTTTCTGTACTCTTATATATTTTCTATAAGATCATTCCCTATAGTGTATTCCAGGCTAAGAGTCTTAGTCTCTCCGGTCTTTTCAAAGTGCACACACAGCTTCTTTGAATCAGCATAAGTTATCGTTCCTCTTCCATACCGTTTGTGCACTATGGTATTGCCCGCTTTTATAAGATTCCTGTCAATCAGCATCTCCCTGACAAATCTCGATGCACTGCTGCCTCTGCCATATACTTTCTGTGGAACATATACATATAGTCCATATTTGGCTCTGGTGACAGCGACATAAAAAAGCCGTCTCTCCTCCTCGACACAGCCATCATTCAGAGATTTTTTATGTGGAGTTATCCCCTCCACCGCATTCATTATGAACACATACGAATATTCCAGACCTTTTGCGCCGTGCATGGTTGCAAATGTGACTGCGTCGGAAACCACATTTCCATGCCTGTTCTGCTCTGCCAATTCCTTTGAATAATCCTCTATATACTCAAACCAGGCATCAAAGCTCAGAAAATCTCTTGAACTTTCCTGTATCTCATCAAGAATATCCACGTAGTCATCAACATCTATGCCTCTATACTCTGCATACTCACGAACATACGAATCCAGACCTACAGCCTTTCTGATATAATTTACAGCGGCATATGGTGCAAGTCCGCTTATCCTGTCCAGATCATTCTCCAGCACATTTATGTTGTTTATTATGCGGTATTTATCCCTGTAATACTGTCTAAGCGATTCAAAATCAAATACAGGTGAATCAAGCGCATCTCTGCTTATATATCTGTTAGGTTTGTTTATAATCTGCAGCACAGTCCGTCTGTCCCTCGCACCTCTGGCTAATTTTATGTAGTCAAATACATTCTGGGCAAGAAAATGAGTGAATATATTCGGAATACTGTCCTTCATAGAAAATGGGATCCCTCTCTCCATGAATTTGGATGTCAGCGCTCTCGGCTCAGTATTTGTCCTGAATATAACCGCCATGTCAGAAAATGGAATTCCATTTCTGTTCAGCTCTTCTATACGTTCTATGATCCTCCTGTTCTGCTCTGTCATATTCTCAACCTTGATTATATGGACTCTGTCACTTTTCCCCGGTTCGAATGCAGATTTCAGTTTCTTGTCATATCGGTCACTGTTGTTTCCTATGATTCGCTTGGAGCACTCTACTATATCATAGCTGCACCGGTAATTTACATTGAGGTATTCTATAACCGTGCCAGGAAAATCCTCTGGGAACTTCTTCATGATGGATGGTGCCGCCCCCCTGAATCCATATACAGACTGATCATCATCTCCAACTACAAACACATTCTTGTCATCCCCGGCCAACAGCTTCACTACCTCATACTGTATCATATTTATGTCTTGAAATTCATCTATAAGAATATACCTGAATTTTTGTCTCCACATACCGCATATATCGGGGCGCTCCGAGAGAAGCTCATAGGTAAACACCAGCATATCATCAAAATCTATCTTGCCATGTTTTCTCAAAAAGCACTCATATTCCTGATATACAACTCTGAAATCATCCGGTTTCATCGTCTTGCTCTCGTAAGAACAAATATCCGCCATATCACTTTTGACACAACCAATCTCGCCTACGACATTCCTTGCAAAATCCTCCTGACTGTCATATCTGAAACCATGCCTGTCTATACTGTCTCTTATGGCTCCATATTTTTCGGAATCAGTCACGATATCCGATCCCTTATAGTTATAGGCATTTCTCAGTATCCAGAAAAAAACTGAATGAAATGTGCCAAATGTAACATCCTTCACCTCAGGGCACAGTTTCTGAAACCGCACTTTCATCTCATTTGCAGCAGCCTTGGTAAATGTTATGACCAGTATATTGTCAGGACGTATTCCCTGACTTTCTATCATATATTCTATTCTGTGGGTGAGGACCGTTGTCTTGCCCGATCCAGGTCCTGCCAGCAGGAGCATCGGTCCATCTCCATGTCTTATAGCTCTCTTCTGTGAATCATTAAATTCCATTACGTCTCCTTATATTACGAAACATCCGCTTATTAAATACTTTTCCGGCGGTATCACTCCACACAAAAAGCGGCCAAAGAATATAACTCTTTAGCCGCTTTTACATATCCGGGAGAACCTCCCACATGATATGTTATCAACACCTTAACTGGTATATGAAAATTATCTCATGAGATTACTTACCACAACACTTCTTATACTTAAGTCCGCTTCCGCATGGACATGGATCGTTTCTTCCTACCTTAGGTGCCTTGATAACTGTTCTTGAAGACTTCTGTATCTTATAAAGCTCATCTCTCTTTTCTTTAGGGAATATAGCATCCCACTGTGGAAGTGTATAAAGCCACTCAGCATTGCACTCAACCATATTCATGTAAAGCTTCTCATAGTCAATCGCAAGCCTGACCTCTGAATCCTCTGTCACATCATCCAGATTATTGGACGACATAAGGCTGTCATCTATTCCGTCAAGGAAACCGATCATGTACTGTATAGTAAGGCCATACTTCTCAGCTAATTCCTTTACTGTGCCATGCTCTGGATCAGCAGTCGGGGTTGAAAGAAGTTTCTCATACACACCCTTCTCTGCCTGAAAATAGTTAAACCAGAAATCCTTTCCTTCTGGAGTCCTGTCATCTAATCCGTATGCGTAATCACGCCATTCTTTTAATAAACTCATCTCATCTACCTCTTAAGTATTTTTTAAACTTTAAAGAGTATATCAAATTATGTAATTTTTTTCAACATATTTGTTCTGTTCTACTTATCATCGCCTGAGCGCATGTCCTCGCCTTTGCGTCTGAGCACCCTGGCTATAAGCCATACTCCCCAGCACAGAACAGGAACCACAACATCAAGGAATACCATAGCCATCACATGTTCGCTTCCCATTATTCCCATTATAAATGTTGCAACATACATTCCAATAAGGATAACAACCAGTGCTATCGCACCAACTCTCTTTAATATATCCATCTTTTGCTCTCTTCTCCAGTAAACTTCTTTAGTCTTTTTCGTTCCTGATAATTTTTCCAATCAGCTTCTCAAATATTATTTCATTATCAGCTTCTCAAATATTATTTCTTCCTGCACTTATTTCTCTTATTCATCAATCTATATTCTTGATCTTTCTAAAATAGTCCTGGATATTCTTCTCATAACCATTATCAGACGGCTCATAAAACACCCTTCCAGCTATGTTGTCAGGAAGATATTGCTGGTCCACATAATGATTCGGATAATCATGCGCATATTTGTACCCCGTATGCCCAAGCTTTGCGGCACCACCATAGTGTGCATCCCTCAGATATACCGGAACAGATCCTGTATCCTCATGTTTTACCGCATCCATGGCCGCAAATATGGCATTGACTGCTGAGTTACTCTTCGGTGCGCAGGCAACATATGTAGCTGCCTGTGACAGGATGATCTGCGCCTCGGGCATACCGATCCTCTCCACTGCCTGTGCACACGCCGTAGCCACAACTATTGCATTCGGATCTGCATTTCCCACGTCCTCACTTGCACATATCATGATCCTTCTTGCAATGAACTTTATGTCCTCTCCACCATACAGCATCTTTGCCAGATAAAACACTGCGGCATCCGGATCGGAACCTCTCATACTTTTGATAAATGCAGATATGATGTCATAGTGGTTATCCCCATCCTTGTCATATCGTATCGCCCTCTTCTGTATACACTCCTCAGCAACCTCAAGCGTTATATGAATCTTGCCGTCATCACTTCTCTCTGTTGAAAGTACACCCAGCTCTATGGCATTTAATGCACTCCTGGCATCCCCAGCCGCCATATCAGCAAGGAAACACTCAGCATCATCGTCTATGACTGCATCATATGCCCCCATACCCTCATCAGAGTAGACCGCCTTGTGTATAAGCTGCTTTATATTCTCCCTGGACAAAGGATGAAGCTGGAATATGTGAGATCTTGATATCAGAGCCCCATTCACCTCAAAATAAGGATTCTCGGTGGTTGCCCCTATCAGTATCACAGTTCCATCCTCCACAAATGGCAAAAGATAATCCTGCTGGGATTTGTTGAATCTATGTATCTCATCTATGAACAGTATCGTACGCTTGCCATACATGAGCTTCTTGTCCTTTGCCTCCTGCACCACGCTTTCCATATCTTTCTTACCTGCTGTGGTTGCATTAAGCTGTCTGAATTCTGCTTTTGTAGTGTTCGCTATAACCATAGCCAGCGTAGTCTTACCGGTTCCCGGAGGTCCATAAAATATAAGCGAGCTTATCTTGTCAGCTTTTATCGCTCTATACAAAAGCTTGTCTTTGCCTATGATATGCTCCTGTCCTACTACATCCTCCAGCTTCACCGGACGCATTCTCTTTGCCAGCGGTGAGTCATCGTCAGCAAAATTGTCTCTCATATACTCAAACAAATCCATAATCCATTACCTGCCATATCCTGCAAAATCCACCATATAGACACTTCGAAGCCCGACAGCACAAGGTAGCGGGCTTCGAAACATTACTATGTATTACTTTATTTGATTATATCAAGCTTCTTTAACATATCATTGAACTTCATAATATCGATAGGTTTGCAGATATAATCATCATAATCGTCACTTGCCAGATTATTGTCAAAACTTGCCTCGTCAAGTGCGCTTGTCATGATCACCTTTGATCTCAGCATTCTGGATACACCATGTTTTCTCTCTGCACTTCTTATTGATGCCAGAACCTTATATCCATCTATCTTTGGCATCATGATATCCAGACAGACAAGCTCAAACATCTCTCCCTTTTCAAGAGCGTTTACAAACTCATCAACTGCCGCAATACCATCAGGTGTTATCACCACATCACCAAACTTACTCAGATACTTTGACAAAAACTTTGCATTTGCAACATCATCCTCAGCTATTAATATCTTCATTACTATTCCTCCCTAATCTAAAACCTGAGTACTTTCTCGAGATGGCCAAGTATCTCCTTGACCTCCACTCTAAAACTCTTCCTCGAATACTGATTCCTGCGTTCAAGCAATCCCTCGGTGAATATTCCATTGAACATGAGTGTCAATTCCTTAGGAGAAAATACAGCCCGTATCTCTTTGCTGTCTATAGCTCCCTGAAATAAAGAACACACGAAATCATTACGTTTCAGCATGCACTCAGATATAACTTCACGTGTATCTGACATATGCAGCAGCTCCTCATAATGCAACATTATGGCCCCCATACCTATATAATTATCATAATATGTTGCATAAGTATCTGCATAATACTTGATCTTATCCATGTAAGAACCTTCAAGATGTTCCACCGTTCTCTGGATATTGATATCAAATACTGCATATTCATTGACCACTGCTATAAGCACTTCATCTATACCTCCGAAATACTTATATATCAATGTGTCCGATATATTCTGTTTACGTGCAAGATTCTTAGGTGTAAGAGCATGTAATCCCATATCTCCGATCAGTTCGATAGCTGAAGCGATAATTTTATCTCTGCGAGAAATATAACCATCCTCCAATGTTCGTTCCTCCCATTACATATATATTTAGCCCTTAGAACACTGCTTTCATTCTATGTCATGGGATATATTTTGTCATCTATACATCTTCCGCATACCATAGCCAGTTTAATGCGTCATCCTTTCATCACGGTCAGCAATACAGAATGTGTGAAATCACACAATACACAGTTCTTTGTCAGTTTTTTTATATAAATAAAGATTATCAGATAGAAAATCCAGTTCAGACACAGCATCCCTGTTAGCCTCTTTAATCAACTCTTTCAGATCATTCTCATTCCTTTCTAAAGTAACTCTTGTAAACAATATCTCATGCACACTTGACGGCAGTATATATATGTCACCCCCGGCCATATCTGCACACTCGTCAAGCATACCACTGTACATCATTGCTGTAGCTCCATTTATTCCCATCTCATTAGTCAATATGAACAGTTCATCATCCATATCAGTGTTACGAATTTCATAGTTATCGAATCTGCTGCGCAGCGTCTCAAAAATACTCTCCTTTACAACCGGGAACATTCTTTCAGTGTTATCCAAAGCTTTTTTATAAAGTGAGTCAATGGTCAATCGCCATCTATTCATATCCTGCCTGTTTACCAGTGTTGTGGCTACGCCATCACTGTCAAGCCTGACCACACGTCTGAACACTATAACCAGGTCTTTTACCTCAATATATGGTATATCCTCCAGCATCTTCTCATTTCTCTTCCTGTTTATGAGTCTGATTATGATGTTATCTAGTACATGCTCCTCATTTACCACAGCGTCGATGCTCAATGCATTCTCAAAACTTCTCATGAGCTGCAGTCTGTATATATCATCGAGCACATCCTCATAGCTCATTCCGTTCATATATGCCCTGTAGAATGGTTCAAGGTATATTGTAGGCGACACCTCGTCAGCATCCCTGCACACATTAAGTGCCGTGAGTTCCACTCCATTATTCTTCAGCACCTTATTTGTCCTCAGCACCACTTCCTCGCCGTTTTCAAGCAGCCTTATCTTAAGTGCCTCAAGTATACTAGCTATAAATTCGTCAAATTTCATTCTTTTCTCCTTTGCGATGTATTATATGAAATAAAACGAAACGTTTCGAATTTCTTTCTCTGAAATATTCCATGGATGAATTCTATAAAATTCTTCTTCCCAAATCAATAGATTTCCTGCGCTTTATAGTGGAATCCTGCGCTTTATAGTGGAATCTGTATCAAAGAGCTCCAAACTTTCGCAAAATAAAACTGCATATATCCAAGCTTTTTCGACATTGCAAAATCGCCTTCTATACGCAGTTTTATATTTTATGTATATATGTACATCCGCATTACGCCTTATAATTTTCAACGTAGTCACGGAGGAATTCTACAAAAGTATGCATCTCATCATCTGTTCCTATGGATATCCTGAGATAATTGTCTATACGGGGAGCATTGAAGTACCTCACATATATGTGATTCTTCTTTGCCGCTTCAAATATATCCTTAGCAGGTATGCTCTCGTGTGTTGCAAATACAAAGTTTGCAGACGAATCAAGACAGGTAAATCCAAGAGGCTTTATATCCTCCACAAATCTCTCCCTTGTCTTTATCACCTTTGCCACGGTATCTCTGAAATATTCTTCATCCTTCACAGCCTCGGTTCCCATAATGATGGACGGTCTGTTCATCGTATATGAATTGTAAGAATATTTCACATCATTCAGGGCTTTTATGAGCACCGGATTGCTTATGGCATATCCTATTCTGAGTCCTGCCATGGATCTTGACTTTGAGAACGTTCTGGTAACTACAAGATTGTCATATCTGTCTATAAGTGCCAATGCTGACTCACCGCCAAAATCTATATATGCTTCATCAACTATCACTATAGAATCCTTATTGTGACTGATGATATCTTCCACATCGGCAAGGCTCTGACATATGCCTGTAGGTGCATTTGGATTTGGGAATACCACTCCACCATTCTCTCTATAATAATCTTCCTTCACTATCCTGAAATTCTTATCAAGAACCGGTCTCTCATATGGAATTCTAAACAGTTCAGCCCAGACGTCATAAAAAGAATAAGTGATATCTGGAAACAGTATAGGTTTGTCAGAATTAAAAAATGTAAGGAATGACATGGCAAGGACATCATCAGATCCAACACCCACAAACACCTGATCTGTGGCAACTCCGTGGTACTCTGCAATTGCATCTACCAACATAGACGCAGCGGGATCCGGATATAATCTGAGCATCTCTGCATTCTGCTCTATATCTCTGATTCGCGGAGACGGTCCATAAGGATTCTCATTCGTATTGAGTTTTATAACATTCTCATCCTTTGGCTGCTCTCCCGGAACATAAGGTTCTACTTTTCTGATATTGTCACTCCATGATGCCATATTATTCCTCCTCATTCACCTGCGCAAGCTTTGCTGTCTGATCTGCTGCGATCAGGCTGTCGATAAGTTCATTCAGATCTCCATTCATTATCTGGTCCAGTTTATACAGTGTAAGCTTTATTCTGTGATCTGTAACTCTTCCCTCAGGGAAATTGTATGTCCTGATCTTCTCTGATCTGTCGCCTGTTCCTATCTGGCTTCTACGATCTGCCGCCTCAGCGTCATGCTGCTTCTGGAGCTCCATGTCATAGAGCTTTGATCTGAGCAGTGCAAATGCCTTTGCCTTGTTCTGGAGCTGCGATTTCTCAGTCTGACTGTATATAACGATTCCTGTAGGGATATGCGTAAGTCTTACAGCTGAATCTGTTGTATTGACACACTGTCCACCATTTCCTGACGCTCTCATTACATCGATACGTATATCGTTCTCATTGATCTCTACATCAACCTCCTCGGCCTCCGGCATAACCGCAACCGTGACTGTTGATGTATGGATTCTTCCGCCTGACTCTGTCTTCGGAATTCTCTGAACTCTGTGAACTCCACTCTCATACTTCATCTTGGAGTATGCTCCATCTCCTGTGATCATGAATACAGCTTCCTTAAAACCACCGATTCCATTCTCATTCACACTCATCAGCTCAACTTTCCATTTGAACTGATCAACATATTTCTGATACATTCTGTATATCTCATATGCAAAAAGCGCAGCCTCATCTCCACCTGCACCTGCACGTATCTCAACAATTACGTTCTTGGAATCATTAGGATCTTTTGGAAGAAGGAGTATCTTGAGTTCCTGCTCTATGGTCTCAAGTCTGCTCTTTGCATCATTCAGCTCTTCCTTTGCCATCTCACGGAGTTCCTCGTCACTCTCCTCCTCAAGTATCTCAAGGCTGTCATCTATCGTAGCCTTTGCATCCTTGTATTCTTTGTACTTATCAACTATAGGAACAAGATCACTCTGTTCCTTCATAAGCTTTCTGAATTTGTTCTGGTCTGTCACTACATCGGGATCTGTGAGCTGATTGTTTATTGTGTCCAGCTTATCTACAAGTTCTTCTATTCTGTCAAACATAAATATACCTCTCTTTTTCTACCGCCCTTAATATCAGCGGATACATTCTCTGTTTTTAATACCTCGTCTGTAATCAATGATATCCATACATCAATCTCTGTATCTTCCGTATACAACTCTGTCGTTATGACTCAGATCCTGTACCACATGGATATCCTCATACCCCGAATCTACAAAGAGGTGCTGTACATCTTCTGCCTGATCATTGCCAATCTCGAATACAACATATCCTTCATCCTTTATATATTTTCTCGCTCTGTCTACTATTATCCTATAAAAATACAACCCATCTTCACTTCCGTCAAGTGCAAGTCTCGGTTCATTGTCCCTGACTTCCGGCATAAGGGTATCTATCACACTCGTTCTGATATACGGCGGATTGGACATTATAAGGTCAAACCGTCCCTCTATATCATCAAACAGGTCGGATTTTACCACATTGAATCTGTCTTCTCCCCCGCAGAGTTTTTCCATATTTCTGCCAGCAAGATCCAGAGCAGCGTCAGATATATCTGCAAGCGTGACTCTGCTGTCTTTATTCATCAGCCCATATGATATACCTATACACCCCGATCCACAGCACATATCCAACACTGAAAGCATCTTTCCAGCTGATTCCAGTTTATGAGACCATCCCATATTCCGGCAGCCGGTTGTCAGCTTAAGTGCTGTCTCCACAAGTGTCTCAGTGTCCTGTCTCGGTATGAGTACATTCTCAGAAGTATCAAAATCATATCCCATAAAATTCTGAGTTCCGGTTATATACTGCAGAGGTATCCGGGCACACCTTCTGTCAACGGCCTCATTATACCTGTTCTCAAGCTCAGCAGCCACTTCATCACCCTTTGCCATGAGTATATCCAGTCTGTTCATTCCTGACACATACTGCCACAAAATATCAGCATCGACATCCGCATCGGGTACACCACATTTCTCCAGTTTTGATATACCTGCATTTACAAGTTCATACAATTTCATACAGATAACCTCTAATCGTCTATCTCGCCTTTGTGCATTGCATCTTCATACTCTCTCCAATCAAGTACAGCCTCAACAGATGCAATGGCAACCTCTATCATGTCCAGATCCGGCTCTCTGGTCGTGAGTCTCTGAACCCATTTGCCAGGTGCGGACAAAATGTTTGATATGGCTGAGTCACTTCTTCCAGCAAACATGATAAATTCATATGATATTCCCGCTATCACCGGTATGAGAAGAAGCCTTATAATAAGTCTCAGCCATGCAGTATCCGCACTTATGAACATAAACACTATGATGCTTATGATCATGACTATGAACAGAAAACTTGTTCCACAGCGTTTGTGATATCTGGAATACTTCTTAACATTCTCCGGAGTGAGGGGAACTCCCGCCTCCAGGCAGTTTATCGTCTTGTGCTCCGCACCGTGATACATAAATACTCTCTGTATATCTTTCATAAGAGATATAAGTGCCACATATCCAAGAAATATTGCAAGTCTTATAATTCCTTCTATAAGTGACATCAGTACCCTGTTGTCTATAACCTTATCTATAAGTTCACCTATGAATGCAGGGAGCATCATGAACAGCGCTATGGCAAACACAAGTGAGAACGCAACCGTTCCAAACATAGCTGCATCATCAGCACGTTTCTGCTGTTCAGGTGTCCTCTCCTTCTTTTTCGTTTTATCGTCCTTTGCACTATTATCTGTCTCTTCATCCTCATAGAATGACGCGGAATATGTGAGTGTCTTCACACCTATGACAAGTGATTCGATAAAATTGACTACACCTCGTATTATAGGGACTCTAAAAAATGCACATCTTGATCCCATCGACATGTAATCCACAACTTTTACATCTATATCTTTATCCGGTTTTCTGACCGCCACAGCATATCTGTCGCCATTCTTCATCATGACGCCTTCCATGACAGCCTGCCCGCCTATTCTTACTCTTTTCACGCAAATTCTCCTGTAAAGTAAAAAACAGCCTGAGATTATTAAACAATAACCTCAAGCTGTCATCATTTTATTAGTTGGCCTGAACGCCATACTTCTTGTTAAACATATCAATTCTACCACGAGCTTTGATTGCCTTCTGCTGACCTGTGTAGAATGAATGACACTTTGAGCAAATTTCTACGTGAATCTCTTCCTTAGTTGAACCTGTAACGAACTCGTTACCACAGTTACATACAACCTTTGCCTGATAGTAATCTGGATGTATTCCTTTACGCATTTTTTTCACCTCTTTACATATATTTTTATATATGAGAACAGGCATAAAGCCAGGGTTCTTCATAACACAACTTCTGTATTCTATCATAGTGAATACAGAAGTGCAAGTTATTTTTTCGTTTTTTCACATTTATTTTCTGAGCAGAGAAGTCTTGACATAATGTATGAACTCTTTGTTATTCTTTGTTCTTAGAAACAGTTTTCTTACGTCCTCAAGAATATCCTCAGATTTGTTACCCGTAAGTTCCTTGTGGATAGCCGCAACAACCTCCTGTTCTTCCTTGCTGAGAAGAAGATCATCTCTTCTGGTTCCGGACTTTGCTATATCTATCGCAGGAAATATCCTCTTCTCTGAGAGCTTTCTGTCAAGGACAAGCTCCATATTTCCAGTTCCCTTGAACTCCTCAAATACAACATCGTCCATCTTGCTTCCCGTCTCAACAAGAGCAGTTGCAAGTATTGTAAGACTTCCGCCCTCTCTCATATTTCTGGCAGCTCCAAAAAACCTTTTTGGCATATGGAGCGCCGCGGGATCAAGACCACCTGAAAGAGTTCTTCCACTAGGTGCCACAGTGAGGTTATAAGCTCTGGCAAGTCTTGTTATACTGTCAAGTAATATAACAACATCCTTTCGCGACTCAACAAGTCTCTTCGCCCTCTCTATAACCATCTCCGACACTCGTCTGTGATGTTCTGGAAGCTCATCAAACGTTGAATAGATAACTTCTACATTCGGGCCCTCTATCGACTCCCTGATATCTGTAACTTCCTCCGGGCGCTCATCTATGAGAAGCACCAGGAGATGCATATCCTTGTATGTTGTGCTGATCTTCTTTGCAATCTGTTTGAGAAGAGTTGTTTTTCCTGTCTTTGGAGGAGAAACTATCATACCTCTCTGCCCTTTTCCGATAGGAGCAAGAAGATTTATCATTCTGATAGGTATCGGTGAGTTCTCACCATCAAGCTCTATCCTCTCATTAGGGAATATCGGTGTGAGATCTTCAAAGCTCTTTCTCGCCGCTATCGTGGCAGGTGACTCATCATTCACACTGCTGACGTACAGCAGTGCACTGAACTTCTCACCCTGTGTTTTATTTCTTATATTACCTGTTACTATATCTCCTGTCTTAAGACCAAATCTTCGTATCTGTGCCGGTGATATGTATATGTCCTGATCTCCGGGAAGATAATTCGCGCTTCTGATAAATCCATATCCCTCCGGCATGACCTCTAGTATTCCATGAGCCTGTCTTCCACTGTCAAGTTCAGGATCGTAATCCACCTGACCATACTGAGAAGCTGCCTGATTCTGTCTCTTTTCCTGGCTCTGCTCAGCTGAAACCTGCTGCTCTGTCTGTTGTCTCTGTTCCTGGCGGTATTCTGACTGCTGGCGCTGTTCCTGGCGGTACTCAGACTGCTGCCTCTGTTCCTGGCGGTATTCTGACTGCTGGCGCTGTTCTCCCTGCTGACGGGAATCATAGTGCGCAGTCTGTCTCTGCTGATACCCCTGATTCCGCCTGTCCTGGAATGAAACAGTTTTTCTGACCTTTCTCTGAGCCATTCCTTCTCTGGAATCCCCATTGTCATTTCCCGCTGTACGAACATTTCTGTTCTTTCTGTATTCTGTATTGGCCGTACCCTCATTAACTACAGGTGTCGCATTTTTCTCCTCTGTCTTAGCTCTCTCCACAGATACAGCTGTGACATGTTCCTCTACATACTTTGTAAGAAACTCCGCAAGTTCCGATTTTTTCATCGCCGAACAGCCCTTTATGCCATTATCCTTCGTAAACTGTCTTAACTCTGCAAGGGAAGCTTTACTAAAATCCATCAAAAATTCTCCTTTCAAACAGGTAACAAAACTCTATCTGTATATAATAAATTCGTATAATATTAAACTAATTCAATAAGCATTACTGGGAAATTAAGCACTCTGAGAATCAAGTGTCTCTCAATGATATATCAAATTCATTCAAATAGCAATCCAAATCTCAATCTTTGGCAATTGTCTATTATTATACTACAAATCATAAGATTGTAAATATGTTGATTTTAGATTTTACTAATGTTATCATATCAATGCTGTTTTTACATGACAGCAAATATTTATTTACAAAGGATATGAAAATGGGCGCTGAATCTATTGTCTTATACAAATTGATAGTATTATATATGCTTGACAGGGTGAACTTCACTCTGACAAATTCCCAGATATCTGATTTTATTCTGGAGAAGGGATATACCAATTATTTTACTCTTCAGGAGGCAATAAATGGTCTCATAGACAGCGATTTTGTGTATGTATCCACGATCAGGGGTGCGTCCCACTACAAGATCACCGACAAAGGGGAGGAAGCATTGAGCATGTTTGAAAACAGAATACCATATGCCATAAAGCAGGATATTCTGGATTTCTTTGAAAAACAGCAGATAAACCTCAGAAAAGAAACCGAGGTTCAGTCTGACTACTATCTCAACGATGCAAACGAGTACACAGTATCGTGTGTCATAAATGACAGAAATGAACCTCTCCTTGACATAAAATTCAGTGTTCCAACCCAGGCTGTTGCAGTCACTATATGTGATAATTGGAGACTCAAAAGCACAGAAGTATATGATCTGCTGGTCAACCAGCTATGGACAACAAAGCCATCCAGCTAGACGCATACCATATCGATCAAAGATTAAATTTGTATTTTGCATTATATGATTTATACAGTAAGAACCCTGATATCTGAAATATCAGGGTTCTTACTGTATCTGGCTTATTTTATTTTCAAAGCATGTAAGCTCAGCTCTTATTTGATATATCACATAACATCTTTTTCCAGGATACTCTCAATGAGATTCCATATCACATCCCGCCCCTGTTTTGTCTGAGCAGAGAACGGTATCATGGTTGTTCCCGGAACAAGATCCAGCTTTTCACGGATAATCTTCAGATTTTTTTGAACCTGACTTCTCTTGATCTTATCAAGCTTTGTACAAATTATAACAGGCTCATATCCATTATCCACAATCCAGTCATACATCATGCAGTCATTCTCAGATGGAGCATGCCTTATGTCGACCAGAAGGAACACTTTTTTAAGCTGTGACGAACCATGAAGATACCGCTCTATCATCTTTCCCCATTTAGCCCTTATCTCTACAGATACCTTTGCATAACCATATCCCGGAAGATCCACAAAATAAAGTTCTTTATTCACATTATAGAAATTGATCGTCTGGGTCTTTCCCGGCTGTGCAGATGTCCTGGCCAATGATTTTCTGTTCAAGAGTCCGTTTATAAGTGATGATTTGCCGACATTTGACTTGCCTGCAAATGCTATCTCCGGCAGTTCATTGCTTGGGAGCTTGCTGGTTATACCACATACGGTCTCAAGTTCTGCGCTTTTAACTATCATATATACTCCTATCTGACAAGTGCCATATTTAGCACCTTATCCATATCGTCTACAAGTTGTACATCAAGTCCGGAGCATATATCTTCCTCTAGCTCCAGATAGTCGGATTCGTTCTTCGCCGGTATCAGAACCTGCTTCACTCCCATCATCTTTGCCGCAAGAAGTTTTTCCTTGAGACCTCCGATTGGAAGGACTTCCCCTCTCAGTGTTATCTCACCGGTCATAGCTATCCTGCCTTTTACAGGCACACCGAATATTGCAGAATAAAGCGCCGTAGCCATGGTGATTCCGGCAGATGGTCCATCCTTCGCAACCGCACCCTCAGGAATATGTATATGGAAATCATGTTTTGCAAAATAGTCATCCCCGAGAGCCAGGGACTCTTTTCTTGATCTGATGTAGCTCATCCCCGCATAAGCAGACTCTTTCATGACATCTCCCATCTTTCCTGTGAGCTGCAGACTGCCTGTGCCCGGCAGTACATTCACCTCTATCTCCAGCGTCACTCCACCGACAGATGTCCATGCCAGACCTCTTACAGCTCCAACCTTATTTTTCAGATCACCTGTCTCATCTTTATACTTACCAGGGCCAAGGTACTCCGAAAGATTCTTCTTTGTAACCTTCGCCTCATCCAGTTCGCCAGTGAGGATCTTTCGGCACGCCTTACGGCACACCTTATCAATATTTCTCTCAAGACCTCTGACACCGGCTTCCCTTGTGTAATGTCTTATTATCTCTCTTATAGCCGAAGCATCAACCTTGAACTGTGATTTTGTCAGACCGTTCTTATCTCTTACCTTGTCGACAAGATACAATTTTGCAATATTGTACTTCTCATTCTCCGTGTATCCGGCTATGTTTATTACTTCCATTCTGTCTAGCAGCGGTCCAGGTATTCCTGATATATCATTTGCCGTTGCTATGAAAAGAACATTGCTGAGATCCACAGGGACACCAAAATAATGATCATTGAACTCGCTGTTCTGTTCACCGTCAAGGACCTCCAGCAGCGCAGATGACACATCCCCCTTGTAATCACTGCTCACCTTATCTATCTCGTCAAGCAATATCAGTGGATTGTTTACTTTCGCCTTTATCATAGACTGGACAACCCTTCCGGGCATCGCTCCTACATATGTCTTTCTGTGTCCGCGTATCTCAGCTTCGTCTCTGACACCACCAAGCGACAGACGGACGTACTTTCTGGCAGTTGCACGGGCTATGGATCTCGCAATGGAGGTCTTACCCGTTCCGGGAGGACCCACCAGACAAATGATCGGAAGATCCCCCTTATTGCTCAGTATATGAACCGCAAGGTAATCCACCACTCTGTCCTTAACTTCCTGAAGTCCATAGTGATCCCTGTCAAGTATGTCTATGGCCGATTTTATATCGTTGTTGTCTTCCGTTGACACATTCCATGGATAACTGAGCATCACATCAATATAATTTGCTGACACACTGCTCTCTGCAGAATTCTGAGGGATACTCTTGTAGTAGTTAATCTCTTTCTCAATCTTGTCGTAGACTTCCTGGCTGCATCCTGCCTTATCAAGTCTCTCCTGGAATTCCTTCACATTTGCATCAACACTGTCCTCTCCAAGTTCCTTCTTGATAATGGACATCTGCTCTCTGAGAACATATTTTCTCTGATTTTCAGCAGTTTCCTGATTGACCTTTTCCATGATCTCCTTCTTAATCCTGCCGATCTCCAGAGCCTCATCAATGAGTTCTATCAATCTGAGAGCTCTCTCCCTCACGTTGAGCATCTCCAGAAGCTCCTGTCTGTTTTCATCAGGTATCGTGATATAGTCAGCCATGCTGTCAACCAGTTTTCTCACAGATTTAAATGCTCTGATCTCACGATACAGGACATTGTTTTTCACCATGCCACACTCGACAGCTTCCTTCAACCTATCCCTGAGCAGACTCTGGACAGCCTTGTCCTCGTCCTCGCTCATGTCATTTATCTCTTCGACCTCCTGAACTTTACAGATATAACAGCTGTCCTTTTTATACTCCATAAGTCTGGCTCTGCGCTCAGTCTGTATAAGCACACGCATAGCCTTATTCTGAAGTCGTACAAACTGTTTTATCCTCGCTATAACACCGATCTCACAGAATGCAGCAGTTTCTCCAGCTGCCTTTGGAAGCGGATTCACCAGAAAAACACACTCATCGCCCTTTACCGCCCTCGACACAGCCTCACAGGCCTCTCGCTTTGTGGCATCCAGATAAAATGACAGTTCTGGCATAACAGCTCCATCATCAAGGCAAATCATTGTCATCTCCAATATCTTATCACTCATTGCTCGTATCTCCGTTTTTATCTCACATCAAAATAAGACGTTATAACACCTCTGTTCAACGCAACGTCCGCCATATCAGTGGCCTGCGGGCGCATACATATCAGCGTAATAACGTCTCATTTTTCTGCAAAAGCGCTCTATGCGCTCTCACCATTGTCTGTATTTGTCTTTTTCTTTCGTCCTGTCTTTTTAGGCACATCGGGCTCTTCATTTTCATCTCTATATGTGAGTTCCGGTTTAGTTTCTCCAGTTATGACACCCTTTGTGATAACACACTTCTTTATGGTTGGATCTGATGGAATCTCATACATCAGGTTTAATGTTGCGCTCTCCATAATAGCGCGAAGACCTCTCGCACCAGTCTTTCTGTCCATAGCTTCCTTTGCTATCTCTCTCAGGGCATCGTCCTCAATCTCAAGCTCCACTCCATCAAGCTCAAACAGTTTCTTATACTGCTTGCATATAGCGCTCTTCGGCTCGGTGAGGATCCTTACAAGTGCATCCTCATCAAGCAGATCCAATGTCACAGCCACAGGTACACGTCCGACAAACTCTGGTATAAGTCCGTACTTCACAAAATCATGCGGCATAACCTGCTTGAGAAGCTGACCCACATCCTGTTCTGACTGCTCTATAACTTCTGCATTGAAACCTATAGCCTTCTGACCCACACGGTTCTCTATGATCTTCTCAAGACCCTCAAATGCACCGCCACATATAAACAATATGTTTGTGGTGTCTATCTGTATGAGTTCCTGATGTGGATGCTTTCTTCCCCCCTGCGGTGGAACTGACGCCACGGTTCCCTCTATAATCTTTAACAGAGCCTGCTGAACTCCCTCACCGGATACATCTCTGGTTATGGATACATTCTCACTCTTCTTTGTAATCTTGTCTATCTCATCAATATAGATAATTCCATGCTCAGCACGCTCTATATCGTAATCTGCCGCCTGAATAAGTTTTAAGAGTATATTCTCAACATCCTCTCCAACGTAACCGGCCTCAGTAAGCGTTGTGGCATCTGCTATTGCAAATGGAACATTGAGCAGCTTTGCAAGTGTCTGAGCAAGATAAGTCTTACCAGAACCCGTCGGTCCTACCATAAGAATATTGCTCTTCTGCAATTCAACATCAAAGTCCTTCTGGGCTAAAATTCTCTTATAATGGTTGTACACGGCAACCGCCAGTACCTTCTTTGCCTCATCCTGACCTATGACGTACTCATCAAGAAAATTCTTTATTTCCTTTGGTTTGAGAAGATTGATGTTCTCATCAAGTTCTACATCACCCAGTTCTTCTTCTATTATCTCAGAGCATATCTCTATACATTCATCACAAATGTAGGCCCCTGGTCCGGCAATAAGCTTTCTAACCTGATCCTGTGTCTTATTGCAAAAAGAACATCTGAGCTGTTTTCTATCGTCACTACGATTTGCCATTACAATACCTCTATTACCGCTATTTTTAAATATCAGGCACAGGAAAAGCTTATATAAAGCATGCCTGTGCCTGATGCCTTTATCAGATATAAAATACCTGAATTATCTGTTTGTTATAACACTGTCTATAAGACCATAAGCACACGCTTCGTCTGCTGACATCCAATTGTCACGGTCAGTGTCCGCAGCTATGACATCTATAGGCTTGCCCGTATTTTCAGCGAGCATTCTGTTGAGCTTTTCCTTAGTCTTTAAGATATGTCTTGCTGCAATCTCAATCTCTGTAGCCTGTCCCTGGGTTCCACCAAGCGGCTGGTGTATCATGATCTCAGAATTAGGGAGCGCATAACGTTTTCCCTTTGCACCGCCTGCCAGAAGAAATGCTCCCATGCTGGCAGCCATACCGCAGCATATAGTCGAAACATCGCATTTAATATATCTCATTGTATCGTAGATACCCATACCTGCTGTCACTGATCCACCTGGACTATTGATATACAGAGAGATATCCTTTGATGGATCCTCTGATTCAAGGAACAGAAGCTGAGCAATGACAAGACTTGCAGTTGCGTCATTAACCTCATCCCCAAGGAAGATGATCCTGTCTTTTAATAATCTTGAATAAATATCATATGTGCGCTCTCCGCGACTAGTCTGTTCTACTACGTATGGTACTAATGCCATGTTATCTACCTCCTTTTGATATAAGGACGATTAAACTTCCTTTGCCTCATCTACGATGAGCTTTGCAGCCTTCTTAACTGCAACGTCCTTCTTGATGCTGTTGATCTCAGCCTCACCCATGAATCCCTTGATATCCTCAAGCTTCATCTGGTACTGATTTGCCATATTTGTGAGCTCCTCATCAACTTCCTCATCTGATGCTTCTATGTTCTCGGCCTTAACTACAGCCTCGAGAACTGCTCTCTGCTGGATTCTCTTAAGAGCATCTGGCTTAACTCTCTCTAAGAATGCCTCCTCTGTGACATTCACGATCTGGAGATACTGCTCAAAATTGATTCCCTGATACTGAAGAGACTGAGCAAACTCATCTCTCATTCTCTTCTGCATATCCTCTACCTGAGCATCTGCTATATCCATAGTAGCATTCTCGATAACCTTATCAAGAGCCTTTACTTCCTTCTCATTTGCAGCATTTTTGTTCTTCTGGGCAAGGAGTTTCTCCTTTACCTCTGCCTTGTACTGGTCAAGTGTGTCACATCCGCCAACTTCACTTGCGAACTCATCGTTGAGCTCTGGGAGCTGTGACTCTGTGATTGTGTTGATCTTACACTTGAATACAGCTGGCTTTCCAGCAAGATCTTCTGCCTGGTAATCCTCAGGGAAAGTAACGTTGACCTCAACATCCTCTCCTACGCTCTTACCAACGAGCTGATCCTCAAATGTGTCGATGAATGAATGTGAACCAAGAACGAGCTTGTAGTTCTCGCCCTTTCCGCCTTCAAATGCAACACCGTCAACAAATCCCTCGAAATCAAGAGTGATCTCATCATCAAGCTTGGCTGGTCTGTCGTTTACGATAACCTTTCTTGCATTCTGAAGCTGCTCCTTCTTGATATCCTCAAGAACTTCTTCCTCAGTAACCTCAACATCAATCTTGTCTACCTCAACGCCCTTGTACTCGCCAAGTGTAACCTCAGGCTTTACAGCAACCTCAGCTGTGAAGATAAGATCTTTGCCCTTCTCGATCTGTGTAACATCAATAACTGGCTGTGATGCAATCTCAAGTTCTGAAGCGACAGCCTCCTTTGGATAATACTCGTTGATCATATCATTTGCAGCATCCTCATAAAACACTGCAGGACCATACATCTTCTCGATGAAAGCCATAGGTACTTTGCCCTTACGGAATCCAGGCACGTTGAATCTGCCCTTTGTCTTGTTATAAGCCTTTACCATTGCCTTATCAAATTCTTCCGCTGGAACTGTGATAGTAAGTTTTGCCATACTGTGCTCAAGCTTTTCTACTGTGAAACTCATCTTTTATTTCCTCCTTGAAATGTGCAAATGGTGCCTTAGCCCTACAATTAAGGCACTCAAATAGCATCCATTTATCTTTTATTGTTATATTTGCGAACAAAAGTCCACATCAATCATCGATTATATCATAATGAATAAACGCTTGTCTAGCCTATTATATCAGAAAGTTATACACAACCACCGTCGATACCAACAAGAAAGACCTGATGCACCAATAATACACCAGGTCTCTCTGTACTTCGTAGATTTAACGACAAATATAAGCTATGCTTATCTGCCTGACATCTGCTCTTCCTGTCTCTTGATCATCTGACGAACCATCTCGCCACCGATCGAACCAGACTGAGCTGAAGTTAAATCTCCATTGTAGCCATCCTTAAGATCTACACCGATCTCCTTAGCTACCTCCATCTTGAACTTGTTCATAGCACTCTTTGCATCTGGAACACTTGTCTTGTTAGAGTTTGAACTTGCCATTTCCCTTTACCTCCATAATAGAAAAATACTTTTAAGACTTTCGTCTTGTTACTATTATGAGCATTATCAGAAAACTTATAATGGCAAATTCTGCTATAATTTATCATTCAAGATGTTATATGACAAACTCCAATTAATACTTCATTGGCTCTTCTTCGCCATTCATAACTCTGAGAGCTCCCTGTGCAAGTGCCAGAAGCTCATCTTCTCCAGCATATACAGTAAATGGAGCTATAAATCCGGCTCTCTTCTCAAGTTCATCACATGTGTGCTTTGAATATGCGATTCCACCTGTCAGAATGATCTGGTCAACCTTTCCTCTGAGAACAGTTGCCATACCGCCTATATCCTTTGCAACCTGCTGATAGAACGCATCCTGAACAAGCTTTGCATGCTCATCTCCCTCATTGACAAGCTTCTCAAGATCTCTCGCATCATTACTTCCAATATAAGCGTTGAATCCTCCCTTGCCAACGAGTTTCTTCATAACCTCAGCCTGTGTATACTCGCCTGAGAAGCACATCTTAACAAGAGCTCCTGAAGGTACTCCACCTGCTCTCTCTGGTGAGAAAGCTCCATCACCATCAAGTGCGTTGTATACATCAACAACTTTTCCATGATCATGGGCACCTACAGAAACACCGCCACCCATATGTACAACAATAAGATTAAGGTCTGTGTACTTCTTGCCAACTGCCTTTGCATATCTCTTTGCAACTGCCTTCTGGTTCAATGCATGGAACACACTTACTCTTGGAAGCTCAGGCACTCCTGAAAGCCTTGATGATGGCATGAGCTCATCAACTACAACCGGATCCACGATATATGAAGGAACACCGAGCTCATCGCCAATCTCTCTTGCAAGTATACCACCGAGATTTGAAGCATGCTGTCCCTGCTTGCCGATCTTGAGATCCTCAAGGAGATCATCGCTAACTGCGTATGTACCGCCCGGGATAGGCTTGAGCATTCCGCCACGTCCTACGCACACATCAAGTGTTTTGATATCAAAGTTCTTCTCAGCAAGTACGTCCAGGATAACTTTCTTTCTGAAATCCTTCTGATCAACTATCATGTTAAAACCTGCAAGCTCCTCTGTTGTATGTCTGAGTGTCTCCTCAAACAGAAGTGTCTCATCCTCGAACACACCGATCTTTGTCGATGTTGAACCTGGATTTATTATAAGAATCTTGTATGACATTGTTCTACCTCCAAATTAATATGACATATTATTGATTGCTCCCGCATTTCGGCAGGAAAACTCACTATTTATTCTTCTTAAGTGACTCAGCAACAACTGCTGCAAGTGCTATTGAGTTGAGCTTAACCTCAAATGTATCTGATCTTGATGTAAGAATTACAGGCGCATCTGTTCCTGTGATAATACATCCATTCTTACACTTTGTAGTATGAACAAGAGTCTTATATACAAGGTTTCCTGCATGTATGTCTGGGAACAGAAGAATATCAGCATCACCAACGATCTTCCTGTCCGTAGCTCCCTTATGGATAGCTGCCTCAGGCTCAATTGCAAGATCCATTGAAAGAGGACCGTCAACGATACAACCTGTGATCTCGCCGTTCTCGTTCATCTTTGTAAGCTCTGCAGCATCTACAGTTACAGGCATCTTAGGATTTACAACCTCAACTGCTGCAAGTGGAGCAACCTTTGGACAAGGTATTCCGCACGCCTGAGCAACCGCAACAGAGTTCTCTATGATAGACTTCTTCTCCTCAAGTGAAGGGTAAGTCATGAAAGCAACGTCTGTAAGGTACAGGAGTCTGTCTATACCAGGAATCTCAAATACACATACATGTGAAAGCGGCTTACCATTTCTAAGACCAACCTCCTTATTAAGTACACTCTTAAGGAAATCCTTTGTAGAAAGAAGTCCCTTCATATACATATCAGCCTTATGATCATGAACAAGTTTCACTGCCTTGAGTGAAGCCTCAATATCATCTGGCTCATTTATTATCTCGTAACCCGTAAGATCCATACCTATCTGATCAGCGATCTCTCTTATCTTAGCCTCATCGCCTACAAGTATCGCATCTGCAATTCCCTGTTCTTTTGCAGCCTTAACAGCCTCAAGAATAGGCGCATCCTGTGCTACAGCGACTGATACAGTCTTTCTGCTGCACTGTGAAACCTTTGCCAATAAATCATCAAAACTTTTACTCATCTTTCGCACCTCACGTAAAAATTATTATTATACAAATCCATTTTGTATGTTATCACTAATAATTCTAAAGGTCAACAACATTGTCTCATACTCTCTTCACCGTCTCAATTTATTATTATCATTTTTTGACTCAGAATATTTTTTTCTGTAAAATATAAGTCCGGCAATTAAAATAGCGGCAAAGCAAAATACCACCCCCGCAGTGACAGCTATACTGCCATCTCCTGTGTCAGGAGATCTGTCTTCAAGGACAAACTCTTTTTTCTTTTTATTATTTATTATCACAGGAGAATCTTTATCATACAGTTGTCCATCTGTGTCTATGCTTACAAGACCGCTATACAATTCATACCCTTCCGGAGCCTTTTTCTCTCTTATACTGTATCTGCCTCCCGGAATTCCTTCAAACACCGCAAGTCCATCTTTGCCGGTCTCTGCCTCCGCCACTGTTTTGCCTTCCTCATCTATCAGTTCAAATAAAGCTCCATTAAGAACTTTTCCATCATCACTGTCCTGCTTTTGCAGATACACCCGCTCATAATGATTTTTTACTGTTATGACCGGAACATTCTCATACATATTTTCTTCAACAACAACCTTTATCTTCTTGTTCTCTGTACCTGCCGTTCCATATCCATCCGGTACTCTTGTCTCTATAAGATAATATTCGCCCGGCTCCACGCAGTCAAATTGCAGTTCTCCATTCTTATCAGTGGTGCCTTTACACACTATTTCATCATCTGTACATCTACGCATTTCAAATTCCGCTCCGGAAAGTGCTCTGCCAGTCACATCATCAATCTTGCGCAGTCCAACCTTAGCTGTGCTATCGACCATCTCCACCCTGTCTCTGACCTCACCATGCTCATCCACATCAAATGTTATCGGCCTGCTGAGGAGATATCCAGCAGGAGCGCTGAGCTCTTCAAGGGTATATCTGCCTGTACTCAGGTTTCTGACAACATGTACAGTTCCATCTGATACCCAGTGGTCTACCTCTTTCCCGCTGCCGTCCAGGAGCCTGAGTTCAGCACCCGGAAGTTCATGTCTGTCTGTTGCTGCCACCTTACATATCTTTACACTGTTATCCCCTATGTATATCGTCTGCTCTTTACTGTTTATATCTTTATGTGAAGCTATTATCTCACCCTCGTACGCACCATCCAAAAGTTCCTGGAAACAGACTATATCCTGTCCTCTGACATTTTCGGCAGAAAATGAGAATGTCACCTGTACATCCATCTTTTCCTTATCAGCAGTGAATTTCACCTTAGTATCCGTACCTTCATCCAACAGTTTTTCACCGGTCTCCTTATTCACTATCCATCCATGCAGTGTGTATACATGTCCAATTTCAAGTCCTTCCATGCTGACGAGATCTGTCAGCTGAGCCATTTCCGTTCCCGGAGAAAGTCTTTTTTCATCATCGCCGGAAAGGCTAGCGTATGAGGTCATAGTCGCAAACCTGTTGTTTTCGATTTCACCGAGATCTATATTCACGCCATCTTCGCCAATCTCAAATGTTATCTCACCAATATTCTTATATTTATTTCTGTTAGCGTCGCATCTCAGCTCTGTCAAATGATACCGTCCATACGGCAATGCCCCTTTTTCATCATCTATACCCTCGCCGCCAAACCAGATTCCATCACCGGGATTGCCGCCATTCGTATTGTAAGCGTGGCTTATATAATCCGATGAGCTTGAATAATACCCGTCATCATCCGTACAGATCACCACAGACTGAGATCTGTCATCATTTTCAAGAAGAAACTTTATCCCACCAATCCCTGCACCGGTATCCGCATCCTTTTTGCGGAGCTTAAAATCTCCTCGTACAACATGATTGCCAACTATCAGTTCCTCTCCATATGCGAGACTTACCCTGTCTCCATCACTTGTCACTCTGTCAAGATAGACTCCATCAGTTACATCCACAACCCTGCCATCAGAACCATTTCTTACAACCGGGTCAGTCAACGTATACCCCACCGGAGCACTTGTCTCCTGCACAGTTATAGTTCCCTGGGGAATGGTTGCCTTGCCACGATCGTCCAGATAGAAATCATCGCTCTTTACAGATTTTGATATATATTCACTGCTGAGATCACAAAAACCTTTTTCATCAGTCCGGAGCACCCATGTTCTGTCGGATTCCTTTGGTAATTTATCTTTCGAATAATAGATGCCGCTGTAATATCTCACGGTAAACTCTGCACCCTCAAGCGAGGCATCACCCTGCGGATCCCCATATGTTGCAGCGTCCTGTTTATATATTTTTATATCAACACTTCCAGACATCACCTTATCCGTCGTCGACCATCTGACACTGTATGTATCGCTGCTATCACACAGTCTGCCATTTACATAAAGCTTTTCTCCCTCCGGTGCCACCTCAAGAATAGCCTCGTCACTGTTCAGCTCATATTTCTTTGGTGCAGACTTCTCATATATCCTGTATCTGCCTATTGGGAGTCCCGTCAGCACCGCCGTACCCTTGCCGCCATACAGTGAAGACACAAATATTCCATTGCCACCAGAATCGGTTCTTGCTATTGCAACACACACCTCTTTTCCATCTCCGCCGACAGCTTCCTTAACAATACGATACACTGCTCCACCAACCGGATCCCCGGTTTCTTCATCTGTCTTTTGCATACTGAACTGTCCCTTCACCGCCTCATCAGTCACATGAAGAAGCAGCGCAGATGCCAACGATTCACTACCATTGTCCTTTGTGATCCTAACTTTATACACCTTATCATTTTCCCTGTAGCCCGAGCTTATCACTCTGCGATCTGTCCATTTTACATCTCCCGTCGCATTGTTGCACTCCCACAGCATATTAGCTTCCTCAACTGTATATTCACCATAAGGCAGTCTTGCACGCTGATGTTTTATCCTGCCATTATAAAGCTTCTTTTCTCTGGAGTTTTTCAGGACTATACGCTTTCCAGTAGTTTTATCTACATAACAGCAACCGTCATATGACAGCAAGAATCTGCTCACACATTTTCCATCGCTGTTTTTTACCAGATACATGATGCCTGCATACGAATAGTTATCCACTCCATATCTGCCACCGTTGTACGGCTCGGCATCTGTAATATGATATGTGGTTTTATCATAATTTTTATTTTTCAGCAGCCACATATATCCCTCGTCCTTTATCTCCTTCCAATCAAGGGATATGCTTATACTGTCAGAACTTATTCTTCCGCCAAACAAAAGCTGTTGATCTGCTGTTGTCGAATTCGAATCTACCGTATATGCAGTCACACCTGAAAGTCCACTGACCGGACCGATAGACGCCTTACCAGCATAGTCAAGTTCCGCACTGAAGAAAAATCTGTCACCCGTCATTATCTTCACTGAACCGCTTTTCACCGTATCTATCTCAGATGTTCCTTTTCGAATGATATGAAGCCACGTATTTCCCGGCACTGCCATGTTCACATAGTTCATGGCAGCTCCGTTTATCCTTATTGTCACCGTTCTTTTTCTTACAGCATCTGATGATGCATCTCTGTATCTTGCATAATTCGACAAAATAACACTATGACCATATTTTTTTCCACTTCCATCCTCCACAATCGTAAGTTCTGTCTGATCACTGTCAAGGATCACATCATGACACTCTGACGATGTTATATATCTGTAAAATTCTGACACCACTGGGAAATACTGTCCATGCCTTATATAGTTCAGTGTAAGTGCCATAACGAGCTGTCTGTCATTTCTGCTCATTCCCGCAAATCCGCTCCAAGCATTACTGCTATCCGGGCCATACATGAACGCCTTCCTGATAAGAGTGTCCTGCGTAGTTCCAAATGCCACATTGCCTGTGCTCCTTACCGCATTCTTGCCGTGATCTCCGCAATATGCACTGTATCTCTGTCCGTTCATATACACAGTGTAATATCTCGTATATGGCTCTCCTCCATAATAGACAAGTTCACCACTCTCTATCCTGTCTCCGGTTCCAACATCAGCTATCTGTGCATCAGATGGCGAAGCGGCATCAGCCACTGGTTCTCTTCCATCATCTTCAAAATAAACTTCCTTGTGTTCTCCCTGGCCGTTTATGACAGCCTCATCAGCCTTTGACCTTACAGCCAGTTTCTGATAAAACACGATACCCGACAGCGATAACGTAAGAATAACCGCCAACAGGATTTTGTAAATATTTAACCTTTTCATGTACTCATCCTTTCACTTATTGAACGTCAACCAATTTGCAGTCGACTCATTTGCAGTTGATCTGTTTTTCAGTTTCATGAACCGTTAAGCTATCTGCGCAAAAAAAGCTTACGTGCATTTAAACCACACGTAAGCTTCTTCGTCAACAAGATGGCACATATTCCTCTATAAAGCGAATTTCGGGATACTTTTTTCTTGTTTTTACATTGTCTGTATATTTTACCAGCCAATAGAAGTGATAAATCTAACCTTCTGGATAATTCAACCTGCTGTCATCTATGTTGTACAAAACCTGTGACAGAAACCTCTCTGCCAGATAATTTGCCATGCCGAGATTCATATCCAGATAGTTGCCGCACTCCCTTGGATTTGCACCCGGTATCGGATCGTGATAGTGGCGGATAAACTCAAACATTGATATCATGAGATCAACTATATCCTTAGACTCATAATCACCTGCAAGGATTAGATAAAATCCTGTTCTGCATCCCATAGGGCCAAAATATATGACTTTATCCTTGTAATCAGGATGATTTCTCAGATATGTAGCCCCGAGATGCTCAATCGTATGAACCTCTGCCGTATTCATTACAGGCTCATAGTTAGGCTTAGTCATTCTTATGTCAAATGTTGTGAGCACCTGGTCACCTGCCTTGTCCTTTCTGGAAACATATATTCCAGGATTCAGTATTAAATGATTGATCTGAAAACTTGCTATCTTGTCCATTTATTTCACCTCATATCTCTTTATTATCTCTGTCATCATAGCCACGCTGTTGTCTATAGCCTTCGCCGCAAATTCAGGATAATCCATGTCTGCGCTGTCATCCGCTTTGTCTGATATAGCTCTCACCACAAGATATGGAACTTTGTTGAGCACAGCAACGTGCCCTATGGAAGCTCCCTCCATCTCAGCACATCTTCCACCAAATGTCGACACAAGCCAACTTTTCTTCTCGCGGCTTGATATAAATTGATCGCCACTGACAACTCTTCCTGTAAATACTTTCACCTCAACACCAGCTGCCTTGACAGATTCTTTCGCCAATTCCAGAAGATATGGATCTGTGTCAAACACGCTGGTCTCCATATCAGGCACGACTCCCGGATCATAACCAAGTGCAGCCACATCCATGTCATGCTCCACGGTGTCAACAGCAAACACTATATCCCCTATATCTATCGCTGCATCCAGCGATCCTGCTATGCCAGTATTGATTATGGCATCAACATCAAACAGATCTATCATCGACTGAGTACACATGGCAGCATTCACCTTTCCCACACCGCACCTGACTACCACAACATCTGTTCCATTTATTTTACCTTTGTAAAAGTTCATTCCGCATCTGTCTGTAATCTCAAGATCTTCTATCATCTCTTTAAGTCTTGCCACTTCCTCATCCATGGCACCTATTATTCCCAGCATTGTCTTCCTCCTTTTATTTCTCTTGTACTTGCCTTTTCTTTAATTTTCCAAAAATCTTTTCTGCTGATTCGATCTGGTGATCTTTTGCTTTATCGTAAACTATACTACAACTTTCTGAATATGTATATTCTCTTTATCACCGGTACTCTCTTTCTATACGTCCTAAATATCTCTCTGAGCTGCTTTCCCATAATTTCACAAGTCACAGTATCACTCCCGGGGCCATAACTGGCAAGCTCCAGACTTTCTGCAAGCACTTTGCGCTCACGTTCATTCATATCCGGAGCAAACAGCTCCAGCTGCGCTCTGTGGCTTTCAGCCCTGTCAAAATCTGCATCCACCATGCGGGCATAATCACACATATATCTATAGTAAGCCACAATGTTCGCAGACGCATCATAACCATGATATCCCGCTATCCTGATCATCTTTATCGCGGCAAGTCTGACCACAAATATTGAAATGGCAAGTATAACTCCACCTATAAATATATAAACTATCCATATATTGTCTCCGAGAGAAAATGTATATCCCCTGGTGGATTCAACTCCATCTTCTCCGGAATCACTTGAAAGCCATCTTCCAAACCTGGTCCAGAAATCCTCAGTGGTTTCATCATCTTCCTCGTTTGATGGAGGGGTAAGTTCCAAAACCTGCCATCTTCCATGTATAAAAGCCTCTATCCAGGCATGAGCGCCGCCATCAGTCACATCAACCTGAACTACCGCAGTTTCCCCGAGATCATTATATCCTGAAAAATAATCATCGTACTTACGGTCATCAAGGATTTCTCCGCTTAACACCTCATTGTAATCTATCACATACCCTTCCACATATCTTGTGGGAATCCCCAGATATCTCAATATCAGGGCTCCTGCTGTGGCATAATTTGCGCACAAACCTTTCTTCGTTGTGTTTAGGAAATAATTCACATAATCTTCATCCCTTGGTGTAGCTCCCGGATGCATTGTATAGGGATAATTCTCCAGGAAGTATATATACACCTTTTGTATCTTACTATCCACAGAGTCTAATTCCGTTATCCCCGCATTCTCACAAAACTTCTGCACAGACTTTAAATTTGTCTCCGGAACAGCCAGATATCTGGGATCCGGATCATCGGACACAGGTTCAGCCAAAGCTGATGGCGCATAATCATATGTATAATAACCGTCATCATCACAAATCACACTGTCATATTCTGAGTAATACGGATAATATTCCACTCCCTGTGTACCGTCCACATTCTTTACGTCCATACGCCCATGTGGATGTGCATCCATATTATCAGGGGCCGGATACATATTCTCCTGATCTCTGGACCAATGATTCCAATCATAGGCATCCCCTACAAACGATCTAAGATATATGCGATCTGAACTATACGGTGCAAATCTCACTATAAGATCTGTCTGTCCATCAATATATACATCCGACACTCCGCCGAGCTGTCCATTTGCAAGACCTCCTGTATTTGCGGAGTTTCTGAGGGATTCAAAACCATACATTATAAGATTTCCAAGCGGTTCCTCTATTCTGTTCTTAACTGAACTATTTTTATATCTGTATAAAAAACTGTCTGCCGGCTTCAATATCATAATCACGCCGCCTATGATCACACTCACTATCATTATACATGCGGTCAGCTGAAATGAAGCCCTGTCACTGTGCCTGTAGGACAGCCTGTGTCTTTTTTCATCATACTGGAATGTAGATTCAGCATCAGTTATCCTGTAATGTCCGTTGCCATTTAGACATATGACCCCAATCAGTCCGGCAATCACCATAAACACGTATATTCCATCCGGCTCAAACCTGAAAAACAGCGGAACCATAAATGCTGGCAGTGAAAACCAGGCAGCCCAGAACACACTCATCCTCGCATTGATAAAAATATTGAGGACTATTATCTCCACACAACATATCGTGGCGGCCGCAATCGGAACAGTCACAGCTCTGTTAGATATACTCTCTGAAAACACCTTTACATCCTGTGCGCCGTAATAATCAGTGACGTGATCTAGAAATTCATTGACCATGGCATAAAAACCACTGTTCACATACCTCCTGAACAATAGTATAAACGCAACAAAAACAGCAAAAAATATCACATATCCGACGTCTCTGACCCAGGTCTTGCCAGATTTGAACAGACTACAGAAATATATTGAAAATACAAGACATGCTGCAAGTATGATCAAAGCGCCATAGTCGATATCTATACATGATAAAAGTCCGCACATGGAGCCACCAATTATAAGCATCTCAAGAATACTTTTTGCCATGATGCCGCGGCTGTCTTTTCTTCCATACCTGCCACGTGTCAGGTCTCTCTTCCGTTCTTGTCCCTGGTCAAATGCAAGTCTTCCAACTCCCCTGCCATAATCACAGGTTATCTCAGGCTGATTGAGAATCTTCACACCTCTGCACAGCTCTATATCCTCATATTCAGTTTTCTTCTTCTTACTGAACAATCTACTCACTTATATATCCCTTCACACGGCTTCCACAGGTAAATACAGTTTCGCCAAAACTATTCTGTGAACCTGTTATAACTATAAGTTTTCTGTCATTTGAAAGCATTTTCTCGAGCATGGACAATCCATATCTCTCATCACTGTATGACTTGTCATAGAAGATTTTTTCCATCCATTCATCCAGGATTGCCCGGCTGTCCATAGAAGTTTCAACTATATCCCCTTGAAGAGTACTCCAGTAATAGTATGTAAATGGCACCCCCTCCTCCAGCAGATATACCGCCACCTCATAGGCAGCCTTCAATACATCATTCAACACATCACTGTCATCATTCGCAAGTTCAACCAACACCATAAGTCTGCTGGACGACATACTTTCCCGCTCTTTAACCATCAGAATCTCTTTTTTTGCAGACAGCTTCCAATGGATATTCTGAAGCTTATCCCCCGGCTGATATTCCCTCACATCAACAACTTCCGAGAAGTCATTTCCCTTCTTCTGACTCTCCTCAGCCTCATTCATTCCATATGAAACCGCAGACATATCGGTTTTTACCCCCATTACACCTGATGGAAACACAACATAATCTCTCTCCGCATTACATTCTTTCCTGATACGGACAAACCCCATCCAATCGGTTACGAAAATCTCATCTGTCGAAACCTTGAGAACACCCACAAGCGACTGCCCAACCTGATAATCCACAACATCTGTTCCATGTGCATAAGCCGGTATACACAGGGTATGTTTTCCACTGGTTTTAAAAAGTGCATTCTCCAATGTTATATTAACATCCACGTTCATATTTGGGAAAATACTGTCATTATCTAAAATGACCGACACAAGAAACGGCTCATCAACCGTAAGATCTCTGTTTGCACCACCAAACCTCACCAACAGCTGATTTGCCGTGATAAATGCACAAAGGATTGAGATAACAGGCATCACGATCATGACAATCATGACTACCATATTGAAATATGAATGCACAAAAAGAAGGATCAGCAGATTTGCAACGAAAACAAGAATGTATTTTATAACATGCCATGCATATCGCATCTGCCGGTCCCCCTTTATCTTACGCTTATTTTAAATTATAGTCCTGTATATTCCTGTTGACTTATGTCCGTGGCACTTTCACAAGTCTTCTGGTTTCGCCCAAAGCGTCAACAACATTATATCCGTTTGCTCTCGCCTTTGTTGAAAGTTTCACCCTGTGTCCAAGCACCGCAGTAAAAACCGATGCCACATCCTCCGGCACAACATACTCTCTGCCAGCCAGCACTGCCCTGGCTCTGCTCATGCGCAGGAGAGCATTCGCCCCTCTCGGACTGGCTCCCATAGAAAAATATTCACTGCTTCTGGTAGCCTCAACCAGAGAAACTATGTAGTCAAATATAGAATCATGCACAGGAAGGGAATTTACCTTCTGCTGCATATCTATGAGGTCCTGTCTGGACATAACCTTCCCCACCTGGTCCATCAGATTAAATTCCTGACCTTTGAGTATCTGGACGGCAGCCTCATGTGACGGATAGCCCATCGACAGCCTTATCATGAATCTGTCGAGCTGCGATTCCGGCAACATCTGTGTTCCAGATGAACCCACAGGATTCTGCGTAGCTATGACTATAAACGGCTTTGGCAGATCCCTGGTCACCGCATCAACCGTGACCTGTCTCTCCTCCATTATCTCGAGAAGTGCCGACTGGCTTTTGGGTGACGTTCTATTAATCTCATCAGCAAGGAAAAGATTGCAGAACGCAGAGCCCTCCCTGTATTCAAACTGTCCCTTCTGGGCATTGTACATGGAGAATCCCATAATATCACTCGGAAGAACATCCGGGGTGAACTGCACTCGATTGTAACTCATATCCAGACTCCTGGCAAATGCAGTCGCAAGTGTTGTCTTTCCAACTCCCGGAATATCATCCAGAAGTATATGACCTCCCGCCAGTATAGCCGCATATACCAACTCTACAATATTCCTTTTTCCCTTGACAACCTTCTCTATCTCATCGATAACCAAACTGCACTTCGCTGCCATATTCCAACAATTCCTTTCAGTTCAAATTAACTCTTGAAACTTCTTTTACAAACTTGCCGCCCGGCAATGGCTTTGAGAAATAGTAACCCTGAATGTAATCCACTCCCAAAGCTTTGAACTCTGCGAATGATTCCTCTGTTTCTACACCTTCCACAACTATACGCATATTCATATCCTTAACCATATATATCGTATCCTTGACAACCCTGCGCAATTTATCATCTGAATTCATCTCCGCAAATGTTTTATCAAGCTTAACTATCGCAAAAGGCATGGATGCTATTCTCTTCATGTTCGAGTAGCCCGTACCAAAATCATCAAGTGAAAATGCTATTCCATTCTTTGTGAGTTTATTTATATTGTCCATCATTGTAGTCTGAGCATATGCTGCAGCGGTTTCTGTTATCTCAAGATTCACCTGTTTAGGACTGATGCCATATTTATTTATAATTTCCTGTACTTCACCGACCAGTTCACTGCTCATACACTGCATCACAGACAAGTTTACCTCTATATACTCAAGTCCCGTCTCTTTAAATTCTTTGCTGGCGATAAATTTACAAACCTCTTCAAGCACAAATGTTCCAATCTTATGGATCATTCCGTTCTGCTCTGCGGCTGGTATGAATATCTCAGGAGAAACAAAACCATATTCATCATCATGCAGTCTGAGAAGTGCCTCAGCACTGTTATACTGGTTCTCTTTTACACTATATATCGGCTGATAAAAGACTTCAAAATTGCCCTCAGCAAATGCCCTGTCTATGATAACATCCATACTTCTTATGATGTCATAACGATCCTTCTTATAGATGTCCTTTGCATACAGCACCTCACCGACATACTTACGCTCTGTAATCTCTACGCCAAATCTCATAACTGTATCCACATCATCTATATCATCCGGGCAATACAGAACACATATATTCGCAAGAGTATTGATGAGCATATCATTATATTCATAGCCCTTCTTCATTTCATTATTCACAAATGAAGCGAATTCTTCTGCCTGGTCAGCGTATTTCCCATTGAACACACACCTGAACATGCCATTGCCCAGATAATACCACTCAACCGAGCTCTTCCATCTGCTTCCCCACATCAAGAAACGGTTAGCAAGAAGCTTCAACAATTTGTGGTATTCTGCAACACCCATCATTTCTCTAAGTGTCTTGTCATTCTCAAGAGAAATAATGATAATCGTTATATGCTCACCGTTATCCATTGCATTCTGGATATCGCTCATATATCTGGTTATCTTGTTCAGCCCCGTCGTACCACTGACTATCTGTTCCGGGCTCTGTATGAACAGCACAACAAATAGCAACCCTATAGCATTTGCAAACATCTCCACCGGGGCATTCGGATTTTGTAACTGATAAAGAGTAGCTGCGACAACCATAGGGAACACAGCTATAACCGACGCGAAAACTCTCTTGCTGAGCCTCTTTCTGTATCTTATGACAACTATGATGCCAACTAATATATAGAAGGCTGCCATGAGATACAGATAATTCATCCAGGCCTCCCTTTTGTACTCACCATCCGGTCCAATTGAAAATATACATGGCACGAACACATTTATCATCAGGCAGACAACCAGCACCATAAAGGGAAGCTGCATAAGAATATGTCTTCCTTTATGTTTAAAAATATGTATACCGTCAACAAGATTTACTATATATGTTACATATAACGGAGTTGATAAGCTATGAAATAAAAGGTATCCCGTATGAAACAGATACTGAACAACTGCATTCCTATCCTCAAGATTGTCAAAAGTTATAGCACCTATATCAAAGGCAGTGGCTAACAAAGCTACAATAAGCACCACAAAAAACTGTCTGTTCAGTTTTCCTCTAGTCAGTCCTTTAACCATGATCGACACCGCTATAATTGCAAATATAGCAAATGCTGCATAATCATAACACAGTATTTTGTGCATATCATTCCTCCCTCACTTTATCTATCTTTTTTCAATATATCAGAAATTATAACGTTATTCAACACATCAGGACGATCTGATATGATTGCTGTTACGCCCTGCCGTATAAGTTTTTTCATAATCTTTCTGTCGTTTACCGTCCATACATATATAGGGATACTTTTCTTTTGCAATCTCTTTACATATTCCCTGGTGCACAGAAGATAATGTGGCGACACAAAATCCGCACCGCACTTTTTCATACGTCTTTCTGGAAAATATTCATTCAGTCTGACACCAACCCCCACATTCTCCCTGCCAAGGAGAAGACCGGTTCGTATTTTTGGATCAATAGCCTTCACATTATATGAAACCCTGTCCTTAAACGATTTTATAGAGAACTCTCCGTAACCATATCTTTGCTTAACCATATCTATGACCCGTCTCTCATATCCGCTTTCTTTGAGCTCTATATCAAGCTTTATCTTTCCTCTGCACAGATCAAGAACTTCCTCAAGCGCAGGCACCCTGTATCCAGATCTTGATGCTATATCGTTTATCCGGTTATATGTCATCTCGTTTATTCTGTGCCCATCTATAGCTGAATCATGATATACAATAAGTACATTATCCCTTGTTCTTCTCACATCAAATTCAACCATATCCGCATGCAGATCAATGGCTATCTGAAATGCCTCCAGAGTATTCTCATGATATGCAAGAGCACTGGCTCCTCTGTGCGCTATAGCCATAGTCCTTCCGCTGCTATAAGACCCATTGTTAAAATATCCCGATTTATTCATAAACTCGCATCTCCTTATACATGATGTATCTGCGTAATACATCCCCTTCTATATCAAGCTCAATTATGTCAAAATCATCCACAATCAATATCAGCTAACTCCTGTCACTTACTATATCCATCACATCATCAACAGGCAGCTCCGAACCGTCCTTCATAACTATGCATTTACGGTAAGTATCAACCTTGCTTATGATCCCATATATCTTCTCATATCTTCCCCCGGATTTTTTCTCATCCGGTATAAAATACTCTATACATACCCTCTCCTGTCTGCCGCTTTCCATAATGTCAGAGAGCACATGATCAAGTGCTGTTTTTCTGCTCTCATCGAGTTCCAATCTGGCATCTGTAAGTCTGGCAGTCTCTTCTATAGCTGCACCATGTCCTGTAAGTGCAGCAAATGGCGCAAACTGTGCCGCTCTGTCATGCATGCTCATATGCTGATGTCTCTCTGACACATGATGTTTCATCCCTATGATATCATCATATCTTCCTGATTCTGTTCCAAATATATTATACTTCAATACAAAACCTCCGCTCCGGGATATATCCGATCAGGCCTTATGTCCGCCTATCTGTCCATTTCTCTCTATTGTTGTTCCGCCCTCCTCAAGATTCATTCCCTTAAGCAGTGCATTTTTGCCAAATTTATTCTTGATCTCCAGCATGGCCTTCTGCATCTCATGCTCACGTTCTTCATCTCTGCATTTCTCCTGGCGTTTCTTCTTACCCTCACCAAAATCCTCAAACAGATTGAACTGTCTGACAGAATTCTTCTCTCTGGCATCATCCTCGGAAATGAGATTACCCGCTGTTATATACATTCTCCTCACATATAAACTATGATCAACTACACTGTCAAAAAGCTCCAATACAGCATCCATTATACGTCTTGCTGATGATGTATATTCACTGATATTTGCCGTTCCATGTGCATTCTTTGGGAGTTTTCTGCCGTACATATCCGTCTGGATCTCCCCGGTATATATATTCCCATCCCTGTTCTTTTTAAGATTATCAACATCATATCCAACTGTAATCACAATCTGATTTGTCATCACCCGTTTTTCAACCAGATCCAGGGCAAGCAGATCTATCATCTCCTTCAGGATAAGTCTTGCCTTCTCATACTCATATGGACATGACAGCACCTGTCCTGAACATATACTGTTGCGCTCCGGTTTATAAGACTTTATCTCCGCTATAGTACACGGCTCCCATCCCCATGCATGATCTATGAGAAGTTCTGCATTTACACCGAACAGTCTGTATAGCAGATCCTCGTTATAATAATCCGTCTCTTTTCCTATGGAACACCTGGCCACATCGCCCATTGTATAAAGTCCGCACGCCTCAAGTTTTCTGGCATAACCTCTGCCGACTCTCCAGAAATCCGTGAGCGGTCTGTGTTCCCACAGAAGCTTTCTGTACGCCATCTCATCAAGACTTGCTATGCGCACACCATCCGAGTCCGGTTCAATATGCTTTGCCACAATATCCATGGCAATCTTACACAAATACATATTAGTCCCTATACCCGCTGTGGCTGTGATGCCCGTATTCCTCAGAACATCCTGTATGATCTTCATAGCCAGATCATGGGGCGTCATATTGTATATTGCAAGATAATCAGTCACATCCATAAAAACCTCGTCTATGGAATACACATGCATATCCTCTGGTGCGACATATTTTAGATAAATATTATATATTCTGGTGCTGTACTGCATATAAAGAGCCATTCTTGGAGGTGCAGCAATATATGACAGTTCCAGTTCCGGATGCGCAGCAAGTTCTACAGAATCGCTGCTGGTTCCTGTGAATCTGCCATCCGGAGCCGATGTTATGCGGCTGGAATTGACATTTTTCACCTTCTGTACTACCTCAAATAATCTTGCTCTTCCCGGAATTCCATATTGCTTCAATGACGGCGACACAGCAAGACAGATTGTCTTTTCAGTTTTTGACACGTCTGCAACCACAAGATTGGTTGTGAGTGGGTCAAGCTTCCTATCCACGCACTCAACCGAGGCAAAAAAAGACTTAAGGTCAATCGCAATATACGTTCGATCTGTATTATTCCTGCTCATCCCACATGCCTCCTGAATACTACATCACACCGCAGCAAACTGCGGTTTTTTCAACAACTTTCTCGATACTAAAACATAAGCAACTATCATGGCTGTTCCTGTTATTATCCATGAAACTATATACACGTTCAAAAGCATACCAAAGGAATGATATCGCGCAAACACCGTATATATCCATATGATCCTGAACACTACCGAACCCACAACTGTTATAATAGCCGGCAGCATGGATCTTCCAAGGCCTCTGAGTGCCGCAGCTGTCATCTCATATGTTCCTGTCATCGCCTCAAGAAGCATGACATGCTTCATTCTTATAAGTGCATACTTTATAACCTCTGTATCTGTTGTGTAAAATCTCACAAGGAAATCCCCTGAAAGCATCATTACACTGCTGAACACAGCCGTCATAAGCATGCCCTCTAACATGGCAATCCTGAGAGTTTTCCTGCATCTTTCCTTCTCACCTGCACCATAATTCTGGCTCACAAATGTCACTGCTGCCTGGGCATAGGCAGATATGACAAAATATGCAAAATATTCAAAATTGAGACCCGTGGATGAGCCTGCCACAGCATCAGGGCCAAAGCTGTTGATTCCGCCCTGTATCAGCACATTCGACAATGAGAAAACTGCCGTCTGTATCGCTGATGGAGCTCCTATCCTGAGTATCTTTCCCAGACACACTTTATCTATTCGTATATTCTTTATATCGAGTCTGAGTGGACCTTCCTCATGCATCAGTATATACATGACTATTCCCGTACTGACAACATTTGATATGACCGTTGCCATGCCGACGCCTGCCACTCCAAGTTTACACACACACACGAAGAACAGGTTGAGTACAACATTGAGTACACCTGAAACTATCAGGCAGTAAAGCGGACGCCTTGTATCACCTATAGCTCTGAGCACAGCCGCTCCAAAATTATAAAGTATGATAAACGGCATTCCAACAAAGTATATCCTCAAATAAAGTACAGCCTGATCCAGCACCCTCTCAGGGGTATCTATGGCCTCAAGAATCGGTCTTGCCACAAACATTCCCGCAACAAGCATAACTATTCCGCATATAATGGCAAACTTCACGCTGGTATGTACACACCTGCTTATGGAATCTTTTTTGTTCTGGCCTATATAATGAGCCACAAGAACATTCACACCCACTGAAAGCCCCACAAACACATTCACAAACAGGGCAACAACCGCCGCATTGCTTCCAACGGCCGCCAGTGCATCACTTCCCGCAAATCTTCCTGCCACAGCTACATCTGCCGAATTGAAAAGCTGCTGCAATATACTGCTGGCGGCAAGTGGCATGGCAAATATAAGCATCTTAAGTGCCAGTGAACCGTTTAACATATCCATATCGTGCGATTTTTTTCTATGATCGGTGTTCATTTCTGTATTCATTTCTTTACTTTTTTCTGTACTCTTTTCTGTGCTCATTCTGATGTCCGTCTCTTTTCCGTCATTGTGTTTCATCCTGATATAATTTCCGTTTTCATATCTAGTGGGCACCCTCATACTTCTGAAGATAGTTGAATAGTGCTCCTATGAGATTGGAATCGTTGCCAAATTTGCACAGGCCCACCTGCATCTCATTATAAATGACTGAAAATTTCGCCAGTTTATCCACATACTTCTTCACGCCCTGTATGAATCTTGGCTCAGCACTGATTCCACCGCCAAGGAGTATGATGTCCGGTGCAAGAATGACATGTATATTCATGCAGTGCTTCGCGATGTTCAGATACCAGTCCTCAAGTACACCTATGACAGCCTCATCGCCTTCAGCTTCCCACTCATATATCATCTCGCCAGTCACATCATCCTCCTTCATGCCCCTGGCTGCCGCAACATCTCTTCTGAGAGCTCCAACCGACGCCTGCATCGTCCACATAATGTTGTCCGGAAGCTTTACATGATTCTTTGTATTCTTGAGATTCGCCTCAAGCGGTACAAGTTTGTCTATATTGTCCCTGTTCACATCCTCGAACAGGTACGACATCTCGCCGGCAACCATGCCTCTGCCGTGAAGTATCTTTCTGTCTATGACTATTCCTCCACCGACACCTGTGCCAAATACCAATACAACAGCACTGTTGTAGTCCTTTGCATTTCCCTGCCATATCTCCGACAATGCGGCACATTTGCCATCGTTCTCAAGAGCCACCTTAAGTTCATCGCATCTCTCGCTTACAAGCTCGCCTACATGTGCTTTGTCAAGGTATGGCAACGCTCCGCCGGCATAACAGATTCCGTTATCCACATCCACCTGTCCAGGAAGTGAAATAGCTATTCCCTGTATATCATATTTTATCTTATAGTCATCATATATGCCCTGAATTACGTCAAGAAATGCATCGAGTCCCTGCTGTATATTATCTAAACCATTCCCAAATCTTCCGGGAGTCGGAACCTTGTTCTTCTCCATAATCTCTGCATCTCTGTCCATCACACAATGCTTTATAAATGTTCCGCCTACGTCTATCACAAGGTACATATCCTATCCTCCATCTAACTCTCTTTCCGCGCTAAAAAATAGCAGTCTCAAATGTATATACAGTATATAGCATACCATATCGAACATACATTCGAAAACTACTATTTTTATGTTAGCATATTTTTCTATTATCAACAACTACTTTTGTATCATAACAGTGTGTTGTATATGGCTTATGTAGAGTTTCCTATCTCAGGTGGTCTCATGGCGTCACCTAATGTACCATTCCGGAGTTGCTTCTGTACTCCTCATTCAGCTCGCGAAGCTCCTTCTCTCCATTTATATATGGCTCATAGAAGGAATCAATCGAGCCTCCACCCAGATTGTCGCAGCCATTGCAGAAATCACAGGCTCCACCACACTGGCTGAGTCCCTCCGCAACTATACGCATACGCTCTTCATTTGTCGTATCCTTGATAAGAATGCTTTTTATCTCCATGGTCACACACACCTCCACGTCAACTGCTATTTATACTTATACTTTTCAAACAGCTCCTCTGGGTAGCTGTCCTCCTGCCCAGAATCTTCCTGTGAACCGTCTCGGCGGTCATCCCTGTTTATGCTGTTTATGCCAAAGGCCGAAAGCACGATCGAAAATATCACCCCACCGGCAGTCACAATTCCTCTCACTATCTTGCTCTTATCCACTTCACTATCTCCTGATCCACATGGCACAGATTCCATCGCTAAATATCGATCAACTTTATTATAACCTCCGTCCGCATCATAATCAACAATGTACTGTCTTCCTGCTACACTACTATCTCTCCTATATATAATCCTGTTCCACTATGGCCTTGCTCCATTATGGCGTCTCTTATAATCATCTCTGATGGCGGCGCAGCTTGCATATACTGTGCTGTCCAGCTCGTCCTTGCTCTTGGACTTCCTAACTGCAGATATTGTCTCAGAAATAGCCTGATAATTGAGTGTAACTCCCACACTGTCACATTCATAGTTTATCGCTCTGTCTGCCCCTATTCCAAATCTTCCTGCTGCCTCTATCGCGTCAATATTTGCCCCGAGAAAGAGAAATTCCCAGCCATATTTTTTCTCAGACTTCTCCACCATCTTCTTCACTCTTTTGTAGGTATAAACCCGGCTGGAATTCTCCATTCCATCAGTGGTTATGATAAACAATGTCTTTTCCGGTCTGTCTTCTTCCCTCGCATATCTGTGAACATTTGCAATGTGATTGATTGCTCCGCCAATGGCATCGAGAAGGGCTGTGCAGCCCCTGACATAGTACTGCCTGTCATTCATCGGCTCCACTTTATCAACCGAAACCCTGTCATAGATCACCTCTGTCTGGTCATCAAAAAGCAATGTGGAGATATATGCCTCTCCCTCCTCTTTTCTCTGTTTCTCAATCATTGAGTTGAATCCACCTATGGTATCTGCCTCAAGTCCCCTCATAGAACCACTTCTGTCCAAAATAAAAACAACTTCTGTTAAACCTTTACGCATAATATTTGTCCTCCTTATGATATGTCATCACCTCTCGGTGTTTTATCTTATATCCGCATTATACAAAAGAGGGCACGAAAAAAGGTCGCTTCGAAAGCGACCCTGAAAAATCCTGTAATATTATGAAATGGCACACGGCAGCCCGTGTTCTTCCAGTTGAATATCCAGTTCAATAATGTCATATATTTCATTTTCTATGAAATAAGAGAATATGATATCTGTCTTGTCACATGGGGATAATGCATAGCCGGCTCTGGCCAGCAGATCCCTCGACTCATCAAGGTTAAGTCTCGCCCCTATGCAAAGTCGAAGTGCCGTCTGTTTGTTTGGATGATAGTCCGGGTTATTCTTGATCTTTGAAAACACCTTCTTGCTGACTATCGAACCATCATACACCTCTTTACTCGTCAGATTCTTTTGATGAATAAGGTACATCAGATACTCCGAATAGGTGTCTGATATATGTTTGATCCTCTCATCAAGCTTATCACCGTGACGCTCACTGAATTCAAATGAAGCTGTCTCTGGAGCACCGAAATAATCGCTTATGCGGCGTGTATCTTCAAAATTTCTACTCCGTTTAGACTGTGCCACACCAAATCCGTCGGGTAGATACTCTGTCTCATTTGCCACTTCGACATAATGCAGATCTATATACGTTTCCAGATCCGGATATATCTTCTCGCCAAGCCGCGTAGACTTCTCGTCAAATACAACCAGAAATATGTCCATCTCATTCTCAAAAAGGAATGCATTTATCTCATCCACCGCAATCCTAAGTCCTTCTTCCTTCGGATACCCGAACCCTCCGGTCGAAATCAACGGAAATGCTATAGACCTGACACCATTCTCCTTTGCCAGCTGTAAGCTCTTTCTGTAGCACGAACGAAGCTTTTCCTCTTCTCCGTGATCTCCGTCTATAAACCTCGGACTCACCGCATGAATGATATATCTGGCATCAAGGCCAAACCCCGGAGTTATAAAGGCTCCGCCTTCTTCCACAAACCCGATATATTCCCTGCGATAATTTAAAAGTTCATCATACCCTGCTGCCCTGTATACGGCTCCGTCACATCCTGTTCCAACGGCCACATGGTCATTTGCCGTATTCACAATTGCGTCCGTGGTCATCTTCACAATGTCATTTCTAACTATCCTTAGTGGCATATAATCTCCTCCCAGGGACGTTCCTTCTGTCACAAAGAGCGTCCCTCTGTCTCATTCGTGACACGGGGACACTCCTCGTTACAGAAGGAACGTCCCCTATTACTACTTTTCTTTAGGCAGGATAATATTAAGCAGAATTGCAACCATTGCCGCAGGAACAATTCCCGAGCCTCCAAAAACAAGCTGGAGCAGCTGAGGGGCATTTGCAAGAATACCCGGATTGGCTCCCATTCCATAGCCCACGCCCAGTGCTACTGAAACTATGGACAGATTGCGTGCGCTTAACGGTTCCTTTGTTATGAGCTGAATACCACTGATAACTATCGAAGAAAACATCATAACCGCAGCTCCGCCAAGCACTGACTGAGGCATGATCGATACCAGTGCTGCAAGTTTAGGGCAAAGGCCACATAATATCAGAAATATCGCTCCTGTTGCTAGCGCAAATCTGTTGACAACCTTAGTCATGGCTACAAGTCCCACATTCTGGCTGAATGATGTATTTGGAAGGACTCCAAACACAGCTGCAAGAGATGAACCCAGACCGTCACACATCACACCACCTGAAAGTTCCTTATCTGTGGCTTCCCTTCCAAGACCACCTTCCATAACACCTGATATATCACCGACAGTCTCCACCGCTGTTACGATAAACATTATGAGCACAGGAAGGATTGCACGCATGTCAAACACCGGTTTTACAGGCATGAGCTGTGGAATCGCAAACCAGGAAGCATCTTTCACCTTGTCCCAGTTCAGCACCCAGGCTTTGGTATATTCCACACCATCAGCAGTTATACCTGTTTTCGGGAGAACAAATCCCATTATGATCGCTGCGATATAACCTGCGATTATTCCAAAAAGAATCGATGATGAGCTCAAAAATCCTTTTGTCCAGTGCTTAAAGAAAAGGATGACCACAAGGACAAATAATGCAAGCAGAAGGTTCTCCATGGAGCCAAAGTCTGCGGCATTATTTCCACCTCCAAACGAATTTATTCCCACCGATATAAGGCTGAGTCCAATGGATAAAACCACTGTACCTGTTACAACAGCCGGGAAAAATCTGCGCAGAGGTTTCAGGAAAAAACCAAGCACAGTCTCAAACAAGCCACCGATAATGGATGCACCCATAATCGCACCATACGCAAGCACTCCACCGCCCATGGTTGCCGCCACGCTGTTGAATACTCCTATAAAACCTGAAGATGTACCCATAATGATCGGCACCTTTCCTCCAACAGGTCCTATTGAGAAAAGCTGTATCAGGGTGACAACTCCCGCGATGAGCATTGCGTTCTGAAGCAATGAAAGCTGAAGATCAGCAAATTCACCACCGACCAGTCCGCATGCTCCTGTGATAATCAATAATGGTGTCAAATTTCCGACAAACATTGCAAGGACATGCTGAAGTCCAAGAGGTATCGCCTGGGAAAGAGGCATTCTTCCATCAAGCTGGAATGCTGTTTCCGAAAGTTTAAACTTATTTTTCATATGTTGTTTTCTCCTGTATATTTTATTTTCATATTACAGATTCTGTTATTCTGCTTATGTTATCTCCAATTACTCTTCCGGCATGGACATAAGAATCTTCTCCGGTGTGATCGGCAGTTCTCTGTGCCATACACCTGTCGCCCTGTATATGGCATGTGCAATAGCCGGTGCCGGAGTATTGATAACTATTTCTCCTATCGATTTGGCTCCAAAAGGTCCTGTAGGCTCATAGCTGTTTTCAAATTCCACTCTCAAATGCCCCATATCAAGACGGGTTGGTATCTTGTATTGCATAAAACTCGACTCTATCGGGCATCCCTTCGCATTGTAGGTGATGTTCTCAAACAGAGTGTGTCCTATTCCCTGGACTATGCCTCCCTCTGCCTGAACACGTGCCAGTGCCGGGTTTATGGCTATGCCACAATCCACGACTGCAGCATAATCCAGTATCTTCACTTCTCCTGTATATCTGTCAAGTTCTATCTCAACCATTCCGACCATATATGGAGGAGGTGAAACCGGAGATGAATGAGAGGCTGTGGCTACAGCAGCAATATCATTTGCGACCTGATCCTTCACACTTATATCAGCCAAGGAAACGCTTTGATCTGTTCCTGTCCGATATGCCCTGCCATTTTCGAAATACATTTCATCCTGTTCACATCCGAGCATTCCTGCTGCAATTGCGCACAGCTTCTTCTTCAATTTATCACATGCAAGCTCCACAGCCTTTCCTGTTACATACGTAGTGGATGAAGCATATGATCCGGAATCATACGGTGAAGCATCTGTATCTGCTCCAAATACCGCCACGTCATCAACTGAGCAGTCCATGCACTCCGCAACCATCTGTGCAAGGATAGTATCACATCCAGTTCCCATATCTGCAGCACCGATTATCAGGTTAAATGTACCATCATCCGCAAGCTTGACCGTTGCAGATCCTACATCCACATTCGATATACAAGAACCCTGCATGGCCATTGCCACTCCTGCAGCCCTGACTTTTCCGTTTCCCATGTCCCTGACAGGGTATTTATCATCCCAGTTAAATATCTCCTTGCATCTGGCCATACATCTGTCAAGAGCACACGCATTTGCCGTCTCACCATAATACGCAGGCATCTTCATTCCCTCGCGCAGCATATTCTGCTCACGGATCACAGTCGGATCTATCCCCAGCTTCTCCGCAAGCTCATTCACCGCAGACTCAAGTGCGAAGATTCCCTGCGTAGCTCCATATCCTCTGTATGCACCGGCCGCCATAGTGTTCGTATATACAACATCATATCCAAACCTATATGCCTCAAGACCTCCCGTATATAATGGGATTGACTTATGCCCGCTAAGTCCGACTGTTGTAGGTCCATGCTCCCCATACGCTCCTGTGTTGGACAGCGTATACAGATCAAGTCCCCTTATATGTCCATCGCGGTCTGCTCCCAGACGAACACTCACCTCCATCTCATGGCGCGGCGAGCCTGCGATCTGACTTTCCTGTCTCGTAAATATGATCTTGGCCGCACGTCCTGTCTTCATGGTCACAAATGCAGGATACACCTCACTTACCGCTGTCTGCTTTGCTCCAAATCCGCCTCCTATACGTGGTTTTTCCACTCTGATCCTGCTCTTTGGAATGCCAAGCGCTCTTGACAGAATACGACGTACATGAAACACGATCTGTGTAGAAGAAATTACATGAAGCCTTCCATAACGGTCAAGGTGTGTATACGTTCGAAAAGTCTCCATCATAGCCTGGTTAAAGGCTCTCATATGATATCTGTTCTCCAGCACCTCATCACAGTCAGCTATAACAGCATCAACATCGCCATCACCGCCTATATCGCTTGCTATCAGGTTGCGTTTCGGATCGCCACCTACCTGAACCGGCGGAAACCAGTCGTCCTCAGGATGAATCAATATATCATTATCCTTTGCCTTGCGGAAATCCAGAACAGGCTCTAGAATTTTGTATTTAACCTTTATGAGTTTCATAGCCTTGATTGCTGACTTTTCATCCTCAGCTGCTATGATTGCAACCACATCGCCCACGCACCTCACATGGCGGTCCATAATGAGTCTGTCATACGGTGACGGCTCAGGATATGTCTGTCCTGCTATTGCAAACCGGCTATTTGGCACATCCTGCCATGTGTAAATATCTACTATTCCGGGTATTTTTTTTGCTATGGAGACATTTATATCCTCCACAATGGCATTCGCATGTGGACTGCGAAGCAGTTTCACAACAAGTGCATCACCGGGAGTGATATCATCCACATATACCGGTTTGCCAAGAAGTAACTGCATAGAATCTTTTTTTCTAACGGATTTATTAACTACATTATATTTTTTATGTTCCATGAGTTCACCCCTTTACTGTCTGTCACCCGCAGGAATTCTACTGTCTAAGTAATTTCGGATTCCTCTCAGTTGTCCCTCATATCCGGAACATCTGCACAGATTTCCGGCAAGATATGCCCTGATCTCATCATCCGATGGATCAGGATTTTCTCTGAGAAGAGCTATTGTATTCATCACAAAACCCGGATTGCAGAAACCACATTGGTCAGCACCCTGATCAGCAATGAACCCGGCAAATTCTGCCGCCTCATCCTGAAGGCCCTCAAGGGTCTGCACCTCGTGTCCATCTGCCCTGGCAGCAAGCATCGAACAGGAAAGGACAGGAGTCTGATCCATAAGCACTGTACACAGGCCGCAATTTGACGTCTCACAGCCGCGTTTCACACTATAACAGCCATGATCACGCAGAAAATCTATAAGGAGCATATCAGGAGCTATATTTTCCGAGACAAATTTCCCATTTAATTTAACTTTTATTTCCACTGCTGCTCCTCCTCAATTTTTTTCAATAATCTCTGTCCAAGCACACGTATCAGACGGCTTCTGTATTCTGCGCCAGCACGATGATTGCTTCCAACCGGAACCTTGTCAGAAACCCAATTGGCAAATGCTTTCTCTGTATCATCTGAAAGTCCCCCTGTAAGCAAACCTTCTTCATCCAGAACAAGCATCGCCCTTCCAGGCCTTGCTCCCACAGCCAGACGGTATTCTCCATCCACGCATGATGCTGAACAGGCAATAACAGGGAAATCTGTTCTCTGATTGCGGACTGATGCATAAGCAAAAACTCCGGGAGTTTTCCTGATGATCAGATGTACAATCACATCCCTGTCCTGCTTCATGTTGACAAATTCCCTGAGAGGAATCATACCACCATGATAAAGCTCCACAAATGCATCCATAGCTAAAAAAACTGTCAGAATGTCCGAAAATCCGAAACGTCCCCATATGCTTCCGCCAATCGTGGCGAGATTCCGAAACTGAACCCCCACAATATCCTTCACCGCTTCGCATACTGCACCATGTGTATATTTGTTTAATCCGTCATGCAGTTCTATCTGACGGAGTGATGTCATTGCACCAATAATGAATTCGTCTTCTCTTTCTTCAATCTTATCAAGTCCCAGATCACACATATCTATGGCTGTCTGTATCAGGCGATCCTGCATTTTTGTCCAGAGCATTCCTCCGATAATACAGCTTCCCTTTTTCTGATTCAGTTCATATGCCTCATCAATACTTTGTGCGCGTACATAATTCTGTATTGTTACCATAAAAGCTCCTTTTAACATATAAACACAATTTTTCAAAATATATTATATTAAAACAGCTTGTCTTTGAAAAGATGCTTTGTTACAATACCGTTGTATTATTTCAAGAATAACGAAAGGAACATTGAATTCATGAAAACAACTTTTAAAAAGCAACTATCTATCATCCTTATCTGTACTATGCTGGCAGTACTTACAGCCTGTGGTACAGACAGTACTACGACAACACAGAGTACTACGGAAAGCACCACAGCTGCTTCAGTATCCGAAACAGCTTCCAGCGAAGATGCATCTGAAGAAGTTTCTGAAGAGCCTTCCACTGAAGCAGATGCTGAACAGACTGTCTACCCTGTAACAGTTACTGACCAGGCCGGCCGTGAAGTCACAATTGAAAAAGAACCATCTTCTATCGTAAGCGGCTACTATATTTCTTCAAGCCTTCTGATCGCTCTTGGTCTCAAGGATAAGGTTGTCGGTATTGAGGCAAAAGCAGACAAGCGCCCTATTTATAAGCTTGCTGCACCAGAACTGACAGAGCTGCCGAATGTTGGAACTGCCAAAGAGTTCAACCTTGAGACATGTGCTGCTCTTTCACCTGATCTGGTTATTCTGCCAATGAAACTGAAGGATGCAGCCCAGAGCCTGACAGACCTCGGTATCACAGTACTGCTCGTCAATCCTGAAAGTCAGGATCTTCTGACAGAAATGATCAACACCATAGCTACGGCAACTAACACCAACTCAGAGGCTGCAAAGCTGCTCGCATATATAGATTCCCAGAAGGATATGCTTACTACAGCTCTGTCTGGCGTAGAACCTGAAAGTGTATACCTTGCCGGCAACTCATCATTCTTGTCTACTGCCGGTCCTTCTATGTATCAGTCAAGCATCATAGAGCTTGCCGGTGGAAAAAATGCAGCTGATTCTATCACAGACTCCTACTGGGCCGAGATAAGCTATGAGCAGCTTCTTGCATGGGATCCTTCTTATATAATAATCGCATCTGATGCCGAATATACAGTAGATGACGTAATGAACGATCCAAACCTTGCAGAATGCACTGCTGTAAAAAACAGCCACGTATATGCTATTCCTGGAGATGTTGAGGCATTGGACAGTCCGGTACCTGCAGGAATCCTGGCATCTGTATGGCTTGCAGGAATCCTTCATCCTGATCAGGTATCAGCTGACACATATACAACTGAAATGACAAATTATTATGAAACATTCTATGGAATCAACAACTAATAACAAGCGTAAAAATAAAAACAAAGCAACAATAACTATTATACTGGGAGCTGTCATTCTGGCAGCTCTCAGTATATTTTCTTTTTTTGTCGGAAGATATCCTCTTACACTGAATGGATTGCTGCAAGGTGATGACATGCAGTGGCGTGTATTTCTCACGCTTCGCGCAAGCCGCGGAATCATCGGCTGTATAGGAGGATTTGTTCTCGGCATAGCAGGATTTGTATATCAGACTGTCTTTAAGAACCCATTGGCTTCTCCAGACATCATAGGTGTATCCTCAGGTGCAAGCGCAGGTGCCGCATTTGGCATTCTGTTTTTGTCCGGAGCAATGTCTGTAACCATATCTGCTTTTGCCGGAGCCATATGCTGTGTGATACTGGTTCTGCTTCTGTCATCGCTGACATATGAACGTGATGGAAAAAGCATAGTACTGGCAGGCATAGCAGTACACAGTCTTGCCCAGACCGCTCTTGTGTGTCTAAAGCTGACTGCCGACCCTGAAAAACAATTATCATCAATTGAATACTGGATCATGGGAAGCCTTAATGGCATAAGTATATATTCCATTGGTTCAAATGTAATACTGTGCGCTGTCTGCCTGCTGATAATGTTCCTATTGTACAGGCAGATCATAATGCTCTCCCTTGATGACGCAGAGGGCAAAATGCTTGGCGTGAATGTTAACCAGATACGAATGCTGGTTCTTTTGATCGCAACCCTGGCAACCTCAAGTGTGATCAGCATGACAGGACTTATCAGCTTTATCTCTCTGCTTGCTCCGCACGGAGCCAGAATGCTGCTCAAAAATAACCGCTTATCAACTATGCTTCTGAGTGGACTTATAGGTGGATGCCTTCTCACTTTCGGTGATATACTTGCCCGCAGTGTATGTTCCACAGAACTGCCGGTCAGTATATTCACAAGTATCATAGGAGCACCATTTCTTATCTATCTATGCATAAGGAGGAAACCTGTAAAATGAGTATATTAAACATATGCGACCTGTCAGCCGGCTACCACCACAGCAGCCGCACCAACACCACAGATGTGCAAAATGTGATAAACAATATCAGCTTTTCTGCAGAAGAAGGTACAATTGTTGGTATACTTGGCGAGAATGGCTGTGGCAAAACAACCCTTATCAAAGCAATCGCCAATTTGATTCCGCATAGTGGCTGCTGCGAGTTAGATAATCTCCAGCTGGAACATATGCCTCACAAAAAACTAGCACAGCTATGTGGATATATCCCTCAAAAAAGCGGCATATCCATAGACATCTCTCTCTTAGATGTTGTCATGATGGGATTTAACCCAGAACTTAAGCTGCTTCAGCCCCATACTGAGGCCATGAAAGAAAAGGCTTATAAAGTTCTTGCAATGGTCGGACTTGATTCACGGATAAACGATAATTTTCAGACATTGAGCGAGGGTCAAAAACAGCTTGCCCTGCTGGCACGTACATTTGTGACAAAACGGAAGCTTTTACTCCTGGACGAACCGGAAAGTGCACTGGACTTCAGGCTGCGATACCAGATTATGAACCTTCTGTGCAGCTATGTTGAACAAAACCGCGCGGTGTCTCTGGTAACACTTCACGATTCATCACTTGCATTAAATTACTGCAACACTCTTCTGGTTTTATCTGAATCCAAGCTGATCGGTGAAGTATATCCCGATAAAACACCCATTGAGGAAATGGAAATGCTTCTGTCCAAAGTTTATGGTACAATCAGTATCAGAGAACTTCGCAACCGTCAGGGAAAGCGCCAGCTTGTCATGATGAAGGAGGATGATATGCATTGAGAGCTGCTATTAAAATAACATTTTTTGATGATAACGATGAGAAATTCTTTGGTGAAGGTCCATACCGCCTTCTTTTGGCTATAGAAAAAACCGGTTCTCTCCGCTCAGCATCCCAGTCCATGGGTCTTGCCTACAGCAAAGCATTCCGCATGATAAAAAACGCTGAAGAGGCGCTGGGATTTTCACTTACAAGCCGCCAAGCAGGTGGCAGATCAGGTGGTGGAAGCACGATAACACCAGCGGGAAAGGAATGGCTGAAAAAATATGAACAATATAGAGAAGCCTGTATTCAGGCCGGAAGCAAATTGTATATGGAGATCTTTTCTGACTAGCCAAAAGAAACATATCGTTATTACCGGGGGCAGGAAAAGTGGCAAATCAACACTTCTCTCTTCACTTTTCGACAGACAAATGCCCGGAATTACATCATGGGCCGTTCAAAAAGAAGGCGTATACATGAAAAACAACTCAAGCGGTGAAGTTGTACGTATAGGCAGATTCTGCTCTGATGCCACAGGTTGCGAGAACCTCATGCAGCCCATTAAAGATGCCTTTAACAGCACATGTATTGCTTTTTTAGAAAGCCTAGCAGACACAACAGCACCATGGATTACTGTAGACGAAATTGGATATCTTGAAAACACATCATACGATTATCAAAAAGCTTTCGAAAGGCTCATGAATAAAAAGCGGATCATTATGGTTGTTCGAAAACAGGACCTCTCATTTCTGAACTGGCTGTGCAGCCATAAAGATGTGTTCCTTGTTGACCTTGACAGACCATTTGGCAATTCCGGATGTATCATCATGGCTTCAGGGCAAGGAAAGCGCTTTGGCAGCAATAAACTCATGGCTGAATATCACGGACAGCCGCTCATAAAGTGGATACTTGATATAACAAAAGATTTGTTTTCCAGACGACTTGTTGTCACCATACACCAGGATATTGAAAAGCTTTGCACAGAATATAGTATACCGGTAATCCTTCACTCCTCACCATATCGGAATGATATGATCCG
>CAKQQK010000005.1:0-58666 GCA_934270935.1 uncultured Coprococcus sp. | reverse complement strand
CATTACTCGACCAGCTGTCTATAGCTGTGAGCAGTCCGAAGAATTACAGACATCTGGTTTTTAGGAAGAAAGGCAGATTGGTTTTGTTTGTTGCCGTGTTATCATTTTTGCTGGCGTTTATAGAATTTGGAATAGATACCATATTCTGGATAAATAAGGTGGGAGGTTTTGGCAATCTTGCCACGAATGAAATCCCGGCATTTGAATATAAGAATGGCAGGCTTGCTATAGAGAGAGATGTACAGCTTGAATTTAGTGGGGCAACTCTATATATAAACACAGATAAAGCGGCGGTTGATCTGAACGATATGGAGACGGACGGAGTATATGTCACTATAGGCAGTGAGAAGATAGTTATGGGTATGGTTACAGGAGGAGTAGGTTACACATATATGGAGACCCCTCTGAGTTATATGATGCTTCCTGAAGGCTTTGATAATGCTGTACTTGCATCGCTGTCGCCTGCATTTTATATGTATATCGTATTCATGTTTATCTTTATAATGATAGGCAAGGTCATAAAACAGCTGTTGCTTGCCCTGATGTTCAGCATAGTTGGAAGTGCATATGCAAAGAATCTCAATTCGGGGCTTTCATATGGCAATGTTCTGACTATATGTATGTATGCCCAGACTCTTCCTATGCTGATAATGTCGGTAAATACCGCTGTGGGAGGAATATTGCCATCATTTGCGGTATGGCTTGCTACGTTGGTGATTGCTATGATGTTTATGAACAGGGGTATTTCAAGCTGTGTGAACAATGATGTACCGCCAGGGGATGTATTTTGATATTCCGGTTACTGGAAGGAGTTTGAATGTGGAGATAGAGAGAAAATTTCTTGTGAAAAAGCTTCCGGATGAGCTTGACAGATATCCTGTCAGACATATGGAGCAGTCATATGTGTCTGTGCGTCCGGTTATACGTGTAAGGTTAGTGGATGACAAGAGGATACTCACGGTGAAGTCCAAAGGACTTCTCAGCAGACAGGAATTCGAGATGGAGCTTGACGAGAACGAATATGAGAATCTGAAGTCAAAATCAGAGGGCAACGTGATCGTAAAGGACAGATATGTGATCCCGCTGGCTGACACGTCGGGAACATGCGGAGACAGCACTGTAGATAGCAGCCTTGTCATAGAGCTTGATGTGTTTTCAGGAATATTTGACGGCTTGATATATGCAGAGGTGGAATTTCCGTCAGAGGATGCGGCAAATGCTTTTGCTGCGCCGGAATGGTTTGGAAAGGATGTCACAGAGCTTGGCGTATACCAGAACAGTGCACTCAGCAGTATGAAAAAATCTGATATTGCGGGCTTTGTTGCACAGTCGGTATCAGAATAAAGTGGTTAATTGATTGCGTAAATGTTATGTTCAAATGTAATGGAGGTATGAGATATGAAGACCAGAATGTTGTTTGCAACCGGGTATGAGGAGGTTGAGGCGCTCACAGTTGTGGATCTGCTGAGAAGAGCCGGTGTTGAATGTGAGATGGTAGCTTCTGATGATGCTAAAACTGTGACAGGTGCCCATGGCATAGAGGTAACAATGGATGCGGGAATTTCGGATATACATGGAACATGTGATGCGGTTATTCTTCCGGGAGGAATACCTGGTGTCCCAAATCTCAAGGCAAATCCGAAGGTTGAGGAAGTAGTTAAGGAGCAGTATGAGAGCGGGGCATATGTTGCAGCTATCTGTGCAGGTCCTACAGCTCTTGGAGCATTTGGAATACTTAAGGATAAGAATGCCACATGTTATCCGGGATGTGAAGGACAGCTCTTTTCAAAGAGCCACAGCACAGATCCTGTGGTTGTGGATGGCAATGTTGTGACAAGCAGGGGTGTTGGAACGGCTATAGAGTTTGGACTTAAGCTGGTGGAGCTCCTCATAGACAGAGAGACTGCAGACGACCTTGCAGCTAAGATAGTATATAAGAGATAATGGATATAAGAATATCGGTTAGAAGCCTTGTGGAGTTTATCTTCCGCAGTGGTGATATAAGCGACAGCGGTGATGGGACTCTGCCTGTGGAAGCGATGAATGCGGGAAGCCGTGTTCACAGAAAGCTTCAGAAGCGGGCAGGGTCTTATTATAGTTCGGAGGTTCCTCTGCGCATTGAAGCAGATGAGGGCGTACATCATATCACCATAGAAGGCAGGGCTGACGGAATAATAGACAAAAGTGAAAATGAAGAAAAAAGTGACGCACCGGCAGGGCGTATACCGAATTTTGTGACAGATGACCCGGGACATTTTGCTGACATGGCAGAGGGCTATGAGGTCGATTATACTGATGGCTCTGTGATGATAGATGAGATAAAGGGTGTGTATGCCAATCTGGATGATATGGATGGTCCGAAAAAGGTCCATGTCGCACAGGCTATGTGTTATGCATATATATATGCAAATGAAAATGGGCTTGATAGCATAGATGTGCGGATAAGTTATGTGAACTTGGAGAGTGAGAAGGAGAAATTCTTCAGAAGACATTATACTTTTGCGTATCTTAAGGAATGGCTTGATGAGATGATGGCTCGGCTTGTCATGTGGCTTGACCTTGTAGAGGCGCATAAGGCGGCAAGAGATGAGTCTATACTTGACATGGAGTTTCCGTTTGAGTACAGAAAAGGGCAGAAGGAGATGGCACTATATGTGTACAGGGCAATAGAACAGGAACGGCATCTCTACGTGCAGGCTCCAACAGGGATTGGCAAAACCATGGCGGCTATATACCCGACCGTAAAGTCATTTGTTCAAGGACATGTAACAAAGCTTTTTTATCTGACGGCGAAGACCATAGCGCACACTGTGGCCAGGGATGCGATACTGCTTCTGATGGACCGGGGGCTGCAATTCTTGACGGTCATTCTTACTGCAAAGGAGAAGATATGCCTGCAGGATGATATGGAGTGCAATCCGGCTGTGTGTCCGTATGCGGCAGGGCATTTTGACAGGGTAAATGAAGCCCTTTATGATATTGTGAGTCATGAGAGTATGATAGACAGGGAAAAGGTGTCGGAGTACGCAGAGAAATATAAGGTATGTCCGTTCGAACTCAGTCTTGATGTCAGCCTTTTTGCAGATGCGGTTTTGTGCGATTATAACTATGTATTTGACCCGAGGGCAAGTTTGAAACGTTTTTTTGCAAATGAGGGTGGCAGGGCAGGCGGTTATGTATTTCTGGTGGATGAGGCTCATAACCTTGTGGACAGGGCATCCTCTATGTACAGTGCACAGCTTGTAAAAGAGGATTTTCTGGAGATCAGGAAGCTTGTTCTTAAATATGGCGGCAGGCTGGCAAGACACCTTGGAAGCTGCAACAAAGAGCTGCTGGCTTTGAAGAAGGATATTCCAACTGAAGGGTACAGGGTTCTGCCTGGTATTGCTGGACTTCACCTTAAACTCTTAAGTCTGCATGATGCTTTGAAGTCGTTTCTTGAGGATCATAAGAATATAGATGAGCGCAGCAGCATACTGGATTTCTATTTTAATCTCACATCTTTCCTTAATATAGCTGAGATGATGGACGAGAACTACGTCATATACGATGAATTGCTGGACGATGGACGGTTTATGCTCAGATTGTACTGCGTAAAGCCTGCAGCAAATATAAGGGCTTGTCTTGATAAGGGTCTGGCTACGGTGTTCTTTTCGGCCACTATACTGCCTGTACGTTATTATATGGAGATGTTGTCTGACTGCCCTGATGATCAGGCTATATATATTCCTTCTCCGTTTGCAAGGGAGAACAGACGTATATTGATTGCGGATGATGTGACCACCAGATATACAAAGAGAAATGCGGATCAGTATTCCAATATATATAAGTATATAGAGAATGTAGTGAACAGCAGGATGGGGAACTATATGGTGTTTTTTCCTTCTTATGCGATGCTTGAACAGGTAGAGAGGCTCATAAGTGAAGCTGATTTTGACTATGATATCACAGTCATAAGGCAGGAGCCTTATATGAGTGAGAGCGATCGTGAGAAATTCCTCGCTACATTTGAAGCAACCGGGAATGTGCTGGCGCTCTGTATAATGGGAGGAATATTCTCTGAGGGGATTGATCTGACAGGTGATAAACTAGTCGGAGCTGTAGTTGTCGGACCGGGGCTTCCACAGGTGTGTACGGAGAGGAAGCTGATGATGGATTACTTTGACAGCAGAGTAAATGATTCCGGTGTTGGAAGATACTCTGATTCGGATGGGTTCAGGTATGCTTATCAGTATCCTGGCGTGAACAAGGTATTCCAGGCGGCAGGGCGTGTCATAAGAACGGAGAGCGATCAGGGTATCATACTTCTCCTTGATGAGAGATTTGCCACAAGGAGATACACGGAACTGTTTCCTGTGGAGTGGAGCGATTATCAGGTGTGCAGGCGAAATGATGTGAGCCATATACTAGAAGATTTCTGGTCCGGCAAAAGTAAATAGAATTAATGTACAAAATGACAGTATGATGCTATAATGAATGAACATCTAAGAATGAAAAGGGGACTATCATGGTAGATATAACAGTAAAGAATATCCTTGAGGCGACTGGCGGAGTGCTTTTGTGCGGAGATGAGAATACGGTGCTCACGGATATCTGTATAAATTCAAAAGAGGCCAAGGAGGGAGACCTGTTTGTTCCAATCATTGGAACAAGAACAGATGGACACAGGTTTATAGAGTCAGCTTTGGATGTTGCATCGGCAACCCTTACATCGGAACATGATCATGTAGTAGTGTCTGACAAGGCGTATATAAGGGTGGACGATACGGTAAAAGCTCTTCAGGCGATAGGTAAGTATATTAGAAACAGATATGACATGCCTGTGGTCGCCGTTACGGGAAGTGTCGGAAAGACTACGACAAGAGAGATGATAACAGCAGCTGTCAGCACCGGTATGAGATGTTTCCATACTGAGGGCAATTATAACTCTGTATATGGTGAGCCGATTACTGTATCAAGGATGACGGATGAATATGACGCAGCGGTGCTCGAACTGGGAATCGGTGAGCCGGGAGAGATGGATATACTGACGGATATAGCAAGGCCTGATATATGTGTGGTAACAACTATAGGAGTAGCGCATATAGAGTATATGGGTTCTCTTGAGAACACCCGCAGGGAGAAGCTCAGTATCATTAAAGGAATGAATGAGAATGGAACATTGTATATAAACGGTGATGACCCTCTGCTCTATGAGGTGAAGGATAAGATACCGTGCAGGGTTTATACCTATGGCTGTGGTGAGGATATGGATTTTCGTGCAACCAATATCAGACAGGAGGATGGATATTCCATATACGACATGGTTCACGGCGATGACGTGGTCACAGTGAAGGTTGGAGTGATGGGACTGCACAATGTTCGCAATTCACTTGTAGCTATGGCTGTGTCACATCAGCTTGGAGTTCCTTATGAGAAGTCGTCAAAGGCATTTGAGAACTTCAGAGGTCTCAGACAGAAGGTTATCAAACTCCCTGGCAAATACACGATCATAGATGATACATACAACGCAAGCCCTGATTCCATGAAGGCCAGCACAGATGTCCTCTGTGCCATGAAGTGCGAGGGCAAGAAGTATATCGTGCTCGGTGATATGCTTGAGCTTGGGGACAAGAGCGATGATTATCATTATGAAGTTGGAGAATATCTGCGTGATAAGAGGATAGACGAGGTTATAGTTATCGGCGAGCATGCTCAGAAGATAAAAGAAGCTCTTGATGCATGTGATACAAAATATGCAAAAACAGTGTCATTTGCTGATACAGAGGAGATAGCATTATATCTCATGGCACTTATGAAGCCTGAAGACATCGTTCTTCTCAAGGCTTCAAATGGTATGAATTTGAGTGAAGTGGTCAATATTCTCGCGAATTAGTAAGGACATTTGTACAAAATAACAAAGATGGTTGACAGTTAAGAGAAAACTGTTGACCATCTTTTGTGTATTGTGTATTTATTTTTGAGGCGATTATCCGCAAAAGAATACAAAACGGAGAAAAGAAATGGCAAATATTGAAAAAAGTACAAAAATGGGGTAATATCAACCTAGCTTGAAAGTAAGTACATAAGATTATATAGATACTTTGATCATTGGGAGGAAGTAATTATGGCAACAGCTAAGAAGACAGAGGACGTTAAGAAGGTTACTAAGGCTACACCAGCAGCAGCGCTTGCTAAAGTAGAGGCAGTTAAGAAGGAAGAGGCAGCTAAGAAGACAGCCGCAACAGAAGTAAAGGCAGCACCAGCAAAGAAGGCAGCTCCAGCAAAGAAGGAGGAGCCAAAGGCAGCAGCTACAGAGGCAAAGGCAGCACCAGCAAAGAAGGCAGCTCCAGCAAAGAAGGAAGAGACAAAGGCAGCAGCACCTGCAAAGAAGGCGCCAGCAAAGAAGGCAGCTCCAGCTAAGACAACAGAGAAGGTATTTGTTGAGTTCGCTGGTGGTCAGATCGAGATGGCAGCAATCGTTGCTAAGGTAAAGGAAGCTATTGGCAATAAGACAGTTAAGGAATTGAACGTATACTACCAGCCAGAAACAGGCATGGTATATTATACAGCTGATGGAGAATCAGGTTCTTACAGTCTTTAATCTATAGATGTTTGTTTTGAGACGGATCCCGGTCGTAATGACTGGGATCTTTTTTTGATTTGTGCAATATTGTGCTGTATATAATGCTCTTTCTGTGATAATATGTCATTGGTTAGCATAGCCTAACTAATGCTTTTACAGGAGGTAAGAGATGACAATACACGAGTATGGAGACAGGAAGAATCCGCATATATTGCTTATACATGGAATGTGGATGTGTCACGAGATGATGCTTCCATATGTAGAGAAAATGCGCGGAGAGTATCATATAATAGCTCCGGATCTGACCGGGCATGGCAGCGATATGGGGAGTTTTGAGGGTGCGGAGCAGGACGCTGTACAGATCGGCAAATGGCTTGCAGATCACGATATAAAGAGCCTGGAGCTTATGTTCTCTGCATCGATGGGGTGCGTTGTGGCCATGTATTTGATGACAGACAGCCCGTGGCTCAATGTTAAATGTTCAGTGCTTGAGGGGGCAGCACTCACGAGAACGAAGGGCGTTGAATGGATGTTCCGCGGGGTGATGGGTGGAATGCAGAAGCATCCGGAGGTTGCGGCAAAGATGTATTCGGCGGCAGATATTGATTCTGACGTGATGAAGAAGCTTTCCGGTTCCATGGGCAGGACAGATAAGAAAGCGCTTGCATGTATGGTGCATACCTGCAACAGTTTCAAATACGAGCAGAGCATGCTTCCTGCAGATGTACAGAGAAGACTATTTTTTGAATTCGGCAGCAGGGATTCACACATTGTGTGCCGCAAGCTGATACAGAAATACTATCCAGAGGCGACGATAACGATCAGAAAGGGTTATGGCCATTGTGTATATATGTTTAAGCATCAGGAAGAGTACAGCGATATATTGAAGGACTACATGAAGAAGAGCATGCAGCCTGGCAGAGTATAAATCGTAATTAGAAAATGCTGTGTATGTGCATATATTAAAAAGCCTGTGATATGAATTGCTATTCATATCACAGGCTTTTATTCTTATTTTGAATAATAATATATATTATTGGATTACTTGGTTGTCAGGAAATCAGCGTATGCTGTAGGAAGACCATGCTCTGTAGGATCAAGACCCTTGATCTCTTCCTCCTCAGATACTCGAAGACCGATAGTTTTCTTGATGATCAGGAATACGATGGTGATCGTAACTGCTGTCCATGCTGCAACTGCTGCAAATCCAAGTAACTGGATGAGGAGTGGATGGATTCCTCCACCGTAGAACAGACCAGTTAATGTGTCGTTTCCAGGAACAGTTGTTGTTGAGAAAAGTCCAACTGCGATTGTTCCCCAGATACCGTTTACGCCGTGAACGGCTACAGCACCGACAGGATCATCAACATGTAAAACGTGATCGCAAAGCCATACACCGAATACTACGAGAAGTCCGGCAACGATACCTATGATCGCTGCGCCAAGGGCGTCAACTGTATCACAAGGTGCTGTGATGGCTACAAGACCTGCAAGTGAAGCGTTGAGACACATTGACACATCAGGCTTGCCATATTTGAGCCATGTAAATATCATACATGAAACTGTTGCAAGTGCAGGTGCGATAGTAGTGGTAAGGAAGATTGAACCTAACTGTCCAACTGAAGTAGCTGCTGCACCGTTGAATCCATACCAGCCGAACCACAGGATGAATACACCGAGTGCACCGAGTGGAAGGTTGTGACCAGGGAAGGTGTGAACCTTTACTACCTTGCCATTCTCATCCTTCTTGAACTTTCCGATACGAGGTCCAAGTAATGCTGCGCCGATCAGGGCTGAGATACCACCAACCATGTGGATGGCACATGAACCTGCGAAATCGTGGAAGCCAAGCTTTACAAGCCAGCCGCCTGGATTCCAGATCCAGTGAGCCTCGATAGGATATATCAGCAGTGAAATGATAGCTGAGTATATGCAGTATGCAGAGAACTTTGTTCTCTCTGCCATGGCTCCGGATACGATGGTTGCTGCTGTTGCACAGAACACAAGGTTGAATACGAAGCTTGACCAGTCATAGTTGTCGAAGTGAAGGAACAAATCCCAAGATGGTTTTCCGATGAATCCTCCGAGTGCCCAATCACTGCTTCCAATGAGAAGTGATGAACCGAGGATCATGAATGAAACTGTACCGAGACAGAAATCCATGAGGTTTTTCATTATGATATTTCCGGCATTCTTTGCTCTTGTGAAACCAGCTTCAACCATTGCAAATCCGGCCTGCATCCAGAATACCAGTGCGGCTCCAACGAGGAACCAAACTCCAAATACAATTGTGCTTACGTCTTCCATAATCATTCCTCCTTTTAATACTTTGTAGTTGTGGAAGTGATCAGATATAAAAAAAGATGCGTCCCGCCAGGTCTGATCCTGACAAAACACATCTTTGTGCACTCGATATCTGATCGTACGTCACTGAGATATGACTGATAATAAGTATCTCAGTGCCACACCTCAATTACTAACTTGGGTTGAGTATAGTATTGAGATATGGTAAAATATTGAAAAAATCGGACATGAGACGATAAACCTTATTATATTTTGCAATGGCTTAACATAATTAAGCAAAGAAACGGTAAAGATAAATAAAGTTATGTGGAGATGACGTATGGATAGTCAGATTTTATTGAATGTTAATTTTTGTAATGAAGTGTATACACGTGTGATAGAAAAGAATGATATATCTGTGTATGTAAGAGTGGGATACAGCATGAGTGGGATAAGACTTGTACCCCAGGAGAATGTGGGAATATGCCTGATATGTATGAACGGACATATAAGAGATGTGTGCCTGGGACAGATTGAGGCTGCAGTAAATATTGAAGAGAGCTGCAGCTTTATATCAGTGGAGCTGGATTTGGGTTTCAACAGTAGAGCGATGAATGTGTTGCACAGCTTATATCCATTTGGAAGAATGTTGACGGATAGCAGGGACATGAAAAATAAAAGGTCCGATGCTTCGCTGGAAAATGTAATGGATGTAATTGCAAATTATATAGATGCGTGTGAGCAGTTGTGGTCAAATATGATCGGGGAAGATTTGCGTACCGTGAAACAGGCAGATTCCATATATGCTGTAAAAGGCAAGATAAGTATATCAGAACTTGCCGGACAGATGGGCTGCACGGTCAGACATGCACATCGGAGATTTGTGAAGACGCTGGGCGTTGGCCCCAAGAGGTTTGTCCGTATCGTGAGGGTCAGGGAGACTGTGAGGAAAATGCTGGAGCACCCAGGCGGACATGTCACGGATTACATGGATGACATGGGGTATTCTGATCAGGCCCACTTCCAGAGAGAGTTTAAGTGGTATACAGGTATGACGCCGGGAAGTATGCTCAAGTTACTTAATTAGAATTCTGATAAAAAAACAGGCAGTGGACAAATGCCGCTGCCTGCCAATTAAGAAAAAGGAATGATACTGGATATCTGTGCTTATTATAGCGCAGTCTCCCCGCGCTCGCCTGTACGGATACGGACAACGTCGGCCACATCATATACGAATATCTTGCCATCTCCTATCTTGCCGGTTGAGATCCTCTCGCAAACCTTAAAAATGATCTTATCCGCAACATCGTCTGATGCTATGGTCTCGATCTTTACTTTTGGAATAAGGTTTACCACATATTCGCTGCCTCTGTAAGTTGTCTTGTATCCCTTCTGATTACCATAACCCATGATGTTTGAAACCATGGCACCTGTTGATTCACACTCGTCAAGTATTGATTTTACATCATCAAGTTTCTCTGAACGAACAACAATTTCAAGTTTCTTCATATTACAGTCCTCCTTTATTCCCTTTGGATTTGTTTGAACAGATTATAGCATAGCCCAAATATCAATTCTATAGCATTGGCCAAATGCGAAAATATTAAAACGATTCTAAAGGGGTGTACTTCAAAGTAGTAGAAATATAGAGGAAATTACTTTATTTTATTAAGTCGGATACAATGGCACAGTTTACATAAATTTCATAATTCAATTTGTTGGTAAATGGTGTACAGATATGGTATTATATCAAAAAAGTATATTTATACTGCCGTATGATATATGGCATTTATAATTGAAATTGGAGGATAAATATAAGCTATGGCAGAGAATTACGACGATATAGATAAGAATGTACCTGATGTGACCGACGCAGATGACAATGCAGAGGATGACAAAGATAAGGACGATGAGTATGAGAAATACTGCTATCTGTGCAGGAGACCTGAGAGTGTAGCAGGAAAACTGATACATATGCCGGGGGATATAAATATTTGTGCTGATTGTATGCAGAGATCATTTGACAGCTTTAACAATTCTGGGTTTGGCAACATGCCGGGGCTTGGTAATATGCAGTTTATTGATCTGACTAATATGCCATTTGGCAATATTGACATGTCAAAGTTCAAAGCGCAGAATGATGTACCAAAGTCACAGAAGGTAAAGAAGAAAGCGCCAAAGGAGAAGAAGGCAGAGCCGGAGCTTTCGCTTAAGAATATACCTGCACCGCACAGGATAAAGGCTATGCTGGATGAATATGTGGTTGGACAGGAGTATGCAAAGAAAGTCATATCTGTGGCCGTATACAATCATTACAAGAGGGTGCTTACAGATACCATGGATGACATAGAGATTGAGAAGTCGAATATGCTTATGGTCGGACCTACGGGATGTGGTAAGACTTATATAGTAAAGACTATTGCAAGATTGCTCCAGGTACCGCTTGCTATAACAGATGCAACAACCCTCACCGAGGCTGGATACATAGGAGATGATGTGGAGAGCGTACTGTCCAAGCTCCTTGCTGCGGCTGACAATGATGTCGAAAAGGCAGAACGAGGAATCGTATTTATAGATGAGATAGATAAGATTGCAAAGAAACAGAACAGCAATAGCAGAGATGTAAGCGGTGAATCTGTTCAGCAGGGACTCCTGAAACTTCTTGAGGGAGCTGATGTAGAGGTTCCGGTTGGCGCTGGCAGCAAGAATGCCATGGTGCCTATGACAACCATCAACACCAGGAATATTTTATTCATCTGCGGCGGTGCATTCCCTGATCTGGAGAATATAATTAAGCAGAGGATCAGCAAGCAGGCATCTATGGGATTTAAGGCGGAACTTAAGGATCAGTATGATGATGATCCAAATCTGCTAAGACAGGTTACTACTGATGATCTCAGAGATTTTGGAATGATACCCGAGTTTTTGGGAAGACTGCCGGTTCTCTTTACTCTGGATGCTCTTGATAAGAATATGTATATCAAGATACTTAAGGAGCCGAAGAATGCCATACTCAAGCAGTACAAGAAACTTCTGGCACTTGATGAGGTTGATCTCAGATTTGATGATACGGCTTACGAGGCAATAGCTGAGGAGGCGGTAAAGCGCAAGACTGGGGCCAGGGCACTTCGCGCTATCATAGAGAAATTTATGCTTGATATAATGTACCAGATACCTAGAGATGACACCATAGGAAGAGTTACGATAACCGGTGACTATATCAAGGGGAAGGGAAGTCCGGTCATCGAACTCAGAGGAACTCCGGCTCTTGAGGATTCTGAATCTGGAAAATAAATCAGACAAAATACTTGATAAAATTTTATCAATATGTTAGAATGACCGCGTTCATTAAGGGAGTAGTCAGCATGTAAGTCTGTTAAAGGTTATCAGATTTTTGCATGTTGTGATATCAACATAATGACCCGATGCCCCACGGTTATATACGACTGCAGGTATTTGGATCTGGTATTACTGTAGATGATGAGACTTTCTGGACAGCTTTTCAGCTGCCCGGAAGGTCTCTTTTTGTTATACAGACATTCCGCAAAAGATGATCTTTATAGAATGGAAAAGGATAGGAGTAGATTGTATGAGTATTTTGGAGTTGTTTTTGCTGGCCGTAGGACTGTCGATGGACGCATTTGCTGTGTCGATATGTAAGGGGTTGTCACTCAGGGATATCAAATTAAAACACATGATGATTGCCGGTGCCTGGTTTGGAGGATTTCAGGCTCTTATGCCGACAATCGGATATATTCTGGGAAGTTTTTTTGCTGATCTTGTAAGCAAATGGTCGCATTGGATAGCATTTGTCCTACTAGCTTTTATAGGGGGCAGCATGATAAAAGAATCATTTGGCAAGGACGAGGATGTGGATCCGGACATGGGTGTGAAAGTGATGTTCCTTCTGGCTGTGGCAACAAGTATAGATGCTCTGGCGGTCGGTGTTTCGTTTGCATTTTTAAAGTTGTCTACACTGTATATCATACTGGCGGTGCTGTTTATCGGATGCATAACTTTTATACTCTCAGCTGTAGGAGTGAAGATTGGAAGTATATTTGGAACAAAGTACAAATCAAAGGCCGAGCTTGCCGGAGGAATAATCCTTATACTCATAGGAATAAAGGTGGTGCTGGACGGCCTTGGAATCCTGTAGACAATCGCATCGTTTTGGCATACAATATTGAAAGTACGCTGATGCGTGGCTGGTCATCAGTCGGTGGCTGGTGACATATAATTAAGGAAGGTATGTCAGGAAACGGAGAAAAGGAGAGTATACATGGTTAAAAGAAGATTCAGAGATGGCATCAGAAAGGCGATGGTGTTATTTACAGTGTGTGCTGTGGCACTTACTTCCACGGCATGCAATTCGGGTATGTTTACACTGAAAGATGTGACAGGGATGGCTGTGGATAACCCGGACGATTACACTGATGTTCAGAAGGAGTTTGAATCATTTCTTCACGATGAATATGTTGACAGTGTCACATCAGACAGCATCACATATAATTATTCCATAAAAGATGGCGATGCGATGGGAATCGCAGAACCGGAGGTAACGCTCGGGGATGATGATATGAGTGATGCAGGCATACAGAAACAGAAGTCGAAATTTGATGATACATATAACAAACTCTGCTCATTTAACAGGGAGGATCTCACTGAGAGCCAGCAGCTCACATACGATATACTTAAGCAGTATATGGATACTGAGAACGAGGGATATCTGAACATATATCTGAGTGAACCATTTTCACCTATGAAGGGACTTCAGGCGAATATTGCCACATATTTCACTGATTACAGATTTGATGACAAGGGGGATGTGGAGCGTTATATACAGTTGCTTGGCATGGTGAAGGATTACTTTGATAAATTTCTTGAGTTTGAAAAGACTAAATCTGAAAAGGGATATTTCATGAGCGATGCTGTATGTGAGCAGGTTATAGAGCAATGTGAGGATTTCATAAAGGATAAGGACAATCACTTTATGGTCAGCGTCTTTAATGATAATATAGAGGCTCTGGATTTCCTTACAGATGATGAGATAAAAAGTTTTGAGGAACAGAACAAGAAGGCTGTAGCTGACAGTCTCATCCCAGCGTTTGAAGATGTCATAGATGTGATGAAGTCGCTTAAGGGAACTGGAAAGAATCAGGAGGGACTTTGTAATTACGAGGGAGGAAAAGACTATTATGCTTATCTTCTCAAGAAGACTGCGGGCACAGATAAGAGCCCTGAGGAGGTTGCCCAGATGTTGGATGACAATCTTTCCAAGCTTATGACTGAGCTGTACTCGGTTGCGATGCTTGACTCGGATGCCTATCAGTATCTTGTGGATAATTACGATGACCTGTTTGGAGAGGATAATTCAAAGGATCCTTCGGAGATAATCAATATATTGATGGATACAGCAACTGAACACTATCCGGATTTTGGCAAGATCAGTTTCAGGGCAGAGAATCTGGATAAGAGCCTTGAGGATATACAGGCAAATGTGTTGGCATATTATATGTCTCCGGCATATGACGATCAGGAAAACAATCTTATCAGGGTGAATGGAAAGCATACCGATGGGATGTGGACAACACTTGCTCATGAGGGTTATCCGGGCCATATGCTTCAGAATGCGTACTATATGTCAACAGATCCTGAACCGATCAGAACCGTATTGAATTTCCTTGGATATGCAGAGGGCTGGGCTATGTATGCCTGCTATGATGCGGTCAGTTATTACACATTTGACGGCGTTGATAATTCAGAGAATGTGGCAAAGCTTTACAAGATAAATGATGAGATGAATTATCTTTTGAGTGGACGTGTGGATATAGGTATAAACTATGAGGGGTGGTCACTTCAGGACACCAGGGACTATCTCAATGAGAAAGGGTTCAATGGAGAGGCAGCTGATGATCTCTACACCACAATGATAGGAGATCCTGCGGTGTACCAGAGTTACTCTACTGGATACTATGAACTTCAGGAGATCCGTGATTATGCGGAAGAAAAGCTTGGTTCAAAGTTTGACCTTAAGGAGTTCAATACGGTGGTATTAAAGACCGGACCGTGCCAGTTCAATATATTAAAGGAACAGGTTCAAAAATATATAGATACAAAATAAAGAGAAAATAAGACATAGTATTGAAAAAGATTTCTGTGGATATATACATATCTGCAGGAATCTTTTTTCCTTTTATGCATATACTATATTGATTGCGCATTTGTGGATTTTGGGGTGAAAAATGGATGAAAAGGCGGCTTTTTCAGAAAAATATGTAGAATATATTGTGGAATATAATGGAGACAGGGAAGCTCTTTTTGCCAATTACAACCCTTACGATCTGCGGGTTATTGACAATAGATATGCCATTGCGTATCAGCGTATACCGGCTGATTATATGGAGAGTCTGTCCAGACTGGAATATACTCTTTTTCCTAAGGTTTATGGACCGATGGATGATGTGGGAGCGCTTGAAGCCATAGGTGTTGTGAATATACAGCAGGAAAATATATTGGGGCTTACAGGCAAGGGTGTGTTGTTTGGAATTGTCGATGGCGGGGTAGATATCTACAATAGCAGCTTTCTGAGAGAGGGAAATAAGACAAAGATACTTGCAGCATGGGATCAGACAGCAGAGAGTTCTGATGATGCGGCATACGGCTATGGCAGGGAGTATAGTTCAGAGGAGATACAGGCTGCCATAGATGATGGACGGAAGATACTTACAGACAGTACAGGACATGGAACATTTTGCGCGGGGGCGGCCGTGAGTGTTGCACCGTCTGCAGATATTGTGGTGGTGAAACTGAAACAGGCAAAAGATAATCTGCGGGATTTGTATGGTATTCCCCGGGAAGTTACGGCATACAGTGAGGCTGATATTATGATGGCGATGGCATATCTGATCAGGGCACAGGAGGTTTTTATGCGTCCAATGAGTATTCTTGTAACATGCGGTACTAACAGTGGAAGCCACACCGGAGCTGGGGCTCTTGAGAAATATATAAACAATATAGGTGATCTCAAGGGAACTGCGGTTTCAGTGGCAGGTGGAAATGAGGGAAGTGCGGGACACCATTATGCAGGAACTGTGGGACGTTTAACTGACAGTGACAGACCGGGGAATCTTGTGAATTCCGGAGCGGTGGAGGATAGGCCGGATTACGATGTTGTGGAGATAGAGGTGACTGAAAATGATAGTTTTACTATGGAGATATGGGGGCCGTCAACCAACACATACTCTGTCGCAATTGAAGTTCCGGGGGGAGAATTTATAGAAAGAATATCGCCGAGATATGACAGAAGTACGGTCATAAGACCTGTATTTGGAGGTGGGGTGGTGTATGTTGATTACTTTTTGATAGAGGATTCTGCCGGACAAGAACTGATAATGCTAAGATTTGTTAAACCGCATAATGGTATATGGAGAATGCGTGTGTACGGTGCCGGTGATACGGAGAGAAGCTTCAACGCATGGCTTCCGATCAGCGCTTTTTTGTCTCCTGGAACAAGGTTTGTGAAGAGTGATCCCCGGACGACTATAACTGGCCCTGCAAATGCAGAGACGGCAATATGTGCTTGCGCGTATAACTATGCAAATGGTAATCTATATATTGGCAACGGCAGAGGTTATACTGCGGACAGGCGGGTAAAACCGGATATTCTGGCTCCCGGTGTGGATATAAGTGGAGAGGGGATAGGCGGAGAGCCTGTCATCAGAAGTGGAACATCCATAGCTGCGGCATATTCTGCCGGGTGTTGTGCATTACTTCTTGAGTGGTCCTATGACAAAAGAGATATAAGGAACATCAATGGTAATCAGATAAGGAGATATCTCATACGGGGGGCTAAGAGACCTGGAGCGGGGGATGGTATTTCTAATATAAGAAATTATCCGAATCCTGAGTGGGGATATGGACTGCTTAATATATATGGAACATTTGAGAGTCTGAGGAATGTTTAGCACGCACTGTGTGGTTGGATGTGTCAAGTTTTCTATGAAAACTTGACATGCAGCGCCAGCCATTTGCCGAGGAGATGCCTATGTGGCGAAGCCACATCTTAAAATGGCATCGACGACTATCACATTGCGAAGCAATGCGATCGTACAACGAAGGCAAATTTTGCATGGCTGGTGTGTGGTTACGGGAGGTATAGAGATGGATAAGATGCACCGCGAGAAACTGGATTCTGGAGGGGAGCTGGTGTATGGAAACAGACAGATGAGGATAGAGTATTTTTTTCAGGGACCCGATGTAAGATATGGAGGTGTCAGGATAAGGATACCAGGCGATGAGATAGCAGAATACATAAATGCGTGGGAAGAGAACTTTGCCAGATACGAGCAGCTCAAAAGCGGGGAGGCGGCGAAGATGACGGTTGAAAAAGGACTTAAGGGAATGCTTATACGTGTTGGTATGATGGGTGGAGTGTATCTGTCCGGCAATCATATGAGGATATCAAGAAGAAAAGAACTGGAGTGCATTAAGAAAGATTACATCCATGCACTTGGAATTATGGAGAGAATGCGGAAAAGTGATGATTGTTAGAGACTGTGCTTCGTGTTATAATGACAGAGCATAACAGGGGATTTGGATGCAGATCCTGAGAATAGAATACGGAGGATAAGATATATGTATATAACATGCCTTGATCTTGAGGGAGTATTGGTACCTGAGATATGGATAGCATTTGCTGAGGCAAGTGGAATTCCTGAATTAAAGAGAACGACAAGGGATGAGCCTGATTATGACAAGCTCATGAACTGGAGACTTGGTATACTGAAAGAGCACGGACTTGGACTTAAGGAGATACAGGAGACCATAGCAAAGATAGATCCTATTCCGGGCGCAAAGGAGTTTCTGGATGAACTCCGTTCCATCGGTCAGGTGATAATCATCAGTGATACTTTTTCACAGTTTGCGGGACCACTTATGAAGAAGCTGGGTTATCCGACTATATTCTGCAATGAGCTTATCGTGGCGGATGATGGGGAGATCACAGGCTTCAAGATGCGCTGCCCGCAGTCCAAGCTGACTACTGTTAAGGCACTTCAGTCTATAGGTTACGACACGATCGCCAGCGGTGACAGCCACAACGATCTTGGAATGATATATGCCAGCAAAGCGGGATTCCTGTTCAAGAGCACAGATCAGATAAAGGCGGATAATCCGGATCTTGAGGCATTTGAGACATATGACGAACTTCTTGCAGCTATCAAGAAGGCAATGGATTAATATTCATGGCTGGATGTTATACAAGGAGGTTTTGTCATGAAGTATAAGAGCGTTGATGAGATAGATACATTCTCGTTCAGGGATGCGACTATCACAAGATGCAATTATTCAGAGAAACAGGGAATACTTGTATTTGAGCTGGATGGTGCCATAGTCAGGGAGAATAATTCGGCAAATGAGCTTTATACTGACAGATATGTCAGCGATATGCAGATCAGATTTGTGGAACCTGAGATAGAGGCACTGCTTCTGGAAGGACACAGCTACTATGATGCAAACGATGTCCTGCTGGAGAAGGTTCCGGATGAACCTGTTGATTCATCGGATTATGATAAGGTCCTGGCTGGTTTTGCCGGCAACCCGATATTCTTTGCCGGACAGCCGAAGGACAGCATAAAGGATGACGGAAGAAAGTGTTTTCAGCTCATAGTTGACGTGGAAGAGGAATCATATGTTTTTAGTTTTTACTATGACAAGGTAGTAGCTGAGTGGGAGCATTTCATGAACAAGGTGCAGAACTAACGTGACATTGTGTGTGCGGAGAAGGTGAATAGAAGATGGCAAAGAGGATAAAGAGATATCTTGCATATATAGACGGACTTCTTGAAAGAGATGATGTGGATTTTGGACATGAGTCAGAACTTCATCTGAAGCAGATCGGATTTTTTATGCATGAAAGACTTATACATCTTATTGTGCTTGTGCTTTTTGCGATATTGACAGTTGTGACATGTATTGCATTTGTGGTTACATCAAATATCTCACTGCTCATACTGGCTCTGGCATTTATGGTTCTGCTTGTGCCTTATATCATGCACTATCATCTGCTTGAGAACAGCGTGCAGTATATGTACTATCAATATGACCGGATGATGGAGAAGTCAGGTATAAAAGTTTTTAGAGACAGATAGGAATATCAAGAGATATATAGACAAAAACCGTGAGTAACAATGTTATTCACGGTTTTGTTGCTATATAATCTGGAAGCGGTATGACTTTGCTGTTACTTGAAATCGGAGAAGTCGTATTCGGAGAAAGTCTTGCCGTGTTCGTCTGAGCGGTAAACCTTGCCGTCCTGTGGATCTATATAGAAATCACCGACTTTGGTATCACCATTTCTGTTGTTGTCATGGAGTTCTATATGATAGCCTGTTTTTCCATCGGAGAATCTGGTAAGATCTTTGTCGCTGTTTGTGATCTGAAAACGTCCGTCCCCTGCCGGAAGCTGGTTCATGAACCAGTTCTGTGCATCATCGAATGAACCGAATATGCCTGAAACGGTATTTTCTGCTCCGTCCACTACGTCTTTTATGCCGTCAGCTACACCGTCGGCAACATCCTTTACCGCATCACCGGCACCACCTACTATGCCTTTGTCAGAACCTGATGAATTGCCTGTAGTGCCCTCTGAAGTGGTAGATGAAGTTGAGGGAGAACCGGTGCTTGCAGAGCTTCCTTGATTTCCGGAATTTCCACATCCGCAGAAAAGAATCATGGTCAATGCCATGCACAATGTGAGTATAAAATGTTTCTTCATTTTTGATCTCCTTGTTTTGATATTTGTTATATATATTTTCCTTTTGTCAAAAAAATATTCGTACTTATCAAAACACATAATAAGGGAACTCTAATAATATAATAGAAAAAACAGGCAAAGTGCGGAGATTAAATTGAAAAAAGTTGACGCTGTGCAGGAAATCGAAGGGTATTGGCAGTACATAATGCTGGCAATAGCGATAATTCTTGCGATAATTTTTTGTTGTTACTACATAGTAAGCCAGTCTAAATGGGGTTTTTACATGACAGAGGGTACAGGTACTGTTGAAGGATCGGCGGGCACAGTTAAACCTGTAAATTCTGTACAGACGAAGAGGGCATATCTTACATTTGACGATGGACCTTCACAAAATACAGGGGAGATTCTGGATATTCTTGATGAAAATAATGTTAAAGCGACTTTTTTTGTGGTGGGAAGAGATGAGAGTTATTATGATTATTACAGAGAGATAGTAAAAAGAGGGCACACGCTGGGACTTCATTCATACACTCATGATTACGACAAGATATATGCCAGTCTGGACGATTTTGCCGAAGATATTGAGGAATTGCGGAATTTATTGTATGATGTAACGGGTGTGAGATGTACCTGTTATCGTTTTCCCGGAGGAAGTTCCAACACTGTATCAAATGTGGATATGGATACTCTCATATCCTATGTGGAGAGTCAGGGACTCACGTATTATGATTGGAATGCACTTAACAACGATGCGGTGTGTGACAGTTATACACCGGAGCAGTTAGTTGAGAATATTATGTCAGATGTGCCGGCACATGATGATGTGATCATACTTATGCATGATCTGTCAAACAGACATAGTACGGTGGAGTCACTGCAGATGCTGATAGACCGTCTGAGGGCGGAAGGTTATGAGCTGCTTGCGATAGACGATGATACGCCTCTTGTGAGACACAGGTAGGAAGGACCGATAGAATATGACTTATGATGAAGCGATGGCCTATATTGAATATACGAATACTCTCGGAAGTGTTCTGGGCCTTACGAATATAAAAGAACTGCTTAAGCGGCTCGGAAACCCGCAGAATGATGTGAGAGTTATTCATATTGCGGGTACGAATGGCAAAGGTTCCATATGTGCATTCCTTGATGAGATACTGGAGTGCGCAGGTTTTTCGGTTGGAAGATATATATCACCGACGGTATTTACTTATCTTGAACGGTTTCAGATAAACAGGAGATACATGCAGGAGGATGACTTTGCAATATATCTTGATAAGGTGAAACAGGCGGCTGATGGCATGGTGAAAGATGGCTTTGACAGGCCGACTTCATTTGAGACGGAGACGGCGGTAGCATTCTGCTATTTTAAGGATATGGCGGTGGATTTTCTCCTGCTGGAGACTGGCATGGGAGGCCTGCTTGATGCGACAAATGTATGTGACAGACCTGTGTGTACGATCATAGCGAGCATAAGTATGGATCATATGGCGTTTCTGGGAGATTCCCTTGAGAAGATATATGAACAGAAGCTGGGTATAATGAAAAAGGGAGTACCGTGTGTATCTTATCCTGTACCGGAAGAACTTCTCAGCATGTGGCAGGAGAAAAAAATAGAGAATGGAACAGAAGATACATCCGTTATGGTCAGTATGGACGATATAAAGATCATGAGGGCTGGCCTTGATGGGAGCAGATATGAGTATGGTGGGAGAAGTTATCGCGTATCTGTGCCCGGTATATATCAGGTGTATAACAGTGCAGTTGCAGTGTGTACTGCAAGACTGATGCAGAGACTTGGCTATGGGATAGATGACGATGATATTCAGGCCGGAATATCACAGACGATGTGGAAAGGCCGATTTCAGAAGATATCCGGTACGCCTGATATATATGTGGACGGAGCACACAATCCAGGAGGATGGGAATCTCTCAGGAAGAATATAGAACAGTACTTCGCAGACAGAGAACTTATATATATATGCGGGGTATTTAAGGATAAGGACTATGACTGCATGCTCCGGATGCTTATGCCGCGGGCAAAGCACTTTATAGCGGTACAGCCGGAAAGTCCAAGAGCGCTTGACAGGAATGTCCTGGCAGATCTTGCAAAGCAGTATATTGATTCGGTGTATGTGCAGAAAGTGGTTGATGATGCGGTATATCAGGCAATAGATATCGCGGAAGATATGAATGATCCGGTCATCATAATATTTGGCTCATTGTCGTTTATAGGGCCGATCATTGACAAGGCGGAACTTGGAGGCTATAGGAGAGATTGATGGATACTGGCATGGACAGAGTAAACAGGATACTGTTTAATGATAAATACGGCAGACTTATGGCTGTGATAAAGGACAAGGAGAGAGACCGCATATTTTGCAGGCATGGACTCGACCACTGCTTTGACGTTGCCAGGATAGCGTATATCATGTGTCTTGAAGAGAACATGGGCATTGAAAAAGAATATATATATGCAGCAGCGCTTCTTCACGATATAGGCAGGGCTGACCCGGAGGAGAGCGGAGTGCAGCATCACCTCCTGAGTGTGGAGCTTGCAGGAGAGATACTCAGGGAATGCGGTTTTGATGAGAGGGATACTGATATGATATGTGATGCCATAGGATCACATAACACTGATGGCGATACAAGGAAAGGACTCAGTTATATTTTGTACAGGGCGGACAAGCAGTCCAGAAACTGCTTTGACTGCGCTGCGGTGGATGAGTGCTACTGGCCTGACGTTGAGAAAAATCTGAAGATAAGATACTAATTAAGGGAGAATAAAATTATGAAGATAGCAGACAAAATATTTGACACGGATGGCAGACCATATATCATGGGAATCCTCAATGTGACGCCGGATTCATTTTCTGATGGGGGACAACACAATTCGCTTGCATCGGCACTTGCTGCCACAGAGGAGATGATCGGTCAGGGAGCTGATATCATAGATGTAGGCGGTGAATCCACAAGACCCGGATATACCATGATATCCGACGCTGAGGAGATAGAGAGAACAGCTCCGATCATAGAAGCCATAAAGAAGAATTTTGATGTTCCTGTGTCACTGGACACTTATAAATCTGCCGTAGCTGAGGCTGGCATAAAGGCGGGTGCAGATCTGATAAATGATATCTGGGGACTTAAGTATGATAAAAACATGGCTGGTGTGATAGCTAAATATGACAAGGCTTGCTGCCTCATGCATAACAGGGAAAATACAGATTACACGAATTATCTGGATGATGTTGTGGCGGATCTGGACGAGTCAGTGAAGCTTGCATTTGCAGCAGGGATTGACAGGGACAAGATCATGGTTGATCCTGGAATAGGATTTGCAAAGGATCTGCATCAGAACCTTCTGCTTATGAACAATCTTGAGATTCTTCATAAGTGGAATATGCCTATTCTTTTGGGAACTTCGAGAAAATCAATGATAGGACTTACCCTTGATCTCCCCGTGACAGAGAGGGAAGAGGGAACAGTGGCAACTTCTGTTCTGGGCCTTGTGAAGGGTTGTTCATTTTTCAGAGTACACAATGTGGAGAGTAATTACAGAGCACTCAAGATGACTTATGCCATGTTGAATGCCAGATAACAGGATCGGAGGCAGGATATGGACAGGATAAATATAACCGGACTTGAGGTGTTTGCGCATCACGGAGTATATCAGGAGGAGAATGTTCTCGGCCAGAAGTTCATAGTTGACGTATCTATGATGGTGTCTACAAGACAGGCCGGCAGGACGGACGATATAAGGAAATCTGTCAACTATGGCTGTGTGTGTGATGATATACTAAAAGTCATGAAGGGCAGGAATTATAAACTGATAGAGACCCTCGCCGAGGAGATAGCCTCATTTATCCTGCTGAAATATGAGGATGTCAGGGGAGTGGATGTGACGGTGAGAAAACCGTGGGCACCGGTACTTGTCCATGTAGATACTGTGTCGGTATCTATAACGAGGATGAAACATATTGCTTATCTGGGGCTTGGATCCAATATGGGTGATCGTGAGTCATATCTTGATATGGCCATAGATGAGCTCAACAAAGACCCATATACAAAGGTTACGCAGGTGTCCGATTTTATAGAGACCAAGCCGTATGGTGGAGTCGAGCAGGACGACTTTTTAAATGGGTGTCTGGAGATAGAGACACTTCTTTCTCCGGATGAACTGCTGGATCTTGTAAATGGCATAGAATTTGCTGCCGGCAGGGAGCGGATAATACACTGGGGGCCTAGAACCCTTGATATAGATATATTATTGTATGATGATATTGTATATGATGATCATAGACTTCACATTCCGCATGTTGAGATGCACAAGAGGGAGTTTGTACTCAAACCGCTCTCGGCCATAGCTGGGTATAAGAGACATCCACTATTGGGTTCAACTGTGTCCGAACTGCTTGAGGGACTTGAGACTCAGGAGTGATCGCCTGAGGGATATTGCATTACAAATATAATATAACTAAAGGATCGGAATATTATGGATACGTTGAAAGCGATAAATAATATAGAAGAACAGATACAGAGACTTGTCACTGAGAAGAACAGACTTATAGACAGTGTGTGCAGGGATGGCTACGTCAGACAGCCGGGGAGGGATGATCCGGATGTGACTGGCGGATTTACACCTGTTGACAGGCTGCACATCGACGGGAACACAGTGGTTGTATACCAGGGCGTACCGGGGGCTTACAGCCATCAGGCTATGCATGACTATTTTGGCAATGATATAAAGAGTATTAATGTTCCAAAGTTTGAGGATGTGATAGAGACTGTCAGAAGTGGTAAGGCGGATTACGGAGTCCTCCCTATAGAGAATTCGTCTGCGGGATTCGTAAATGGAATATATGATATGGTAAGTGGCAGTGGTCTCACAGTTGTGGGCGGTGACGAGGTGAAGGTGACCCATACACTCATGGGCCTTCCGGATGCAGAACTTACTGATATCAGGAGTGTGTATTCGCATCCGCAGGGGCTTATGCAGTGCAGTGAGTTTCTTGCTGCGGCGGGATATACACAGTGCCCTGTGGCAAACACAGCGGTTGGTGCTGTCAAGGTAAGAGATGACAGAGATAAAACCCAGGCGGCCATAGCCAGCAGGCTTGCAGCAGATATATATGGGCTCAAGGTGCTTAGAGATGACATAGTGAACAATGAGAACAACACGACGAGATTTATCATTCTTTCAAAGGAAAAAGAGTATGTGAAGAACTCATCAAATGTATCTATATGTTTCTCTCTTCCGCATGAGAGCGGAACTCTTTACAGCATCCTTGGACATATAAAGCACGCTGGCCTCAATATGACGAGTATAGAGTCCAGACCACTTAGAGGGAGAAAATGGGAATATTCATTTTATATTACGCTGGAGGGCAATCTTCAGGACAGCGCAACTGTGGATGCATTGGAGCGTATAAGGAATGATTCGCTGGATTTCAAGATAATAGGAACATACTGATGCAGACGTCTTTTGTGCGTCTGATTGCACTAAGAAAGGTGGGGTATAGATGGCAAACAGGATATTTGCGGCTATTGATGTCGGTTCAAATGAGCTGTCGATGAAGATATACGAGATCACACCTAAGAAGGGTCCCAGGGAGCTGGACTATGTGAACAGTACAGTAGAGTTGGGAAGTGATACGTATAATAGCGGCAAGATAACAGAGGAGTCCATAGTGAAGGTGTGTGATATCCTCAATCGTTTCAAGAGAAAGATGAAGGAGTATGATGTACGTGATTACAGAGCGTATGCATCGTCTGCTGTCAGAGAAGCCGAAAATTCGATTATGGTTCTTGAACGTATAAAACAGCATACTGGAATAGAAGTTGTGGTGCTCAGCAATTCAGAGCAGAGATTTATGAATTACAAGGCCTATGCTGCAAAAACTGGCATGACTGAGGATGGTACAAAAAACAGGGCGCTTCTGGATATAGGCGCTGGAAGTGTTCAGATATCTATATTTGACAGGCAAAATCTCATACAGACCCAGAACCTTCCGATAGGAGCGGTCAGGATCCGGGATTATCTGGCGAAGTATGGTGCGGACACAGTTGCCCTTGAAAATATCATGGAGGAGTATGTGTCGAATTTTATAGAAGAATTCAGAAATCTCTTTATAAATGATAAAGACATAAAAAGTATAATTGCAATCGGAGATGGAATTGTGAATTTGAAGAAAGTTGGACCTGAACTTGAGATAGATAATAATATCACAAGGGATCAGTTCAGGGTGCTTTATCATAAGGTGGTCGAGACGACTCCGGAGGTCCTGTCTGAAAAATATGGAATCCCTTATGAACGCGCAACTCTCATGCTTCCTATGGCGATCATATATCAGTCTTTCCTTGATAACTCAAGGGCTGAGGATATACTTACTCCGGATGTTACATTCTGTGATGGAATAGTGGCTGATTATATGGATAAGAGGGGAACGCTGCTGATCAACAAGGATTTTGATGAGGATATAATTGCTTCAGCGAACAGTATTGCAAAGAAATACAAAGTGAATAGAAAACATACTCAGAATGTGACTCAGAATGCACTGGATATATTTGATGCATTCAAAAGTTCGCATGGACTTGGCAAGCGTGAGAGACTGCAGCTTCAGATCGCGTCAATACTTCACAGTTGTGGCAAATTTGTAAATATGAATGAGGGAACAAAGATCTCTTATTACATTATAATGTCGACCGAGATACTTGGTCTGTCTCACAAGGAGAGAGAAGAGATAGCGAATATAGTCAGATACAATCACTATTACCTCCCATCCCAGACAAAAGCCCAGGTCTCCCTGATGACGGCAGATTATATGAAGGTGGCAAAGCTTACGTCCATACTCAGGCTTGCTGACGTGCTGGACAAGAGCCACAGGCAGAAAATAAGTGATATGAAGTTCACATTCAAGGATAATGTCCTGACGATGACAGTTGATACATTAAACGATATAACGCTTGAAACAGGAGTATTCAAGACCAAGACGGAACTGTTTAGAAAAGTATTTGGAGTAAAACCTGTATTAAAACAGAAAAGGGGGTTGTAATATATGGCAGAAAAAAATCCGGTTTTTTATAACAGAGAGCTTAGCTGGCTGGAGTTTGACAAGAGATGTCTGTCGGAGGCTAAGGATAGAACCATACCATTATTTGAAAGAATAAAATTCCTAAGCATCACTGCATCCAATCTGGACGAATTTTTCATGGTCAGGATAGCATCTCTGGTTGATATGGTGCATGCCGGGTATACGAAGAAGGATATAGCCGGGATGACGGCGCAGGAACAGCTTGAGGCCCTTCGCGCCAGCACAAAAGAATTTATGAAGAATCAGTATCAGACACTTAACAGATCTCTCATACCTCAGCTTGCTCAGAATGGACTTAAACTGGTGAGACACTACGAAGATCTTACGCCAAAGCAGGCGAAATATGTGGACAAATATTTTGAAAAGGATGTGTATCCGGTACTCACACCGATGGCGGTTGATTCATCCAGACCATTTCCTCTTGTCCGCAACAAATCGCTCAATATAGGAGCGCTTATATATGATAAGAAGAAAGATGTCACAGATATAGCAACTGTACAGGTACCTTCTGTGCTCCCACGTATAGTCAGACTTCCTTCTGATGAAAAAGATGTGACTGAGATTATACTGCTCGAGGAGGTTATCGAGAAGAATCTTGATAAACTTTTTCTCAGTTATGACATCGTCTGTGCTTATCCTTATCGAATTATGAGAAATGCGGACTTTTCTATAGATGAGGAAGAAACTGCCGATCTGCTGAAGGAGATTGAGAAGCAGCTGAAACAGAGACAGTGGGGCGAGGTCATCCGCCTTGAGGTGGATGAAGCGATGGATAAGAAGCTGCTCAAGGAGCTGAAGAAACACCTTGGCGTTGAGGAAGAGGTTGTATACAAGATAAATGGTCCTCTTGATCTGACATTTCTCATGAAGGTGAACGGGATAGAGGGATTTGATCATCTGAAGTATCCTAAGTACGCACCTCAGCCGGTTCCTGGAATGGGAGATTACAGCCATATATTTGACAGGATAAAAAAAGGAGATATACTTCTTTTTCACCCATATTATGAATTTACCCCTGTTATTGAATTTATCAGGCAGGCGGCAAATGATCCGGATGTTCTGGCAATCAAGCAGACGCTTTATCGTGTCAGCGGCAATTCACCTATCATAGCAGCACTGGAACAGGCTGCAGAAAATGGTAAGCAGGTTACAGTTCTTGTGGAACTCAAAGCGAGGTTTGACGAAGAGAATAATATTGCCTGGGCAAAGAGGCTTGAACAGGCGGGATGCCATGTAATATATGGTCTGGTAGGTCTTAAGACTCATTCAAAGATTGCGTTGGTTGTAAGACGCGAGGAGGATGGAATCAGAAGATATGTCCATCTTGGAACGGGTAATTATAACGATCAGACAGCAAAACTTTACACTGATATGGGACTTTTGACATGCAGTGATGCTATTGGTGAAGATGCTACCGCAGTATTTAATATGCTGTCAGGTTACTCTGAGCCGAAGAAGTGGAATAAGCTGGCAGTTGCACCTATATGGCTGAAAGACAAATTCCTTATGTTGATAAACAGGGAAGCTGAGAACGCAAGACAGGGCAAGAAGGGGCGTATTGTAGCCAAGATGAACAGTCTGTGTGATCCGATTATCATGCATGCACTGTACGATGCATCGGCAGCCGGTGTGAAGATAGACCTGATAGTCAGGGGAATATGTTGTATAAAGGCTGGAGTTCCAGGACTTTCAGAAAATATAAAGGTCAGATCAATAGTAGGCAATTATCTTGAGCATTCAAGAATATTCTATTTCTACAATGATGGTTTTGAGGATATATATATGGGAAGTGCTGACTGGATGCCTAGAAATCTTGACAAGAGAGTTGAGATCACTTTCCCTGTGGAAGATCCAAATCTCAAGTCCAAGATCAAAGATATATTAAAGATACAGCTTGCGGATACGTTGAAGGCACATATCATGCAGCCGGACGGATCGTATGCAAAGCAGGATCTCAGGGGAAAGGAAAAACTTGATTCACAGATGTATTTTGTGAAGAAAGCAAGCGAAAGCCATGAACCTGTAAAGAGTGCAGAGAACAGCAGGGTATTTATTCCTGTAGAATCAAGTGAAGAAAAGTAAAAAATCTGTTGACACGGGGCATGCAATGTGGTATCCTACCATTGCTGTGTGAAACAGTGAACATAGAAGCAGAGTATCCGCTCTCACCTCAGCATGGAATTACATGACTTGGGTTAATATTTAGCTTGGAAGAATTTACAGGTTTTACCTGGATTTGAATATGCTTTTTATTGAGAAAGTGGATAGTTTGTTCTATCCACTTTTTCCTGCGTTAAGAGAGTAGTTTATACGAAATTTAAAATGTGGAGGTAGAGAGTCATTAGCGATTTAATGATCAACGAACAGATTAGAGACAGAGAGGTACGACTCATCGGAGAGGATGGCCAGCTTGTAGGAATTATGTCATCCCGAGATGCATATAAGATGGCTCAGGATGCAGGACTTGATCTTGTGAAGATAGCACCTAAGGCACAGCCACCTGTATGTAAGATAGTTGACTATGGCAAGTACCGTTATGAACAGGCCAGAAAAGAAAAAGAAGCCAAGAAGAAACAGAAGACTATGGAAGTTAAGGAAGTTCGACTTTCACCTAACATCGATGCGAATGACCTTAATACCAAGATCAATCAGGCTAGAAAGTTTCTTGAGCATGGAGATAAGGTAAAGGTTACACTGCGATTCAGGGGACGAGAGCTTGCGCATGTTGAACAGTCCAAGGTGATCCTTGACAACTTTGCAGAGAAGCTCGCAGAGATAGCAGTAGTTGATAAGCCTGCCAAGTTCGAGGGCAGAAGTATGATAATGTTTTTAACACAAAAGCGTTAAATTATTATAGACATATAATTCAAGGAGGAAGTAAGTAAAATGGCTAAATTAAAGACAAAAAGAGCAGCAGCTAAGCGTTTCAAGAAAACAGCTAACGGCGGTTTAAAGAGATCTAAAGCTTATAAGAGTCATATCTTAACAAAGAAGACCACTAAGAGAAAGAGAAATCTTAGAAAGGCTACAATGACAGATGCAACAAACGAGAAGGTAATGAAGAAGATTTTACCTTATATCTAATAGATCAGGAGGAAGAAAACCAATGGCAAGAGTTAAAGGCGGAATGAACGCAAAGCAGAAGCACAATAAGGTATTAAAGCTTGCAAAGGGCTATAGAGGAGCAAGAAGTAAGCAGTATAGAGTAGCAAAGCAGTCAGTTATGAGAGCACTTACATCTTCATATGCTGGTAGAAAGCAGAGAAAGAGACAGTTCAGACAGCTCTGGATCGCTCGTATCAATGCAGCAGCAAGAATGAATGATATTTCATATAGCAAGCTTATGCATGGTCTCAAGCTCGCAGGAGTAGATATCAACAGAAAGATGCTTTCAGAGATGGCTATCAGCGATGCAGAAGGATTTGCAAAGCTTGTTGAGGTTGCTAAAGCTCAGTTATCATAATTCATAGTATAGCAGACAGATTTATTTACGAATAAGAACCATATGTGATAATTATATTGCATATGGTTCTTATTTTGTTTGTGTTAATGTATCGTGTGGTATTCTTTCGGGTCCTGGTGTCGAATGATTTGGGGTTTTATAATCTGAGGTGGTATGATATAATTATAACGGTTAGGGGGAAGATCAATAAAAGAAAAGACAGGAAGTAGGAGGCACACATGTTCGTAGAGAGAATAACAAAGGATCAGATGAAGATGTTTCTTGAGACATTTGCTTGCTGCAGCGAGCAGAAGAATCTCGTTATGAGACTTAATTATGCAGGAAAAGAACCGTATCTGGACGTGACCAGGTTCAGTAATGGTCTGGTATACACAGACTCGTATTATGATTTTGACAGTACATATTGCAGTAATCTGTGGAACAAGTTTCTGTATACGCAGTTTACACATGAGTATTACACAGCGTTCAAAGAGTACCTCATGAAGGATGTAGACAGAAAACTGACAAATATGATAAAGATATAACTGACTGGTAGAGACACATTTACTATGAGTTTTCAGATTTTCAAGAAAATTAAAAAAATTTGAAAATAAATGTTGACTTTATATAACAGGAATGGTATTATCTTATTCGTTGGTGACGAGCAATCAGTCAGCATCATATAAATATGCGGGAGTGCTGGAATTGGCAGACAGGCTAGACTAAGGATCTAGTGCTGGAAACGGCGTGTGGGTTCAAGTCCCATCTCCCGCATTTTTATTTTGAGAGTTCTTGAGGAATTCGGATGCGGGGGCTGTGAGCATGACAGAGATTGGACGATCATCAATTTAATATGAGATATGCGGGAGTGCTGGAATTGGCAGACAGGCTAGACTAAGGATCTAGTGCTGGAAACGGCGTGTGGGTTCAAGTCCCATCTCCCGCATCTTTTTATTTTGAGGAGAAAGCCTTGACGAGTGGCTTTCTTTTTTTTATATCAAGTCATTTTAACTAATATTAACTCACAGAGATTTTCTTGATATATAAATCTTCAGGGGTTAGAATCTATAGTGATGTAGTAGAGAATATGTGGCTCTGGTTAGAATTTGATATGTTCATATACAGGTCACATAATTATATATTCAGGAAACAGGAGGAATACAGCGTGTCAAAAGCTAAGTTTGGCAAGAGACTGTTTACGGTTGTTTTTACGGGAGCGATGTCGATGTCCCTTGTGGCGTGTGGAGGCGGATCAGGTGAAAAGATCGGCAATGCCAGCGTGAACATTGAGCCGTACAGTAAGGTAGAGTTCAATACGGAGCAGGTGAAGAGTGGCGATATCCAATCATCGGTATCTCTGGAGCTCAAGCCGGATGGATACAGTAGTAAGGATTATTCTATACAGCAGTCGGATTATCAGGTTCAGGAGGTGTACGTCAAGGAGGGAGATAAAGTGGTCAAGGGCGACGTGATGATACAGTTCAAGGCCAAGGAAATCCAGAAGACAATTGACGAGTACACAGAGCAGAAAGAGCAGTCATCGCTGCTTATAGATCATTATAACAGACTTGCAGCAATAGACAGCAGTCAGGACTATTCGGCTGACATAGAGGCGGCAAAACAGAGCATGGATCTTGCCGATACCTACATAAAAGAGCAGAACGAGAGAATGAAGGAATACCAGGTTATAGCTGAGAAGGACGGAACGGTCACATATGTGAATGCCGATCTTCAATATGAATATGTCACGGCAGGAGATACTCTGATAACAGTTGATTCGGGATCGTCTGATTATGTGGCAGAGACCAAGGATCCATTTGAGTTCAAAGTCGGCAATCTATATGATGCTGATTTCGAGGAAGCAACATTTTCACTTAAGCTTGTTAAGTGCGACAAATACACAAGTGATGCCACAGGCGCTGAGATGCAGAGATTAACATTCCAGCCGGTCAGTGATATGGCAGGAGTAACTGAGGCTGATAAGCTGAGCATGGTGATCGAGAAACCTGTAGTGAAGAATGTGGTATATGTGAACAAGAAGGCAGTATTTGTTGGAAGCGATGAGAAATCATACGTATATGTTGTGGATGACCAGGGATACAGAAGCGCAGTTCAGGTTGAAGTTGGTGACACCGTGGATGACAAGACGATAATTACAACGGGACTTAAAGCAGGAGAGCAGGTGGTGATAAATTGAGACAGCATAAATATACTAACAGATGCAGCGCAAGAAGCTGTATATCAAAGAAAGTTGCCTGCTTGTTCATGTCATTTGTTATGGCTGCTGCTATGACAGGATGCGGCAAGGACAAGACAGAAAGTGTGCCAGATCTTCTGGATCCGGTGAGCACAAACGAGGCTTACAGGCCAGTGACATATGGTGATATAGGAAGGATGGTCATCAAGACAGGAACCATAGTTCCGACAGACAATTGTTATTACTATGATACATCAGCAACCCTGTCAAAAGTATATGTGAATGTGGGCGATAAGGTGAAAAAGGGAACTCTTCTTGCCGATGCTGGAAGCGGAAGTGAATCAGATGCGGCAGATGACGGGAGCTCAGTTGATGATCCATCTGTAAGTGATCCGACAATGGATGATGGATCGGTGGATGGAACATCAGACGATGATTCATTTTCACATAATATAAAAGAAAAGATATTTGCTCAGAATCAGACAGAGCTTGACTGGAGAATAAAGGCCTGCGATGAGATCGGTGATAAGGAAGGTGCCGATGCGGCAAGAATTGAGAAAGCGATAAATGCTGAGAACAACAGATACGAGAATGTCCTGTATGAATATGAGCAGAAAAAGAAGCTGCAAGAGAAAGAAGACAGTGAGAAGCTTCAGCAAAACGGAACTCTCAAGGCAGATGGTGACGGATATGTCACTTATGCCAAGAAGGTAAAGGGCACAGAGACTACCGTGGCCGGCGGAGAAAACGTGGTGGTAGTATCTGATTACAGCCAGCCGTATATTGAGATTACGGGAGAGAAGTTTAAAAAGGGCAATTATTCATTATATAAGAATATGTATGCTGTTGTGGATGGCAAAAAATATGATATAGAGTTGTATAATTACACGAATCAGGAGATTGCCGTAGCACAGAGTATGTCAAGCATGCCGTACACCAGATTCAAGCTCAAAGGAGTGAAGAATCCGGGAAAGATACTCAGTGTAGGAAACACTGTATCATTATATTTCAGTACATCAGAAGCAAAGAATGTGCTTACAATAGGAAATGATTCTCTGTATGAGGAGAATGGACAGACATTTGTATATATTAAGACCGATTCCAGCAGCAAGGAGAGACGAGATATAGAGATAGGAGTCAGTGACTCGAATTACACGGAAGTGGTGAGCGGCCTCAAAGAGGGCGATCTTGTCTACTATGCATCTGATGCGATCATGCCTAGTGATTATTCAGAGTACACTGTATCACTTGATTCTTATACCAAGACAGCAAAAGTTGACAGCGACAATTTTACTGTTGAGGATCTGAACAGTGTAAGCTATGTGGCTCCTTGTGATGGAAGATTTACCAAGCTGAATATCAAAAAGGGCAAGAAGGTAAAGAAAGGTGATCTGTTGTTCCAGATCGACAGCGGCGGCGGATCTGCTGCTATGAAGGATATAGATAATCAGATAGAGAGTGAGAATCAAAGTTACACGTTGGATATGAAAAATTATGATGATCAGATAAATGATCTCACAAGACAGATTAAGCATTATCAGTCAGGAAAGGTTGCTACACCGACGGATGCAAACAATACATTATATATGGCTGAACAGCTCACATGCCAGAGAAATGTGTTATCTCTGAATAAGGAGATGCTCACTCATACTCACAATGCAACAATATCCAGTCTTAATGCACAGAAGGAAAAGATCAACAAGAACAATGATGGAAGCGGTAAGATCAGCGTGTATGCGGAGCAGGCAGGAACTGTGCTGTCAGTTGATGGAAGTACAGACGTGGCTGTGAAGGAAGGACAGAGTATAGTAACTATTGGCAGCAATGAGAATGTGATTCTTGCAGTGACGATAAGCGATGGAAAGCTTGCCATAAATCAGAAGGTTACAATCATAAACAAGAGTAATACTAGCAAGAAGTTCACAGGAACCTGTGTGGGAACTACGGGAGATGGTGACAGGAATTATATAGAGACTGATTCTGATGGAAATGTTCACATAACAAAAAGTTCAAGTGATTCTGATCTGAAATATTATATACAGGTCAGTGACAGCACTTTCTACAAGAAGCCGAAGGCATATCAGGTCAGCTATCCGACAGTTGCATATGAGAATGTGGTCATGATACCGAGCAACATGATTTACCATGAGACAAGTAAGAAGAATTCAAGCGAGTATGACTATGTATGGCTTTTAAAGGATGACGAGATCATCAAACAGTATGTAACACTGGGAGAATCGGATCAGAGTAAGACTATCATATTGTCGGGACTTCAGGAGGGTGATGTGATAGCAAAGGAGTCGGGAGCGACTTCATCCAGAAAGTCAAGTCCGTCGGAGGACAAATCGGGATCTGATTCATCTGGCGGAGATTCGTCAGGCAGTGACTCAGGTGCGGACAGTGATCTGGGTTCAGATAGCGGTTCAGATTCAGACAGCGTAGAAGATTAATAGAGAGGAGAAAAGATGTTTAAGTTTTTATCACATAAATTATTAAATAAAAAGTGGTTGAATGCATGTCTTCTCCTTGGAATCATTCTGCTGGTGGCGGTGGTATCATGCAATCCTATGTTTAAGAATGGTGCACTTGACATGCTCATGTCGTCAAAGTTTGATGCGTCGATGACTGATCAGAACAGATACCCGGCAACAATGGGACGTTCAGGTTCGTGTGCTGTCGAGGAATATCCGGATACAGATGCTGTTTTGAACAGAATAAAGAAATATGAAGATATGTGGAATTACTACACCGAGATAGATACGGTGATGAGACAGACAACACTTACTATACAGGCTGGATATACACAGAGTAATCTGAATCATAGATCATACTTTAATATGGCTTATATGCCTGGGATAGAGGATCATATAAATATCACATATGGTACAAGCCTTGAGGATGCAAAAACTGATTCGGGTGTGTATCCATGTATAATATCACAGAGAGCACTGGATCAGTATAATCTTGTTGTAGGTGAGGTGTTTACTATAGACACAGGCCTCAGTGATGCGGTGGATTCACAGGGCAATCCTATGCAGTATCAGATTGTCGGAGTGTTTGAGGAAAAAGATTATTCCGATTTCTTCTGGTATGATGAGCTGGCCGATCTTGACAAGCAGGTGTATGTTACAAAGAGTGATTTCGATGACATGGTAAGCAAATACAACTTCCTTACTATATATTATACAGATCACGACATGATAGATTATTCACAGATAACCCATTCAAACGCCATGGATCTTCTGTATTACCTTGATTCATTTAAGCATTCGGACAAATATTTTGAAGAGAATATGTCCGATGTGCTCATAGATTACAGGGGAGATGCAAAAACCATAGGAATAATCATATGGGTTCTGGAACTTCCGATACTCGTTCTGCTCCTTGCTTTTATCTACATGGTATCAAGCCAGATACTTGAGATGGAGGACGGCGAGATAGCGATGCTTAAGAGCCGAGGTACAAGCACGAAGCAGATACTTGGAATTTATCTTGGTCAGTCAGCCATATTGTCAGCTATAGCCATAGTGGTTGGTGTGCCGATAGGATTTTTGCTGTGTAAGCTTGCGGCGAGTGCAAGGTCGTTCCTTCAGTTTGAGGTAAAGGATACACATTTTTACCAGCTGGATCCATGGATGTTTGTGTACAGTGTGGCTGCTGCACTTATAGCGGTGCTGTTTGTGACACTTCCAGTTATAAAATATGCAAAGAACTCGATAGTTGAGCAGAAGAGCAGGGTAGGCAAAGTAAATTACAAGCCATTCTGGGAAAAATTTTTCATAGATGTAATTCTGGTAGGGCTTTCAGTGTACCTGCTGTACAATTACAACAAACAGAAATCGACTATTGCACTTGATATACTTTCAGGATCAAGACCTGATCCTGTCATTTTCCTGAACTCATCGTTGTTCATATTTGCGGTTGGTCTTCTGGTACTCAGACTGATAAAGTATCTTATCAGACTGATATATCGAATAGGAAGAAAGAAATGGTCTCCGGCAGTGTATGCATCTTTCCTCCAGATCACCAGAACGGTGAAGAAACAGGGATTTATATCTGTATTTCTTGTAATGACAATCGCCATGGGTATGTTCAATTCCAACATGGCCAGAACGATAAATGAGAACAAGTCGCAGAGAATCAACTACAATTTGGGTGCTGATCTTGTTGTACAGGAGCAGTGGACAAGAGGAACATATGTAGACAAAGAAAAGAAAACTCACTGGTATTACACAGAGGGAGATTTCGAGAGATATACAAAGCTTGAGGGATCTTTGTGTGATAAGGTTACAAGAGTGATATATGATGATGATGCGGTCATAAAAGCTGGCGGCGAAGAGCTTGCAGGCAGTGTGCTCATGGGAATCAACACAAAGGAATTCGGCGAGACTGCAAGACTTCAGAGTGGACTGAATGATGAACATTGGTTTAACTATCTGAATGATCTGTCTCAGGTTTCAAACGGAGTCATCATATCATCAAATCTTGCAAAGAAATATGACATCAAAGTTGGAGACAGCATAAATTATGCAAGGTACAGTCCGTTAAAGAGCAAGGAAAAGTCAGAGATAGCATCCCCTAGTGGCACTGTATGCGCTATAGTGGACGCATTCCCTGGATTCCAGCAGTATGTATATGAGAAAGATGACAATGGAGAGGTTAAAGAGGTTGAGAGATATCTTGTTGTTGCAAACTATGCATATGTTGTAGGTGCGTTTAGCCAGACTCCATATCAGGTTTGGATGAGACTTGCAAAGAACGCAAGTTACAAGGATGTCCTTACAGAGCTTAAGGCACAGGATATCAACATAGTACAGTATGACAGTCAGGATAAGGATATTCAGGAGATGCAGGAGTCTCCGCTGGTTCTTATCACAAATGGACTGTTCTCTTTGTCATTTATAATAGCCATCATACTTTGTACAGTGGGATTCCTGATCTACTGGATAACATCCATCAAGCAGAGAGAGCTGCTGTTCGGTATATACAGGGCTATGGGTATGAGCATGCGGGAGATCAACAAGATGCTTATCAATGAACAGATTTTCAGCTCTGTTCTCGCCAGCCTTGCCGGCTATGGTGTAGGAGCTGCGGCCACAGTGCTGTTTGTAAAGCTTGTGGCTGTCGTGTATCTGCCGGAGTCACACAATATAGCTATTTCAATAGCTGTGAACCCATATGATCTTGTGAAGCTGACAGCAGTGGTAGTATTCATGTTTGTAGTGTGCTTCATAGTAATCAGGACTATCCTGAAGAAGATGAACATAACACAGGCACTTAAACTGGGGGAGGATTAATTTATGAGTGATAATGAAATGAACACAGAATATATATTTGATTCCGCTCCCGCAGAGAATGTCTCTGATATCATGATAGAGGCAAAGGGCATCAAAAGATGTTTCAGATTGGGAAGTGGTGAGGATTTTTATGCACTTAAAGGTATAGACATACAGATACCGGCAGGAAAACTCACCATATTGAAGGGTCGATCAGGTTCAGGTAAGACGACACTTCTCAATATACTCAGTGCGCTTGATGAGCCTACAGATGGCGAGGTCATTGTGGATGGCCATGAGTACAGTCAGATGAATGAGAAGGAGAAAGAATTGCTCAGAAGATACAATATAGGATTTGTATTCCAGTCTGTAGCACTTATCCCTATCATGAGCGCTTATGAGAACGTGGATTTTGGACTGAGACTTGCGGAGTATGACGGTAACAGGGATGCCAGGATAAGACAGGTTCTGGATCTCGTGGGACTTACGTCGAGAATGACACATTATCCAAATCAGATGTCAGGTGGTGAACAGCAGAGGGTTGCTATAGCCAGAGCTGTGGCACACAAGCCCAAAGTTATATTTGCAGATGAGCCTACCGGTGCACTTGACACAGCATCAGGTCTTGCGGTCATGAAGCTGTTCCAGGAACTTGTATATAAAGAGGGAATCACGATAGTCATGACGACACATGATCCGAAACTGATGGAACTTGGAGATGTAGTGTACGAGATAGAGGATGGTGAGATAGTTGAGCGATAAGCATTTATTCAAAAAGAAAAAGAAAGATACTGCGGAAACTGAATCTATAGCACCTGAGATGACTGCTGAGGCATACGAAGGAGATGACAGCCGGGAGTATGTATATGGCATGGAGGATGCATCTGGGGATTCATCAGACGATTCATCTGATACAAACAGCGGTGTTAGCGGTCAGATGATGGCTGAAGATGACAATATCATATCCTGCGACAGTCTTGTAAAGATATACAAGACTGATGACGTGGAGGTTATGGCTCTTCAGGGACTTGAACTTAATATAAAATACGGAGAACTTATGGCAGTCATAGGTAAATCCGGTTCGGGAAAGTCTACACTGCTCAACATGATAGGCGGACTTGAGCGCCCTACAGCCGGAAAGCTGTATGTTGATGGAAAAGATCTGTTTGCTATGACGGATAAAGAACTGGTGGAATACAGAAAGCATACTGTAGGGTTTGTATGGCAGAAGAATTCAAGAAATCTGCTTCCATATATGACGGCAATTGAAAATGTTCAGGTTCCAATGTATTTTGATAAGGACAACAAGGAGGACAAATACGCCAGGGCACATGATCTTTTGTGCAAGGTGGGACTTGAGGACAAGATAAATTCTTATCCGTCGCAGATGTCAGGTGGTGAGCAGCAGAGGGTAGCCATAGCAATAGCACTTGCCAATAATCCTAAGATACTTCTTGCGGATGAGCCTACAGGTGCGGTCGACACCAAGACATCGAATATGATTCAGGATCTGTTCAGAAAACTAAATGAAGAACTTGGAATCACGATAATAATAGTTACCCATGATATCAGCCTGGCTAATAAGGTTGGGCGTGTTGTCATGATAGCAGATGGTAAGATAAGTACTGAGAAGATCATGAAGGAATCATATAAAGACAGGATGAATGAGCTTGCGACTGATGGATTCTCATCAGATGATTCACACGAAGAGTTCTCAATTCTTGATAAGGCAAATCGTGTACAGATCAGTCCTGATATGCTTGCTGCGGCGGGAATCGACAGCAACAAGGTAAAGGTTCAGGTGGAAAACGGAAAGGTTATAATCACAAAAGAGTAGCCTTATACTGTGGCAGATTATAATTGCCTTGTGTGGCAAGCTCAAATATATTATAATGAACTCTGTGTTATGGAAAAAACGATGCATGGCAATGCATGAAAATTATGCAGCTGCATCAATAAAAAGAAAGGTTGGTAGTCTTATGAGGAAAAAAGGTTATGTGAAGACCTTATCTCTGCTTCTGGTAACAACACTTGCAGCAGGTACAGTTCTTGCTGGTTGTGGTAAGAAGAAGGTAGATTATAATATGGGGGATGACGGTAATGGCGGCGGAGGCGGAAAGCTCGCAACCAGACTTAATGTTCCCGAGTCATATGATGGAAAGCTCAGCGATATTGATAGTGAGACAGGACTCACAGATGTATCAATAAAGGCAACAGAGATATCTGTTCCAGATACGGATAAGATGTCTATATATAAGTATGATGCGAATTCAATCGACAGTGATTACAAGAAGCGCATATGCGAGAGTTTCTATGATGTGAGTGCCGGTATATACGAGTACAGCTGGGATAAGCCATATAAGGGAGATGTCGAAAGAGAGATCGAATTGGCACAGAGTATGGCAGATCAGGCTACAAGCGACGATGATAAGTCATATTTTGACAGTTATATAGACTCACTCAAGGAGGAGCTTAAGAATGCTACAGATGAGAGAGTTGGAGCAGGTGAATACACTGCAGATGCATTTGTCGGCACTGTAGGTTCGAATATGTATATGATCTCATTCAACACAGGAGATAACGGTTCAGGTGGTGGATTTGATATAGACTATTATCCATCGGATCAGATGATAAATTACAAACCAAAGGAAGGCGCAGCAAGCGTATACTGTTATAGTGGTGAGTATTACGACGGAGAGGATTCCGCAAACTCAGCAGCGCTTAGCAAAGAAGATGCATCACAGAAGGGAATAGATTTTCTTGCATCATGCGGAATAACAGACGTAGTCGAGACCGATGTGACTGACCTTATCTGGGAATACAATGACGCATCATACAACATAGTCGCAGCAGAGAAGAATGGATATATGGTAACATATAAGAGATCGATAGATGGTATTGCTCCATATACACCAAGTGTGTATGGAATAGATTCTCTCACAAGCGGCGATACATGGTATGATACAGTTGATGAGACATTCCAGTTGTCAATAGATGACAATGGTATAGTCCAGGCAAATTGTGTTGATGCTTTAAAGGCTACAAAAGACAAGCAGGATAACGTGGATCTCCTTTCATGGGAGGATATATTGAAGAAGCTCCCAACTGCTGTGAATACTTATTACAAAGACAACAAGACACAGTACAGCACGGTAGAGTTTAACGATGTGAGTCTCACTTATTACAAGGTAAAGGACGGAGACGGTTATAAGTATACTCCGGTATGGGCATTTGCTCAGTGTGAGAAGAATGATAACGGTGATCTGGACAAGGATTATCCTATCCAGCTCATAATGCTTGATGCAACAAATGGTGAACTCGTCGACTTGAAGGCACTGCTTGATACCAACTCATATATGGATAACACTATAAGCAGTACTATTGACAGTGTAGATGGTGATGGTGATATGGTTATCGGCAGCGACGATACTGGAGATATGACTCTTGAGGGTTCCACTGATGATGCGTCAGATGGCGGTGATTCTGCGGCGAGTGATGATGCAGTAGATATCAGTGATCTGGATGTTGATCTCGGAGATTCTGTTGAGACAGAGGAATCAAGCGAGCAGTAACTTAATAATAAAGAACAGATACCTTCAGGTGTGTTGTATGACACACTTGAAGGTTTTTTATGTTGAAAATAATTATCAATAGCTAAACAGATATTGACATATACCCCTATGGGGTATATACTGCAAGCGCTGTGACAGAAATATTTCAGACTAAAAAACTGATTAGAAGAATGTTAATCATACAACAAGAAGATAATATGTCAGGAGGGTTGACGAGATGGTGGAAGAAAAAAAACATAGTTGTTGCTGCGGAGAGAAGGCTGGGGATATTGAGGAGAGGACAAAGCTGCGGAGCAGCGATGAATATAAAAAACTGATGAACAGACTTAACCGCATAGAGGGACAGATCAGAGGCGTCAAGGGAATGCTTGAGAAAGATGCTTACTGTACTGATATAGTTCTTCAGGTGTCGGCTATCAATGCTGCGCTTAACAGTTTCAACAAGATGCTTCTGGCAGAACATATAAGAACGTGCGTGGCAGAGGATATAAGGGCTGGCAGGGAAGATACACTGGAGGATCTTGTAAACACTATTACAAGGCTTATGAAGTAATATGAGGGTTCAGGTTCATCAGGGCATAAAGGATATACATGATATTAGAAAGAAGGTGATGGTATGGATAAATACAATGTAACAGGCATGAGCTGCAGTGCCTGCAGCTCCAGAGTTGAAAAAGCCGTATCAAAGGTGGACGGTGTGACGGTGTGTCAGGTCAATCTGCTGACAAATTCCATGATGGTTGACGGCACAGCAAGCAGCCAGGCGATCATAGATGCAGTTCAGACGGCGGGATACGGTGCCAGCCCGGTATCTTCCGGGAATGGAAAATCCGGCGCTAATACAGCAAAGATTGCAGAAGAGGATGAGACTGACAAAGCATTTGCGAATATGAAAAAGAGAATGTGGTCGTCAATCATCATATTGATTCCGCTTATGTATATCTCCATGGGGCATATGATGTGGAATTGGCCGCTGCCGTCATTCTTCGATGGCAACCACGTGGCCATGGGACTTGCTCAGATGCTGCTCACTATACTTGTTATGATTATAAATCAGAAGTTTTTTGTGAGTGGATTTAAGGGTGCGATACATGGAGCCCCGAACATGGATACGCTGGTTGCGATGGGATCAGGAGCATCGTTTATATACAGCGTGTATGTATTGTTTGCCATGACTGCTGCACAGACCGCTGGGGATATGGACAGAGTCATGACACTTATGCATGATTTCTATTTTGAGTCAGCGGCGATGATACTGGCACTTATCACAGTGGGCAAGACACTGGAGACATATTCCAAGGGGAGAACAACTGATGCACTTAAGGGACTTATGAATCTTGCACCTAAAACGGCTGTCCTGATCAGAGATGGCGAGGAAGTGGAGGTGCCAATAGATGTGGTTCAAGTCGGAGATATATTTGCGGTGAAGCCGGGTGAGAGCATTCCTGTGGACGGAATTGTGCTTGAAGGTGACTCAGCAGTGGATGAGTCGGCATTGTCCGGTGAAAGCATTCCGGTTGACAAATCAGAGGGAAGCCGTGTGTCTGCGGCTACGATAAATCAGTCGGGTTATCGGAGATGCAGGGCAACCCAGGTCGGAGCTGATACCATATTGTCCAAGATAATCAATATGGTGAGTGATGCTGCGGCATCAAAGGCACCTATAGCAAAACTTGCAGATAAGGTTTCGGGTGTATTTGTGCCGGTTGTAATAGGCATAGCTATAGTGACTATGATAGTATGGGCCGTAGCTGGTAAGGAGGCTGGATATATCCTTGCAAGAGGAATCTCTGTTCTCGTCATAAGCTGCCCTTGTGCGCTGGGACTTGCAACTCCTGTGGCGATCATGGTTGGAAATGGAATAGGGGCAAAGCATGGAGTCCTCTTCAAGACTGCTGCAGCACTTGAGGAGATGGGGAAAACAGGTATAGTAGTTCTGGACAAGACAGGAACCATCACCAGGGGCGAGCCGGTTGTCACAGATGTCATAGCAGCTTCCGGTATCACAGACAGAGAACTGATAAAGAAGGCTGCGGCACTTGAGAGCTACAGTGAGCATCCGCTTGCAAAGGCTGTTGTGAGTTATTGGAGAGAAAAAACAGATAACACCGGCCGCTCAGATGCTGCAGGCAGCCTTGAGATAAAGGAGTTCAGGTCTGTGGCAGGAAATGGCCTGAGTGCGGTGGTAGATGGAAGACATACCGTTGGCGGAAATAGAAAGTATATAGAGACATTTGCTATGGTCAGCGATGATATGTCCGCACCGGCAGAAAAGCTTGAACTGCAGGGAAAGACTCCGATGTATTTTGCAGAGCGCAAAGACGGAGAAAACGACTACAGACTGCTCGGAATAATCGCTGTTGCTGACGTGGTGAAGGATGACAGCAAGGATGCCATAAAACAGATGCAGGATATGGGCATGTCGGTTGTCATGCTGACAGGAGACAATGAAAGAACTGCTAAGGCCATCGGAATGCAGGTTGGTGTCGACCGTGTAATTGCAGGTGTTATGCCTGATGGAAAAGAAGCGGTTGTGAGAGAGCTGATGGAACAGGCAAATGTGATAATGGTTGGCGACGGTATAAATGATGCTCCGGCCTTAACCCGTGCAAATATAGGTGTGGCAATAGGAGCGGGTACTGATATCGCAATAGATGCCGCTGATGTGGTGCTCATGAAGAGTGAGCTTACAGATGTTGCCGCAGCCATAAGACTTAGTATGGCCTCACTAAAGAATATCAAGGAAAATCTTTTCTGGGCGTTCATATACAATATCATAGGTATTCCGCTTGCGGCCGGAGTATGGATACCGATATTTGGCTGGACGCTCAATCCGATGTTTGGAGCATTAGCCATGAGTCTTTCAAGTTTTTGTGTTGTAACAAATGCACTGAGGTTGAATTTGACAGACATTTATGATAAAAATAAAAGATACAGAATAAAGGCTAAATACAGAGCAAGCAGTTCGCCAGAGGCAGGCTTGTCAACTGTTGCTGGCGATGAATGTACGAATGATATGAAAAAGCATAAGGAGGATGGCAAGATGACAAAGACAATGAAGATAGAGGGAATGATGTGTGGACACTGTGAGGCGAGAGTGAAGAAAGCGCTTGAGGCACTTGCAGAGGTCGAGAGTGCAGATGTGAGCCATGAGACAGGTACTGCGGTTGTGACTCTCTGCCAGAGCATTGATGACAGTGTGCTCTCTAAGACAGTGGAAGACCAGGACTATAAGGTGCTGTCAGTGGAGTAAAGGCCATACGCGAGATGCTATGACGGTAAAGATGAATACAGAGTAGGTGATTCGTAAAAGATGGATGACAGACAGAAGCGTAGCGTGAAAGGCAGATGATATATGAAGAAGATACTGAATAGGCTGCTTAGCAGAATGGTGGTAACCTGTCTGCTGGTGGTTATACAGCTTGCGGTTATGATATTGGGAATTGGTTTTTTACAGGAGCGGTATATCTATATATCGGGCGTGCTTAAGTTGCTCAGTGTTATCGTAGTTCTGCATCTTATTACAAAAGATACCAATCCTATGATAAAGATGGCATGGATGGTGCCAATTCTCTTATTCCCGGTGCTTGGAGGATTGATGTATGTTTTGTATGGACATGTCCTCATACCGAGAAAACTTAGAAAAAATATGCTCAGAGTCAGGCAGCAGGAGATATATGAGAACGTAAAGGGAGACAGATGGCTCGCACCGGATACAGTGAAGGAAAGTCCTGCATACAGGATATGCAGGTATATGGATGACTTTGGAGAAGCACTGCTGTACGGACATACCAGGGTTAAATACTACGCCATCGGCGATGATGTGATGGAGGATCTCATATATGATCTTGAACATGCAGAGAAGTATATCTTCATGGAATATTTCATCGTTGACAAGGGATATATGTGGGATACCATACTTGAGATACTTAAGAGAAAGGCTGCAGATGGACTTGACGTTCGTTTTATGTATGATGATATCGGATCGGTGTTCAATGTCCCGAAATATTACTGGAAGGAGCTTGAGGCCTGTGGCATAAAGTGCATGGCGTTCAATCAGGTAGTTCCTTTCCTTGCAACTATCTTCAACAACAGAGATCACAGAAAGATAACTGTCGTTGATGGCAAGATAGCCCACACCGGCGGCTATAACATGGCGGATGAATATATAAACAAGATAGTCAAATATGGAAGATGGAAGGACAGCGGTGTGCGTCTTGAAGGAGATGGAGCGTGGAGCTTTACAGTCATGTTCCTTCAGATGTGGAACTGCTTCCGGTATTCAGAGGGAAGCTACCTGAGTTATAAGCCGGATGTTGATTATTCTTATATTGAAGATGGGTATGTGCAGCCATATAAGACCAGCCCGCTTTCTGCTGAGACTGTAGGCGAGAATCTGTACATTCAGATGATAAATGATGCGCAGGAGTATATATATATATTCACTCCGTACCTTATCGTGTGCAATGAGCTTATGCTTTCGTTGAAACTTGCAGCAAAACGTGGTGTGGATGTGCGTATAGTCACACCTGCTATACCCGATAAAAAGTATATTTATAAGATGACTCAGTTCAACTATGAGGAGCTGCTGGTTGCAGGTGTCAGGATATATCAGTATACTCCTGGATTTATTCATTCAAAGACTCTGCTTATGGATGGCTGCCTGGCATCCGTCGGTTCGATCAATATGGATAACAGAAGTTTTTACCATCATTTTGAGTGCGGAACACTGCTCTATGACTGCGAGGCAATAGAGGATGTAAAGGCAGATATGATGCATACATTTGAGGAGTCTGAGGAGATAGATCTACCGTGGTGCCGCAGGAATATCAGCAAGGTTTCTATTACGGGACCTATATTGAACCTGCTTTCGCCACTGTTATAAAGAGGATATGATGATGGGACATAACAAGAAACTAATGCGTGATGGCAGATGTGAGATGCAGAATATCATAACTACTATTTTTCTTTTGTATATGGGGGCGGTTTATCCACTTGTCATGCACGATAGATATTTTGACATTACCGTCACAAAATACAGAGCTTTCTTGATTGCTATATGTATATATGCGGTGCTTATGATACTGGCGGTGCTGGTGGATGTGCTGGATGGCATTGACATGAAAAAACACGCAGGTAAGCGTGAGGCTGTCACAGGCAGTTTTATAAAAAGGCATAATATTATGGCTGTGGATATATTCATGGCGCTTTTTATTCTGGCAAATGTCATGGCATTTCTCATGGCATCTGACAAAACCGCAGCATTTACGGGGGAGGAAGGAAGAAGATGCGGACTGCAGTTCATGCTTCTGGTGATGTTCCTCTATCTGTGCATGGCCAGGGGATGCACTGTGAAAAAGGTTGCTGCGATCGTATTTATGGCGGTCGGATCTGTGGTGGAGATCATAGCACTGTGCCAGTATATGGGAGCTGACTTTTTGAAGCTTCGCGAAGGCCTTGGCGTAGATATACAGAATATATACATATCCACATTTGGCAATATAGATATATTTGGAAGCTTTCTGTGCGTGCTTGTGCCTGTTGTTATGGGAGCATATCTGGGAGCTTCATTCCAGAAGAGCGCAGTAGTCAAAGCAGTCTCACTTGTTACTATGGTACTTGGGGCAGCAGCGGCGGTCATTACAAATGCTAATCTGGTATATATAGGTATCGCAGCAGCGCTTGTGATCGCATTTGTGTGGTCGGCATACAGAGGATGTATTGTCAGATTTACAGATGTGTGTCTGGCGCTTGTGTTTGGCGTGTTGGTCATCAGTATGCTTCTTGATGCAAATGGCAAGTTGGAGACAGAACTTGACGGTATAAGCCGGATGGTCAGTGATAAGAATATAGCGGTCACAGTATTTGCTGTGCTGGCAGTTATAAGGCTGGTGATGATATTTTTCTCGTCAAAGATTGATAAGATCAGCGGAGTGAAAGCGCTTATAGCAGCGGTGTTAATAGTCATAGCCGGCGGTGTTACCGGACTGGTGTGCGGATCGGATCATGCAGGTTCGCTTTTTTCATTTGATGATTCCTGGGGCAATTACAGGGGATATGTGTGGAGAAGGTTGATGGAGTCATTCAGGGAGTTCAATCTGCCACACAAACTATTCGGATATGGCAATGAGTCTGTAAAAGAGATCATGACATCCGGATATTATGATGAGATGATGGATGATATAGGAGTTGTGTACGACAATGCACACAATGAATATCTTCAGTATCTTGTGACAACAGGACTTTTCGGCGTCCTGGCCTATGTGGGTGTTATCGGGTCTGCGATTGTCATGCTCATACGCACGGCTGTGTCAGCGGTTAAGGAGGAGACGGACACAGAGGGAGTCTTTATTGCACTGGCACTTGGAATAGCCGGATATGCATCACAGGCATTTGTCAATCTAAATCAGTCCCTGACAACCCCATATGTATTTCTGATGATAGCGATGGCTGCGGGAGTTTGCAGGGCACAAAGGATTGAAAAAGATAGAAGATAAAGGAAGATGATTTAAAATTATATAAAATGGCAAATAAATATGATGAAATGCCGGTATGCACTTGCCACATCGCATATCAAAATGTTATAATATTTGCCTGTGTGGTATATGCACATGGATAAACAGGGAGATGACCAGCAGGGATTCTTCAGGAAAGATCAGGCGATGATCTTGAAGAAATAAAAAAGATGTAGGAGGTCTATGGACATGCAGATTTATGATGAGCTTGTAGCCAGAGGGCTTATAGCACAGACAACAGATGAAGATGAAATTAGAGATTTGGTAAATAACGGTAAGGCAGTATTCTATATTGGATTTGATCCGACTGCTGACAGCCTGCATGTAGGCCACTTCATGGCACTCTGTCTGATGAAGAGACTTCAGATGGCAGGCAACAAGCCTATCGCGCTGATAGGTGGTGGTACAGCCATGATCGGCGATCCATCAGGCCGTACAGATATGAGACAGATGATGACAAAGGAGACTATCCAGCACAATGTTGACTGCTTCAAGAAGCAGATGAGCAAGTTCATAGACTTCTCAGAGGACAAGGCACTTCTCGTCAACAACGCAGACTGGCTCCTTGATCTTAATTATATTGATGTTCTCCGTGACGTTGGAGCGTGTTTCTCAGTAAACAACATGCTTCGTGCAGAGTGTTACAAGCAGCGTATGGAGAAGGGACTCAGTTTCCTTGAGTTCAACTACATGATCATGCAGAGTTACGATTTCTATGCACTGTACCAGAAGTACGGCTGCAACATGCAGTTCGGCGGTGATGATCAGTGGAGCAACATGCTCGGTGGTACAGAGCTTATCAGAAGGAAGCTTGGCAAGGATGCATATGCTATGACAATCACACTTCTTCTCAACTCAGAGGGCAAGAAGATGGGAAAGACACAGAAGGGTGCTGTGTGGCTTGATCCGAACAAGACTTCACCATTTGAGTTTTACCAGTACTGGAGAAATGTGGCAGATGCAGATGTCCTGAAGTGCATCCGTATGCTCACATTCCTTCCGCTTGAGGAGATAGATAAGATGGACAGCTGGGAGGGCAGCCAGCTCAACCAGGCAAAGGAGATCCTTGCATATGAGCTCACAAAGCTTGTACACGGCGAGGATGAGGCTGCAAAGGCTCAGGAGAGCGCAAGAGCACTGTTCTCAAAGGGTGTTGCAGCAGATATGCCATCAGTGACACTTACAGCAGATGATTTTAAGGACGGCTCCATCGATATTGTGTCAGTCCTCGTAAAGTCAGGCCTTGTTACATCACGTAATGAGGGCAGACGTGCCGTAGAGCAGGGTGGTGTCGCTGTGGACGGCGAGAAGGTACCTGATGTCCAGACTGCTATTCCTGAAGAGAAGTTCGACGGTGAGGGAGTTGTTGTCAGACGTGGTAAGAAGAACTTCAGGAAGGTTAGTAAGTAAGGGTTTACGTTGACATTTATAAATGTTTAGTATAGATTAGGTCATACGCAGATGCTTTGAGTGATATCAAGGCGAACGGCCAGTGGTTATTCAAAAAGGGAAGCGATGAGCTTCCCTTTTTATATGCTATAAGGAGGAGAATAGTTTAAAAAAATCGCCTTTTATGCATTTGACGGGCGTTGCATCTTTGCTTAGGGCTGACGATTTTTATAATCATGCGTTGACTGAACATGGATTAAGACCAGGAGAGAATAGAAATTGGTGAACGATAGAGAGATAGGTAACAACAGGAAGCGGTTGGTAATTGCCACGATTTCGGCTGCGGCTCTCATAATATTGGTACAGTTTGTTGATTCCTACTGTACTGAGATATTTGGAAAGACACAGTCCCTGTCAGTTAGAACATTTCTGATGGATCCACGCGGGATGAGTTCTGATGCGGCAGTGGCGTATATGAGCAGGGGAATGCTGCCATTTTATCTGATTGGTGCGCTTACCCCGTTTATAAGGTCGTATACAGATATAATAGGCAGGAAGAAGATGATGCTCACAAATGTGTCGCTTCTCGTACTTGGAAGTGTGGTGTGCCTGATGGCAGACAGTCTGTGGGTATACCTGCTTGGCAATGGAATACTAATACTTGGATATTCGCTGGACATACATCTGATATACATAGTGGATGCGATAGACAAGAAGCATCGAGGCACGATCAGAGGAATATGTGGCGGAGTGTCCATGGCAGCGGCCATGTGCATACCTTTGCTCAGATCGCTGTGTGTTGATGGCGGCAGGCACAGATGGCAGTGGCTGTTCGGAGTTGGTATCATGGGCGGACTCTTCTGTCTGGTGCTTGTTATGATATATAAGTTCCCAGACGTGGCTGCGTCTGACAGAGCGGAGAATATGACAAATGTTGCGGAGACATCAGGCGGAGCCGATTACACGGATTTGGACGATGACACAGCGGAAGACAGAGCCTGCGATGATAATAGCTCGGAGGTTGGCACATGTGTCAGTGGGATATCTGACGATATGCCGGAATCAGACGGACATATACATTTCTTCAAGACATTTAGAAGAATATGTGAGGATAAGAAGACCAGGAATCTTCTCTTAAGCATAAGTGTTGTGGGGCTTGCCACCGCCGGCATCACTTATTACAATGAGCCAATGTGTGCGTTCTCAGGAATGGGAGAGAGCAGTGTGAATAAGATACTGCTCATGCAGCCTGTGGCAGCACTTGTTATAAATGTCATTACGGGGATACTTGCGGATCACATAGACCGTGTACTTGTTGTACGGATGGGAATAGTTCTGAGTCTCATAACAGGAGTTGTATTCACACTTGGCGTAGGTCACATAAGTTCCGCAGTATTGCTGGGAGTCCTCTGGGGATGCATGAACGGATTTTATTTCTCGGCGGAGGAACTTATAAATCTTCTGGTCATGGAGAGCGTGGATGGCTCCGTCCGAGGAAGGGCATCCGCCATGTCGACCCTGTCGTATGGAGTGGGTGACCAGATTGGAATATTCCTCATAAGCCTGGTTGTAGGTGCTCTGGGGATGAGATGGGCCAAGATGCTGTTTCTGGCCCCTCCACTTCTCGTTGCCTCTGTACTGATTAGGAGTAAACTTAGGAATAAGTAAAACAAAAAGGATTTTACTCATCAATTTTCTCAATCGTTCTCTTGATAGATGCATATTTGAATATAGGATACAGTACAAATGTCCAAAGCGCATAAATTGCAGCAAATACAGGTATAAGAATCAAAGCCTTCAAATTGTTGGTATGCCATACAGCTATGCTGAAATATGATACGAGGAAGCACAGCACGATATCAGTAATAAGCCGCATCTTCTGTCTGCAGATATACATAGGATGGTATCTGTCATCAGGTGGCTGTATGTCAGCTGGGCTGACTCCCTGCTCAAATTTGCAGAAATTGTAGTTGTATATTCCCCTGGCAATCTCAAGATCAGATATATTGCCTGAATACAGGTTATATCTGAACAGGTGGGCTGCACCATAGTCGTCGCTTGATGGGTTGCCCGCATAGAATGAGAATTCTGCCATATGCTGAAAATGGTTCTTTGCCCGCAGAAGAATAAGAATATTCAGTATTCCATTTACAAGTAGAATAACCATAGTTACGGAGTAGAGCATAGCCGGTGAAGGAACCCTGAAGTATTTGAAGTCAGGGAGAAGTATCTGCAAAATTTCAGCTATGACACCAACGGATGACAAAGTGATTATAAAAGCAGTAAGTGTTGCCCATGTATATTTGGATCGGTCGACGATCTGATCATATATGTGTCTGATGCACTCTTCACTGTAATTTTTCAGGCTGTTTGAAGAATTGTGCCTGAAATTGTGCACATTTTTGTCATAATCCCATGAACAGATTCTGGCTAAGCCCTTTTTGCTGTCAGGTTCGTGATCAGAAGAGAAGCTGCTATTAAAATTCCTATATGCAGTTTTGTCGTGACTCACATTGTCAATAAGAAGAAACATGCCAAATGTTGTACTTACCAAAGCCACCAGAACCGGAAAGCTGCTGAGCAGGAATGATACACCTATATAACATGCACTTATGATGCAGAATATAGTTATGAGTATACGTCTGCCATGCTGAATCTTATTGAAAGATTTGGAGCAGTTCTGAAAATGGCTGTATGATATAGAATATGTATTTTTATCTTCGTCGAGAACTGAGTGCTCAAGTATGAGACTCAGATCGGCATATTTTTTATGCAGTGAAAACGGTATGAAACGCAGAGCTGTCAGTATGATGGATGTACATAGCATGACAATACTGAATACAGCACCTTTCAAATTCTGTTCTATGTTACGATCACCCCAGGACATGGTAAATATGGCTGCGAGCATCTGTATTGCGTAGAGAGTTATGAGCAGATAAGTTGTAAATGCCTGCAATTTGTTAATTCTCCTTGCATCGCACATTAGCTTCTGAAAATGTGGGTTATTCAGGTCTGTCTGAGACTTGGCAGGCTGAGGCTGCTCACTTTTTACTGCGGCAACTTCTGCAGCGTATGAGACAAAATTGGTGTCGTCAAAGAGCGAATACAGCAGGAATGTGGAGAGGTATTCCGCAGGCGTACTGCATTTGAACAGTGCACAGTAATGTGTGAGGGATGTATCTGTAGCAAGTACATCACTACAGTATGATTGGATTTCTGTGATAGAACTTTCGGAAGCCTCGGCTTTTTTATTTATAAGCAGATCAATTCGCGAGCACATTTTGTCATAATCAATGGAGCGAAGCAGCTGTCTGATGGCTGGAGGCTGTTCTTTTCCGGTGAAGTTTTTGTTGGCAAGATTGGAAAAGAGAACACTCAGTTTTGAACCTGTAGGGAAGTTCTCATCAGGCCGTATAATGTAAAAAATAGGCTTTGATATTGATGATGCCTCCGCCTTGAGTTTGTCTAAGTCGCTGTCTTTAAAAACTGAAAATGACAAAATGGTGTCTATATCTGTATATTGGTTGATATTCTGTGAGAAAAATAGCCTGTTAAAGGTGTGCTTGTTGGAAAAAGAAGATGTCTGTGGGACTATAGGTATGCTGAGTCCAAAATAATCTGTAAATAATTCTTCCAGAGACCATATATTCTCTGCTGGTCTTGTTCTGTATTTCATGTGTTGTGTCCCCCTCAAAAGTTGCATGATGAAAAATAAACTAAATACAATAAAAATATATACTAGATAAAACGTTAATACAATATTAAAACGTTCGATTTATGAGAGTTTTTGTCGATGTGAAAACAGATCAAACAAATAGACGATGAAAACTGACAAATAGACAATACAATGATTTAATGTCTTTTTACCATGTGTATTCAGAACATTACTTTATCTTTTTTAGGGTTTGGTAATAATTGATAATCATCATATATTCCGATAAATTTATAACCGATGAGGCGAGATGTTCATAGAAAAATGAGGGGAGGAGCATCAAAAATGAAAATCGGAGTGTGTGATGCGTCATTTGCAAATTCACAAAAGACAGTGGCATTGCTTGAGATGCAGATCCAAAATACTAATATTGGTAGGGAAAATGTGGAGATTGTTTCATATAACCCTGATTCGGTAACATTAGATCTTGATGAAGGAAGATTCGATTGTGATGTGTTTATTACGGAGATCGTGTTTGCAAATAAACAGATCGGAGTCGAACTGGCGAAGCTTGTGAATATGGCTTCGCCTTCTTGCAAGGTCATTTTTTATGCAGAATATGTGCCGGATGATGTGGATGTATATGAGGCGTCACATGTATGTTGTGTGCTGAAACATAAGCATGACAACAGACTTATAAAGTATTATATGGATCTGATCAATGAGAAGATCAACGAAGACCGCAAGTGTTACATAAAGATTAGGTATGACAGAACAGTGAATGTGCTTGACTGCAGAAATATCCAGTTCATACGTATAGAGAACAGAGTGACAAAATTTTATACGAAGGATGGAATTTTTTATGAGTACAAACCTCTCAGCGAGATTGTGGAAGAACTGCCTGATAATTTTGTGAGATGCCACGCCGCGGCGATCGTGAATATGGATTATGTTAAGAACTACAATCATTCTATGATAACGATGCAGGGCGGAGAGCAGATCCGGATAGGACGGACGTATTCGGAGAGTTTTAAGTGATAAAAAAGATGTATTGATTCTTCTATGAATTTTTTAAAATTCAGCATCAGTTTCCGGCAACGGTATCTTTAACGAACAGATGTTTAATGAGGTGTTTAATGAGGGGGGCAGAGATAATGAGAAAAAAGTTGAGCTGTGTAATAGTTTTATCTTTAGTGGGTTTGCTGCTATCGGGCTGCGGTATAGATGCGGATTACCTGAATGAACTTGGATTTGCGATATCTGATGACGGAAATCTGGTATCAGAGAATACGGACGATGCAGATGGGTCAGCGGATAAGAATAACTCCCAGGACGTTTCAGAGGAAGATTCAGAGAGTGATCTGGATGAGAAATCAGAAAAAAATTCAAACAGAAATTCAGGAGAAGAACAGTCTGACGCTGACACTTCAGAGCAGGATTCTGTAGTTGTCGAGCAGGAGGATATTGATTATGAGGAAGCATACGTCGATGTGATACATGAGTATAGTGGGTACAGGGAGATGCTTGGACACTGTGGTCCTGATTCGAAAAGTCTTTATATCGGATATATCTCAAGTTGGTCTGAGATCATAAATTATAAGCCTGAGAGTCTGGGGTATTGCTTCTGTGATATCGACGGGGATGGTATTTGCGAAATGTTCATCATGGATGGAGATGATGTCATGTATGCCATGTATGCACTGATAAATGGTTCTCCGGAAAATGTTTTCTATGGCAATAGTGTAAATAAATATGTGATAGAACGCACAGGGGAAAATGCCTGTCTGATACGCAATTATGTAGATAAAGACAGTAATGGCAAAAGATATGACAAAGTGTATAGGTACAGCCAAGGCGAGCTGACCATACAGTACAGCTTTCTTGAAGAGCAGAATGTTATCTACTATGACGATGGAAATTTGACTGATACTTGGGTTGATAATGCTGGTGGCGTACACTTTTATCTGATTGAAAATTTCCAAAGTGCAGATTGGGATAAACTTACCCGGGATGAAGACCTTCTGCCTGACGTAATCCTGGCGGATGCACCAGGCCTTAAGGAGACGTCTGCAGAATCAGAACAGGCTCAGATCGATGATACATTCAAGGATGCAGAGGTTGTCAGTCTGCCGCAGAGAACAGGATTTTAATTTAGACAGGCTAACTTGCATATTAGACATGACAATAAGTGCAGCATGTCGTATCATGGTATAATTTTCATGTTTATGGAGGGCGAGAGACATGATCACATACAGTTTGTATTCTGACATAGGAAACAGGGAAAAGAATGAGGATTCCATAGCAGAGTTTCACAGAGATGGACGATATGTATTTGCTGTTGCGGACGGCCTTGGCGGACATGGAAAAGGTGAGGTCGCATCGGCCATGGCGATGGAGTCTGCGAGAAAGATTTTTGAAAATAAGGGGATACAGGATACAGATATTTTGTCTGATATATTCGAGAACGCTCAGACAGAGATACTTGGTGCACAGGAGCATGACCGCTCAAATGGGATGAAGACTACGCTGGTAGTTCTTGATGTGTGTGCTGATCAGATACGCTGGGCTCATATAGGCGATTCACGCCTGTACTATTTCCATAACAATAAATTAAAGGAGAGAACGCTGGATCACAGTGTTCCGCAGATGCTTGTGCTTGCGCACAAACTGAAGGAGAAGAATATACGGGGCCATGAGGACAGGAATAAGCTGCTTCGTGTGCTTGGAAGCCCATGGGAATCAAAGAAATACGAATGCAGGGAAGCCATTTTTCTTGAGGAAAAACAGGCTTTCTTGTTGTGTACGGACGGATTCTGGGAACTTATAGATGAAAAGACCATGACAAAGCTTCTGAAAAAAGCAAAGACAGTGGATGAATGGATGGCATCCATGACAGAGGTAGTCAAGGCAAATGGCAGAGGTGTGAATATGGATAACAACTCGGCCATAGCAGTGTGGAGCTGTGTGTAACATACGAATAGATAAGGAGCAGAGATATGAAGGCAAACCTGGTTATGAAAATAGTGATATCAGTTCTGCTTGCCACAGGACTGGCACTCACGTTTGGCAGATATATAAGTGTGGACTATTGGGATTTTGAGAAGGCTGATGCAAAAGTATACGACAGGACGTATGAGGAGATGAGTGATCCGGCGTTTGCTGCCTGTGCAGACGCAGTACAGAAAGTGTTCGTGGATGACGATATCACAGATGAGGGATTCTGGATAATTCCTGGAAATGAAGCCGGACTTAACGCATATCAGCTCATGGATGGTCTTTCTTATGTAAACAACACACAGGGGGACAGGCCTGATGATGAGAAGTATATATCGGACGGTGTGAAAGGACTTTCCATATTTGTGTATGTGGCATTTATAGCGGCCTGGGTGCTGGCAGTGGCTGGACTTTTGTTCCAGTGGCTCGGAAAGAAGAGAAGAACATACATATTCTCGGCAGTCAGCTATGGCCTTTCGGCGCTTGCTATGCTGTCAGTCCTTTTTATACCGGTGTTCCTGAAGCATCCATTTGCAAAGTATCTTGTGGACAATTCCTACACATCTGGAACGATATCTGAGGTGGAGACTCAGGTGAGGATATTCGGACAGAACTTCCTGGTTCACGCAGCGGGATACGGATATTGGATATTTGTTGCGTGCGCAGTATGTTCGCTGATCCTTGCAGTGATTCAGTTCATAGTGCAGTACAGAGTTGACAACAAAGTGATGTACCAGCCTGCGAGATACCTGAACAAGAGAGGAACGATGATCGGAGTTCAGGGTGCGTATGCAGGAGTTCTGGTATCACTTGACACACCTATAGTTGTTGGAAGAGATGCATCGTGCAGTCATCTCATCATAGAAAAGCAGGGGATAAGCCGCAGACACTGTATGGTTGAATATCTGGCGGCGTCACAGAATTATGTGGTTACAGATTATTCGAGCAATGGAACGTTCATCGAGGGTGGCATGAAACTTCAGAAGGGAGTGCCGACATCCATAGACCCGGGTACTGTCATCAGATTTGGAAACGAGATCGATTCGTTCAGACTCATGTGACAGATGAATTGACAAAGATAATGTGTGGCAAATGAGAGGAGACTTAAGATGCAGAGAAGATGTCTGAACTGTTTCAATCTTTTCAATCTTGTATATGGCAATGTAAATGAACGTGAGATATGCCCGTTCTGCGGATATATGGAAGGAAGCCCTCCAAAGGAGCCTTATCATCTGTATCCCGGAACATGGCTTCATGAAAGATACATCATAGGAACAGTAATAGGATTTGGTGGATTCGGAATTACGTACAAGGCGTGGGATAAGGTTCTCGAGACTGTGGTCGCTGTAAAGGAATATTATCCGACGGGACTTGTGCAGAGGGTTCCGGGGGATCCGAGAGTCATCGTCTATACCGGCGAGAGCAGGGAGCAGTACCTGTCAGATCTGGACAGATTCCTTGAGGAAGCCAAGAATATGGCGAAGTTCATTGACAATCCGAATATAGTCCATGTGGATGCGTACTTTGAAGAGAACAATACCGCATACCTTATCATGGAGTATCTGGGTGGAAACACACTCAAGAATTATCTCAAATATAAGGGCGGACGGATAGACTGTGCTGAGGCCATACATATAGCTGATGCAGTCATAGATGCGCTTCGTGAGATGCATGCGGGCGGGATCATCCACAGGGATGTAAGTCCGGACAACATCATGCTCTGTAATGATGGAAGAATAAAACTTATAGATTTCGGTGCGGCGAGATTTTCTGATACAGACAAAGAACTCACAAGATCCATCATACTGAAACCGGGATATGCACCGCCGGAACAGTATCAGTCCAAGAGTATGCAGGGACCATGGACCGATGTGTATGCACTTGCGGCGACGATGTACAGGGCTGTCACAGGTGTGAGACCTGATGAGTCCATTAACAGAGTCCAGCAGGATGAGGTGAAGACTGCAAAGGAGCTCTGCCCCGATATCCCAGAGGATATCAGCAATGCCATCATGAAGGGCATGTCCATACATCAGGAGATCAGATTCAAGAATGTGGATGAGTTCAAGCAGGCCATAGATGGCAGGAAAAAAGTTAAAGAACCGAGAAAAGAACTTAGGACGAGAAGGATAAAGAGAGCAATAACCATAGGAGCAGCACTTGTATTCCTGACAGCGCTTTCTATTGGTGTGTTCTATATATACAGAGACAGAAAGTCTGAAGCGGTACTTCCCGCATCGGATGTAACTATATGGATCGCTGTCCCGGATGGGCAGACCGACAAGGGACTTGAAGCGATGATGGACAGTGCTGTGGAGGCATTTGCCGACAGCCAGAAGAATGTAGATGTAAGCTATGAATTCATACCGGAGGACGAATATAGCGTAAGGCTCGATACCGCATACGAGAACGGGGAGATGCCAACTATATATCAGTCTGAATATGCATCAGACAAAGTTCAGCGCAGTGCGGATGATCTGACCGATGTGTACCGCTATCTGAAGGAGGATGGCATAGATGACTGTTATCTGCTGGAAGAATACGAGGACAACATAAAGGAAAGCGGCAGTATCCCACTCAGTTTTGAGGCACCGGTTGCCTATGTCAAACGAAGTTCGGATGTGAAGGATATAGACAGTCTTGTCATAAGTGACTACACGCAGATATCCAGTCTGAAACCGGGACAGTATTATGTGTCTGAGAAATGTCAGGATCTGCTGCTGGGATCATTTGACCAGCTTGAAAAAGCTGAGGCGCTTGATAAAGCAAGGACTGGCAAATGGGCAAAATATGAAGATGGTGAGATATTCAAGAAGTTTACAGAAGAAGATTCCATGCTGTACTTCTATGGCTCAACTGATGAGTATGCTGAGGTCAATGGACAGTGGGCCGGAAGATATAAGGTTGTGAATATTGGTACAGACAACATAGATG